>NZ_LFGT01000012.1:27356-60243 GCF_002078115.1 Halomonas sp. BC2 | reverse complement strand
CACCACGCGGCACAGGGAGTGAGCCTGTCACAGCGCGTCAGGCAGCGGTTCAGGCCAGCCGCTGCTCGGTGTCGGCATCGAACAGTACCGCCCGGGACATATCCACCCGCAGTGCCAAACGCTCGCCGGGTGCGACCGGGCATTTGGGGCCGACCCGCACGGTGATCTCCTGCTCGCCCAACGGCAGGCGCAGCAGAATGTCTGCCCCGGTAGGTTCTACCACGCTCACCGTGGCCTCCAGCAGGGTGCCTTCCGCCTGCTCGGCGAGCCTAAGGTCCTCTTCGCTGAAATGCTCCGGGCGCAGGCCCAGAATGACCGATTTTTCCAGCCGTTCGACCAGCCCTGGCGAATGGCGAGAGGCAGGCCACGGCAGCAGCAGATCAGCCTCCCTCTGCGTGGCAATGCGTAGGGCGTAACCCTCCCCGGCCGCCACCAGCGTGGCACGGATGAAGTTCATCGACGGCGAGCCCATGAAGCCCGCCACGAACATGTCCACGGGGTTGTTATAGACCTCGTCGGGGCTACCCAACTGCAAGATATGCCCATCGCGCATCACCGCGATGCAGTCGGCCAGGGTCATGGCCTCTACCTGGTCGTGGGTGACGTACACGATGGTGGTGCCCAAGCGCTGGTGCAGCTTCTTGATCTCGGTCCGCATGTCTACCCGCAGCTTGGCGTCCAGGTTCGAGAGCGGCTCGTCGAACAGGTAGACCTTGGGCTCCCGCGCCAGCGCGCGCCCCATGGCCACCCGCTGGCGTTGGCCACCGGACAGCTGAGCGGGCTTGCGATCCAGCAGGTGGGAAAATCTGCAGCAGGTCGGCCACCCGCTCCACGGCGGCTTCCCGTTCGGCCCTGGGCACCTTGCGCATCTCCAGGCCAAAGCTGATGTTCTGGCGCACGGTCATGCTGGGGTAGAGGGCGTAGGATTGGAACACCATGGCAATATCGCGCTCGGCGGGGGTCCGCCAGGTGACGTCCTCGCCGTCGATATAGATATTGCCGCTGGTGACGGGTTCTAGCCCGGCAATGGCGTTCATCAGGGTGGATTTACCACACCCGGACGGCCCCACCAGAATCAAAAACTCGCCGGAGTCGATGGAGATGCTGACATCCTTCAGCACCCGTTCGCTGCCAAACTCTTTGCGTACGTTGTGAATTTCTAACGCTGCCATGATCAAAATCCTGTTCCAAGGGGGCTGGCAATAAGCACATTGGCACCGGTCAGATCACCCCTTCGCGGGGGCGCTGTAAACCCTTCCCTGGGCGCTACTTTCGCCGTCCTGGCGAAAGACCCCCGCTACGGGGTGATGCTGACCTTTACCTGCGCTTGCCATGCACCTGATTGTTATTAGCCCTTTACGGAGCCTGCCGTGAGCCCACGCACGAAGTATTTGCCCGCCAGCACGTAGACCACCAGCGTCGGTAGCGCGGCAATCATGGCGGCGGCCATGTCGACGTTGTATTCACGTACCCCTGTGGAGGTATTGACCAGATTGTTCAAGGCCACGGTGACCGGCTGAGTGTTATGGGAAGAGAACGCCACACCGAACAGGAAGTCGTTCCAGATCTGGGTGAACTGCCAGATCACCGACACCACGATGATCGGCGCCGAGACCGGCAGCAGAATGCGCCAGAAAATACGAAAGAACCCAGCCCCGTCCAGCTTGGCCGCGGACACCAGCTCGTTGGGAATGCCCACGTAGAAGTTGCGGAAAAACAGCGTGGTAAAGGCGATACCGAATACCACATGCACCAGGATCAAGCCCGCCCGCGAGCTGGAAAGCCCCAGCCAGCCCAGGGTTTGCGCCATGGGCAGCAGCACCACCTGAAACGGAATGAAGCAGCCAAACAGCATCAGCGCGAAGACAAGTTCAGAGCCCTTGAAGCGCCATTTGGTCAACGCATAGCCGTTCAGCGCGCCCACGGCGGTGGAGATCAGCACGGCGGGAATGACGATGGCAAAGGAGTTCCAGAAGTAGCCACCCACACCCTCGCAGCGCATGCCGGTACACGCCTCGCCCCAGGCTTTAGCCCAGGGTTCGAGCGTCGGGTTTTGCGGCAGCGACAGCAAGGTGCCTGCGCTGATTTCGCTGAGTGGCTTGATGGAGGTCATCAGCATGACCACCAGCGGCAGAATGTAAAACAGGGCGGCCAATGCCAACACGCCATAAAGCACCCCGCGCAGCAGCCGCGCGCCCAGCGTTTGGCGACGAATCACGTTAGCCATGTTTGCGGCTCCTCAATTCGGAGTAGAGGTACGGAATCAGGATGGCCAGCACGCCCCCCAGCATCAGCATGGCGCTGGCCGACCCCAGCCCGATCTGCGCCCGATTGAACGCATGGGTATACATGAACGTGGCCGGAAGGTCCGTTGCATAGCCCGGGCCACCGCCGGTGAGCGCCACCACCAGGTCAAAACTCTTGATGGCGATATGCGCCAGAATCATCACCGCGCTGAACACCACCGGACGCAGGCAGGGCATCACCACCCGCCAATAAATGCGCGGCAGGCTGGCCCCATCGAGCTGGGCGGCCTTGACGATGCTGTCGTCGATACCACGCAGCCCCGCCAGAAACAGCGCCATCACGAACCCGGAGGCCTGCCAGACGGCGGCAATCACCAGGGTGTAAATGGCCATATTGGGGTCCACGATCCAGTCAAAGCGAAACGACTCGAAGCCCCAACTGCGCACCATGGCTTGAATGCCCAGCTGCGGGTTGAGCAGCCACTTCCATACCACCCCCGTGACGATGAACGACAGCGCCATGGGGTAGAGATAGACCGTGCGCAGCGCGCCTTCCTGGCGAATCTTCTGATCCAGCAGAATGGCCAGCAGCGCTCCCAGCACCAGGCAGATCAGTATGAACAGCGCGCCAAATACCATCAGGTTGGTGGAGGCGACCCACCAGCGCTCGTTGGCCATCAGCCGGGCATACTGGCCGAATCCGACGAACTGGTAGCTGGGCAGCATGCGTGAGTTGGTCAGCGACAGCACGAACGTCCATAGCATGAAGCCATAGACAAAGAACAGCGACACCGCGACAGAGGGCGCCAGCACCAGCTTCGGCAGCCACGCCTGTAGCCGACCGGACGCCGTGGGCGGCAACGCGGCACGCGTAGTAGGTTTCGTCATGGGAATTCCTCACCCGTCATCCGTCGGCGCCGCCATTGCGGCAGCGCCGATCACCAAGGTCAAGCGCGTTTGGCGCTTCGCGTCAGGGTGACGTGATCAAAAGGCCGCCGCCTGGGCGGCGCTGACCATCCGCTGGGCGGCTTGCTCGGCGGGCATGTTGGCGTCATTGAAGTAGTTGGTCACTACATCGAAGATGGCGCCCTGCACATCCGCACGTACGGCCATGCCATGGGCCATGCTGGGCACCAGCCCGCCCTGCTCGGCAGTACGCTGGAAATCTGCCAGCGACTGCTGTGCGCAGCTGTCGAAGTCGCTCATGTCCAGGTCAGGCCGCGCGGGGATGGACCCCTTGGCCAGGTTGAAGGCTTCCTGGAAGGTGGGTTCCAGTACCAGCCGTGCCAGCGTGTGCTGGGCATCCCGCTCCTCGTCATCGGTGACGCGGAACATGGCCAGGCTGTCGATATTGAAGGTAAAGGCGTCTTCGCTACCCGGGGCGGCAGCACACAGATAATCTTCTCCCGCCGTCAGGCCCGCTGCGGTGAACTCGCCTTTCGCCCAATCGCCCATCAGCTGAAAACCGGCGGCTCCCTCGATCACCATGGCCGTGGCAATGTTCCAGTCGCGCCCCGGCATGCCTTCATCCATCAGGCTACGCAGGCGTTTGAAATCTTCCAGTGCGGCAACCATCTGCTCGCCCCCCAGGGCTTCCGGGTCCAGCTCCACCAGCGCCTGCTGATAAAACTCGGTGCCCTGGCTGCCCAGCACTACGCTTTCGAACACGGTGGCGTCCTGCCACGCCTGGCCGCCATGGGCCAGCGGCACGAAGCCCGCTTCACGGATTGCTTCTCCGGCAGCAAACAGCTCTTCCAGCGTGGTGGGCATCTCGACACCTGCGGCCTCCAGCACGTCCGGGTTGGCCCACAGCCAGTTGACCCGATGCACGTTGGCGGGGACGGCCACGTACTGGCCGTCGTAACGCATGATATCGGCCACGATGCCCGGCAGCAGGTCGTTCCAGCCTTCGGCCTCGGCGACGTCGTTCAAGTCACCCAGCAGGCCAAGCTCGCCCCACTCTTGAATTTCCGGCCCTTTGATTTGTGCAGCCGAGGGCGGATTGCCCGACATGGCCCGAGACTTCAGCACCGTCATGGCGGTTTCACCGCCGCCCCCGGCCACGGCGAAATCCTGCCAGCCATAGCCTTCGGCTTCAAGCAGCTCCTTGAGCACGTTGGCGGCGCGAGCTTCACCGCCGGAGGTCCACCAGTGCAGCACTTCCACCTCGCTGGCCTGGGCCGTACTTGCCAAGGCCGTTCCAGCCGCCAGGGCCAGCGCGAGGGCAGATTTTTTGAAGACGGGTGAGGGAATACGCATGAGATAGCTCCTGCTGTTGTTGTTATGAGGTGTCATGAAGAACACAGAGTGCCGCGCTACCTGCACAACCCAACTGGCAGGCAGCGGCTCATGGCAGAGTACGTCACCCTAGGTCACAACGGGAGTTACCGAATCCTGCATAGTATTACAACCTTGTAATAGTCAGGCTTACAGGGTTGTCACGGTGGGTTGGCGCGGCAGGGTCAAGGTGGCCACGAGGCCCCCTGCGGGGTGGTTGGCCAAGCGAATGTCGCCGCCATGGGCACGAGCAATGTGCCGCGCAATGCCCAGGCCCAGCCCACTGCCCCCGGTATGGCGGCTGCGCGAAGCTTCCAGGCGTACGAAGGGGGAGAACACCCGCTCCCTCTGTTCCGCCGGGATACCGGGGCCACGATCATGAATCTGAACCTTGACCTCACCCGCCTGCTCCTCCAATACCACGTTGGCGTGCTGGCCGTAGAACACGGCATTCTCCAGCAGGTTCGCCAGGCACCGCTTCATGGCCAGCGGCTTGACGGTCAGCGGCGGCACCTGGCCACTGATCCGCACGTCGCTCCCCTGCACACGCAGCTCGTCTGCCAACGCCTCGAGAAGCGCCGTCACGTCAGTGGGTTCAGGCTCTTCGTGGAGATCCAGCCCTTTCACGGAGGCCAGCGCGCCCTTGACCAGCTCCGCCAGTTCATCCAGTGAGGCGCAGAAGCGCTCTCGCTGCTGCGGGTCATCGAGCATCTCGGCCCGCAAGCGCAGCCGGGTGATGGGCGTTTTAAGGTCGTGGGAAATCGCCGAAAAGAGCCGTTCACGCTCTTCTACCTGCTCACGAATACGCCGCTGCATGCGGTTGAAGGCAACAGCGGTGGCTGCCACCTCTTTGGGGCCGCTCTCTCTCAGCGGCGGGCTGTCCAGATCATCGCCCAGCCGACGGGCTGCACGCGACAGCCGTGCCAATGGTCGGGTCACGCTGGTGATGCCCAACAGCGACAGCGCCAGCACGGTCAGCAGTACCACCAGCCCCGCCAGCAGACGCTCTTCAGAGAGCCAGCGGTATCCGCTGAAAATGTCCGGTACGCCCAGCAGGGTCGCCACGTAGAGCCAGGTATCCGGGGCCAGCTCCAGTTGCACCACCAGAATGGGCGGCGACAGCGGCTCCATCAGCAGGCTGTGCTGGCCCCAGCGCGGCGGCAGGTCGTAGAGCAGCACTTCATTATTGAATACCCGCAGGGTCTCGGGGCGGGAGAACTCCACTACGACATCGTCGATCGACAGTTGCTGGGTGAGGATCGTGTGGACATTGTTCACCACCACCGCTTTTTCGGGACCGCTGCCAATGTCCTCCACGGGGATGCGCCGCTGGTTGACGCTGACAAAAAAGCGCGTGCCTCCCATGTTGCGCAGCTGGTCGAGCACGATATGGCGATAGTCCACCGGCAGCGAACGAAAAAAGCGCATGGTGGACGCAATGCTGAAGGCCATGTTGCTGGAGAGCTCATCGAGCTGCTCCAGCTGGCTGGCGCGCATTTGCGAGGTCCAGATCGCGTAGCTGGCCACCTGGGCGGCCAGTACCCCTGCAATCATGATGATCACGAAACGGCCGCGCAGGCTGGCGGGTAGCCAGCGTCGCCAGCGCTTCACAGGGTGGTGTCTACCTGAGCGGTCAACACGTAGCCCGCCCCGCGCACCGTACGAATCAGCTGCGAGTGCTGGGCATCTTCACCCAGCCGCTGGCGTAGCCGACACACGTGCACGTCGATGGAACGGTCCAGAGGCGGGGCGTCTCGGCCCCGGGTCAAGGCGTACAGGTCGTCACGGGTAATGACTTGGGCGGGGCGTTCCAGAAACACCTGAAGCAGCTGGAAGTCGGCACCTGACAGAGCCGTACGCTCGCCCGCCTGGTCCACCAGCTCACGGGTCATGCGGTCCAGCTGCCACTCGCCAAAGCGCACCCAGCGAGCCTCCTGAGGGCCCACTGCCGTGCGGCTTCGACGCAGCACGGCCTTGATACGCGCCAGCAGCTCACGGGGGTTGAAGGGCTTGCCAAGATAGTCGTCGGCGCCCAGCTCCAGCCCCAGAATACGGTCGGTATCGTCCGCACTGGCGGTGAGCATGATGATCGGCAGGTCGCTGTGCTTGCGCAACTCGCGACAGATGGTAAAGCCATCATCCCCCGGCATCATCACATCGACGATCAGTAAATCCGGCGTCTGCTCGGCAAGCTGCTGATAGAGCGCCTGCGCCCCTTCGGCCGTGAACACCCGATAACCGTGGCGCCCCAGATAATCCGCCAGCAGCTCGCGGATTTCCGGGTCATCATCGACCACCATCAAGGTCGCAGGCGTGGTTGTCATCGTGGAAAGCGCCCCTGGGTTGTTATCGTTTTAGGGGCTAGATGATGGTGGAGCGCTGTCGCTACCGCAAGCGGCTCTCGACTAAGGTGGCAGAACTAACCCGACAGCCCGAAGCGCTCAGCCAACCACTGGGCCACCGCCGCTTCCCCGTGATGGCCAATGCGCCGGGCATCGGGCACACGGTCGAACAGCGCCGGGTGGGCGTTGGCCATGACCTGCGCCTCCCCGGCCAGAGTCAGCATCTCGGTGTCGTTGAGGTTGTCGCCAAAGGCGAGGCAGTCGGCGGCGGTGAGGCCCAATGACTCCAGCAGCGCCGCCAGCGCAACGCCCTTGTTCACCCCACCCGCCATGATCTCCAGTGAGTCCACCGTGGAGTAGGTGATGTGCAGCCCCTCACCGTGTGCCGCGTGGGCCTGGGCCTCCAGTTCGGCCAGCGCCTGGGGGTCACCCAGATAGAGCACCTTGCCCACCCCGTGGCGGTCCATCTGTTCGGGCGGCACCACGTCATAGGTGAACCCGGTGGAGGCGTGCAGCGACAGCAGGTGGGGCGCTTCGGCATCGACATGCCAACCCTCATCGCGATACAGGCTCAGGCGCACCTGCGGGGGCCGGGGCAGATGAATCAAGGTGTGTGCATGTTCAGGTGCCAGGTGAGACGCGCTGACCAAGCGGTCATCCGGGTCGTGGGTGTAAGCACCGTTGGTACTGATCAAATGGGCCGGAATGGCCAGTTCCTCACGAAACACCCGCATGTCGTGGTAATGACGGCCCGAGGCCAGCGCCACACGGTGACCCTGTTGCACCAGGGCGCGCAGTACGTCTACCGTGCTGTCGTGTAACCGGTGGTCGCTACCCAGCAGCGTACCGTCCAGGTCGGAAACAATCAGGCGTGGGGTCATACAGGCTCCTTGGGCGTGGCGCATGAAGTGAGCCTCAGCTTAACCGATTCATCCGCAAGCGGGTAAGTCATTGACCCGCCTGAGCGGGCGTGACTTACCCAAGGGCAACGATTGGCGCAGCCAACGGGAATCCGTATAGTGGCACCCTACTCTCGCCAACTGATCGAACACATGCTTCAAAATAACTCCCTGCTTGCCCAGCTCAAGCAACAGATCCGTGAAACCACTCCCCGCGCCGAAGGGGTGATCAAAGCCACCGAAAAAGGCTTCGGGTTTCTTGAAACCGACAGCGGCGAATCCTATTTCGTGCCGCCGCCTGCCATGAAGCAGGTGCTCCACGGCGACCGCGTCGAAGCCGTGATTCATGAGAACGGCGACAAAAAATCCGTCGAGCCGGAGAAGCTGATCGAAGCGGGCCTGGACCGCTTCATCGCCCGCGTGCAAAAGCGCGAAGGCCGCCTGGCAGTGGTGCCCGATCACCCCTCGATTCGCAATGTGCTGAAAGCCCGCATCAAGAACAGCCTGGACGAAGACAGCATTGGCGACGGCGACTGGGTCGTGGCGCGTCTGGTGCGCCATCCGCTCAAGGAGAACGATCGCGGCTTCTTTGCCCAAATCGACGAGCTGGTCGCCAAGGTCGACAACCCCGCCGTGCCGTGGCGTGTCACCCTGGCGCGCCACGCGCTGGAGCAGGAGTGCCCGGATGCCGGTAGCGACTGGCCGCTGCGCGATGAGGGCCTGACTCGGGAAGACCTGACGCAACGCCCCTTCTTCACCATCGATGGTGAGAAGACCCGCGATATGGACGATGCCCTGCACGTGGTGGCGCGTCCGGAAGGCGGCTGGCAGCTGAGCGTGGCCATTGCCGACCCCACGGCGTATGTGGATGAGGAGCACGCGGCCGACCTGGAAGCGCGTGTGCGTGCCTTCACGGTTTACCTGCCGGGCCAGAACGTCACCATGCTGCCGGAGCAGCTGGCCGATGACCTGTGCTCGCTGTGGGAAGGCCAGGAGCGCCCGGCCCTGGCGTGTACGCTGGACATCAACGCCGACGGCAGCCTGGGCGACTACCGCTTCTTTGCCGCCAACGTGACCTCCCACGCCAAGCTGGTGTACGAGCGCGTCTCTGACTGGATCGAAGGCCAGGGCGACTGGGCACCGGCCGAGGAGATTGCCGAGCAGCTCAAAGCGCTGCAGGCCCTGACGGAAGCCCGCACCGCCTGGCGCAACGAGCACGCACTGGTGTTCAAGGACCGCCCGGATTACGTGTTCGATCTGGACGAAGCAGGCAACGTGCTGGGCGTGCGTACCGAAGACCGGCGCATCGCCAACCGCATGATCGAAGAGTCGATGATTGCGGCCAACGCCTGCTGTGCCGACTTCCTGGCCAGCCATATCGGCCACGGCATCTTCAACGTGCACCGCGCCTTCGAGCCCGAAAAAGCCGAAGCGGCTCAGGAGTTCCTCGCCAGTCAGGAGATCGACGTGGCCCAGGAAGCACTCACCGAGCTGGCGCACTACAAAGAGCTCAAGCGCGCACTGGAAAGCCGTGACGACGCCTGGCTGGATGCCCGCCTGCGCCGTTTCCAGGGCTTCACCAGCATGTCGGCCCAACCTGGCCCACATTTCGGCCTGGGGCTGCCCGCCTACGCCACGTGGACCTCGCCGATCCGCAAGTATGGCGATATGGTCAACCACCGCTTGATCAAGCGCGTGCTCAAGGGTGAACAGGCCCCGGCAGAGGCCAGCCAGCAGCTCACCGAGCAGCTCACCGAACGCCGCCGCCTGAACCGTATGGCCGAGCGTGACGTGAAAGATTGGCTCTACGTTCGCTACCTGACCCCGGCAGCACAGAACCAGGATACCTTCGAGGCCGAAATCATGGCCATCAATCGTGGCGGCATGCGGGTGCGTCTGATCGAAAACGGCGCCACGGCCTTCGTGCCAGCCCCCTTGATGCACAGTGACCGCGACAAGGTGGTGATCGACGATAAAGAGGGCCGCATTCAGATCGAAGGCGAAGAGCGCTTCAAACTGGGCGACAGCCTGCGTGTCTCGCTCACGGAAGCCCGTGAAGAGACCCGCTCGCTAGTGGCGAAACCCGCCGCCTGACCCCGGCATGGCCTCGCGGCAAGCGTCGGCGAGGCCATGAGCAGCACCATGCAAAAGGGCACCCGAAGGTGCCCTTTTTTAGCGCTCTGAAAAAGTGCGCGGCTTACCAGCCGGTCACTTCTTTCAGTGCATCGCCAATTTGCGCCAAGGAGCGTACGGTTTTGACACCGGCGTCTTCCAGGGCAGCAAATTTCTCGTCGGCAGTACCTTTACCACCAGAGATGATGGCGCCAGCGTGGCCCATACGCTTGCCGGGAGGTGCTGTCACACCGGCAATGTAGGAAACCACCGGCTTGGAAACGTTGGCCTTGATGTAAGCCGCGGCTTCTTCTTCAGCGGTGCCGCCGATTTCACCGATCATCACGATCGCTTCGGTTTTCGGGTCCTTCTCGAACATCTCCAGGATGTCGATGAAGTTGGAGCCCGGAATCGGGTCACCACCGATGCCGACACAGGTAGACTGGCCGAAACCGTGGTCAGTGGTCTGCTTGACCGCTTCGTAGGTCAGGGTACCGGAACGCGATACGATACCCACTTTACCCGGCTGGTGAATGTGACCCGGCATGATGCCGATTTTACATTCGCCCGGGGTGATCACGCCGGGGCAGTTCGGGCCGATCAGACGTACGCCCAGCTCGTCGCATTTTACTTTCGCTTCGAGCATGTCGAGGGTCGCGATGCCTTCGGTGATGCACACGATCAGCTTGATGCCAGCGTTGGCCGCTTCAAGGATCGAGTCTTTGCAGAACGCTGCCGGTACGTAGATCACGCTGGCTTCTGCGCCGGTTTTCTCGACCGCTTCTTTCACGGTGTTGAACACGGGCAGGCCCAGGTGCGTCTGGCCACCTTTGCCCGGCGTAACACCGCCGACCATTTGCGTGCCATAGGCAATCGCCTGTTCGGAGTGGAACGTGCCCTGGCCACCGGTGAACCCTTGGCAGATGACCTTGGTGTTCTTATCGATCAGGATACTCATTACTTGCCCTCCGCTGCTTTGACAACCTGCTGAGCCGCGTCGGTCAGACTGGTAGCAGCGATGATGTTCAGACCGCTGGACGCCAGCTTCTCAGCGCCCAATTCAGCGTTGTTACCTTCCAGGCGAACGACGACCGGCACGTTGACGCCGACTTGCTCAACGGCACCGATGATGCCTTCGGCAATCATGTCGCAACGAACGATACCGCCGAAGATGTTCACCAGAACGGCTTTGACGTTGTCGTCAGACAGGATGATCTTGAACGCTTCGGCTACGCGCTCTTTGGTCGCGCCGCCGCCAACGTCCAGGAAGTTGGCCGGCTTGCCGCCGCTCAGGTTGACGATGTCCATGGTGCCCATGGCCAGGCCAGCGCCGTTGACCATGCAACCGATGTTACCGTCGAGGGCCACGTAGTTCAGTTCCCACTTCGCGGCGTCGGCTTCACGCTGATCTTCCTGGGAAGGATCGCGCATCGCCTGCAGGTCCGGGTGACGGTACAGGGCGTTGCTGTCGAGGCCCAGTTTGGCGTCCAGGCAGTGCAGGTTGCCTTCGTCGGTGATCACCAGCGGGTTGATCTCGAGCAGCGCCAGATCCTTGTCGTGGAACAGCTTGGAGAGACCCAAGAAGATCTTGGTGAACTGCTTCACCTGATCGCCTTCCAGACCCAGCGCGAATGCCAGCTCACGCGCCTGGTAGGGCTGTGCGCCGACCAGCGGATCGATTTCGGCCTTGAGGATCTTTTCCGGCGTCTCTTCGGCGACGGTTTCGATCTCGACACCGCCTTCGGTGGAGGCCATGAACACGACGCGACGAGTGGTACGGTCAACGACCGCGCCCAGGTACAGCTCGTCGGCGATGTTGGTGCAGGTCTCTACCAGAATCTTGGCAACCGGCTGACCTTTTTCGTCAGTCTGGTAAGTGACCAGGTTCTTGCCCAGCCACTGCTCGGCGAAGGTTTTGGCTTCTGCCGGGTCCTTGATCAGCTTGACGCCGCCCGCTTTACCGCGGCCGCCAGCGTGAACCTGGGCTTTGACGACCCACATGTCGCCGCCGATCTTTTTGCACGCTTCTACTGCTTCTTCGGGAGTGTCCACGGCAAAGCCTTTGGACACTGGCAGACCATAATCGGCAAACAGCTGTTTACCTTGATACTCGTGAAGGTTCATCGATTCATGCCATTGGTTGCATGTGACTCGAACGATGATCAGTCGCCCTGAAGAACATCTTGCAGGTGCTGGTCATCCCCGTGCTTTCATGACGGCGAGTTGCCACGCCGCCATGAAAGTGGTGCGCCACCTGACGGTGGCGCTTGGTTGTTGCTTAGCGAATTACTTGCGCTTCTTGCGGTTGGCCATGTGAATGGCATGACCTTCTACCGCCAGAGCAGCTTCGTGTACGGCTTCCGACATGGTCGGGTGCGCGTAGCAGGTCAATGCCAGGTCTTCGGCGCTGGAGCCGAATTCCATGGCGATCACGCCCTGGGCGATCATCTCACCGGCGTGCTGACCCACGATGTGCATACCGAGAATACGGTCGGTTTCCGCATCGGCAATGATCTTGGCGCTGCCTTCGGTGGCGTTGTTGGCCATGGCACGGCCGCTGGCTGCGAAGGGGAAGCTACCGGTCTTGACTTCGATACCCTTGGCCTTGGCGTCCTGCTCGGTCATGCCGACCCAGGCTACTTCCGGGAAGGTATAGATGACGCTGGGGATGGTGTTGTAGTTCATCTCGGCCTTGTGACCGGCGATGATGTCCGCCACCATGATGCCCTCTTCAGAGGCCTTGTGGGCCAGCATCGGGCCACGTACACAGTCGCCAATCGCGTAAACGCCCGGCACATTGGTACGGCACTGGTCGTCCACGAAGATGAAGCCACGCTCGTCCAGCTCGACGCCCATGCCATCGGCTACGACGCCTTTGGTGTAGGGACGACGGCCAACACATACGATCAGCTTGTCGAAGGTGATTTCCTGCTCGCCGTCAGCATCGGTGTACTTGACGATGACTTCTTCACCGTTGGTCTCGGAGCCGGTCACACGGGCGCCCAGTTTGATATCCAGGCCCTGCTTCTTGAGCAGTTTCTGAGTCTCTTTGGCAATCGTGGTGTCGACCATCGGCAGGAAGGAGTCCATCGCTTCCAGCACGGTGACTTCAGAACCCAGACGGTTCCAGACGCTGCCCAGCTCCAGGCCGATGACGCCAGCGCCGATCACGCCAAGGCGCTTGGGCGTTTCCTGGAATTCCAGTGCGCCGGTAGAGTCGACGATCAGGCCTTCGGTCAGCGGCGTGGGCGTAATTTCCACCGGCACGGAGCCTGCCGCGATGACGATGCTGTCGGCGTCGTAGGCGGTGGTGTTGCCGTCCAGATCGGTGACTTCGACCTGCTTGCCAGATACGACCTTGCCGGTACCTTCGATGGCGGTCACGCCGTTGGCCTTGAACAGGCCAGAGATGCCGCCGGTCAAGTTCTTAACAATCTTGTCCTTGCGGGCCATCATTTTCTTGACGTCCATGGTGACGTCACCGGCTTCGATACCCATGTCGTCGAAATCGTGCTTGGCTTCGACGAACTTGTGCGACGCTTCAAGCAACGCTTTGGACGGGATACAGCCTACGTTCAAACAGGTGCCGCCGTGGACGACCTTGCCTTCCTTGCCAATCCATTTTTCAACACAGGCGGTTTTCAGGCCCAGCTGCGCAGCGCGGATAGCCGCTACGTAGCCACCAGGGCCAGCACCGATAACGATCACATCAAACTTGTCAGCCATGTTGGCTCCTTTAGCTTGGCTGCCCCCTCCCGAGTTGATCTAAACCGGGCAGGAGGCAAAGTGCGATTGCAGAGAACGTTTCATCAACAGCGAAGGCGGATCAACGCGCTTCGTTATACGTCCAGCAGCAAGCGAGCCGGGTCTTCCAGCAGCTCTTTGATAGTCACCAGGAATCTTACCGCATCTTTACCGTCGATCATGCGGTGGTCGTAGGAGAGCGCCAGATACATCATCGGGCGAATCTCGACCTTGCCATTCACCGCCATGGGGCGATCCTGAATCTTGTGCATGCCCAGGATAGCGGTCTGCGGCGGGTTGATGATCGGCGTCGACATCAGTGAACCGAAGGTGCCACCGTTGGTGATGGTGAAGGTACCGCCGATCATGTCGTCCATGCCCAGCTTGCCGTCACGGCCACGCTTGCCGAAGTCGACGATGCTGCGCTCGACGTCTGCGATCTTCATGCTGTCGGTATCACGCAGTACCGGTACCACTAGGCCACGGTCGGTGGAGACGGCAACACCGATATCCTGATAACCGTGGTAGACGATGTCGGTGCCGTCGATGGAGGCATTGACGTCCGGGAAGCGCTTGAGCGCTTCGGAAGCGGCTTTTACAAAGAAGCCCATGAAGCCCAGCTTGACATCGTGGGTCTTCTGGAAAGTGTCCTTGTACTGGGCACGCAGGGCCATGATTTCCGTCATGTCCACTTCGTTGTACGTGGTCAGCATCGCCGCGGTCTGCTGTGCCTGAACCAGGCGCTTGGCGATGGTCTGGCGCAGACGGGTCATCGGTACGCGCTTCTCTTCGCGCTCACCCGCCACCGCCGGAGCCGCCGCAGCCTTGGCCGGCGCAGAGGACTTGGCAGCTTTCCTGGCCGAACCATCCTTGACGGCTTTCTGAACGTCTTCTTTCAGAATGCGACCGCCTTTGCCGGTACCTTCGATCCTGGAAACGTCCAGATCGTGCTCGGCAACCATCTTGCGAGCAGCCGGTGCCAGCACTTTGTCACCCACCTTCTCATCGGCGCCTTCATCGTCAGCGTCGTTGGAAGCGCTGCTGGAAGAAGAAGCGCTGGCCTGGTCACTGCCACCGCCTTCTACGAAGGTTGCCAGAATCGCTTCGGACTCAACCTGGCTGCCTTCTTCTGCCTTGATTTCCGCCAGGGCACCATCGGCAGGCGCCACGACTTCCAGCACGACCTTGTCGGTTTCGATGTCGGCCAGCACTTCGTCACGCTTGACCGCTTCGCCTACTTTCTTGTGCCAGGTCGCCACGGTGCCTTCCTGAATGGACTCAGGGAAGCTGGGCGCCTTCACGTCGTGCTGCTTGCCACCGGCGGCTGGCTTAGCGGCTTCCTTGGACTCGGCCTTCTCGGCGTTGTCAGAAGATTTTTCTTCTTTCTTACCGCTGTCGCCCGAGGCGCTGCCTTCACCAATCTTGCCCAATACTTGCTCGGACTCGACGGTATCGCCTTCTTCGGCCATCACGTCGGTCAGGATTCCCGCTTCCGGTGCGACGACTTCAAGCACCACTTTATCGGTCTCGATTTCAACGATCAGCTCGTCGCGTTCGACGCTGTCACCCGGCTTCTTGTGCCACGCGGCCACGGTGCCTTCGGCAACGGATTCCGGAAAGGTTGGCGCTTTGATATCAGTAGCCATGTCGTTTCCCTTATATGTTCTCTAAGCCTGGCGGACGCTTAAATATTAAAAGCGTCTTCCACCAGCTGGCGCTGCTGTTCAATGTGGACGGACATGTAGCCCGCTGCCGGAGCAGCCGAGGCAGGACGCCCTGCGAATTTCAACTCACGACCCAGGCCGTCTTTCAACAGGTCGGCCACGGCACGCATGTGGTGCTGACTGGAGTACCAGGCGCCCTGATTCAGCGGCTCTTCCTGACACCAGACGATATCTTCCACATTGGCATATGCCTGGAGCACTTCCAGAAGCTCTTCTTTCGGGAAGGGGTAGAGCTGCTCAAGACGAAGGATGACCGTATCGTCACGCTCGCTCTCAGCACGCCAGTTGGCCAGATCATAGTAGACCTTGCCAGCGCACATGATCACACGAGTGACCTTCTCGACATCCGGGTTGCCCTGGTCGGGCAGCACCATGTGGAACTTGCCATGGGCCAGATCTTCGAGACTGGACACGGCTTCCTTGTGGCGCAGCAGCGACTTGGGCGACATGACCACCAGCGGCTTGCGCAGCGGGCGAATCACCTGACGGCGCAGCAGATGGAAAATCTGGGCAGGCGTCGTCGGTACGCACACTTGCATGTTGTGCTCGGCGCACAGCTGCAAGAAGCGCTCAAGGCGTGCCGAAGAGTGTTCGGGGCCCTGGCCTTCGTAGCCATGGGGCAGCAGCATGGTCAAGCCACACAGGCGTCCCCACTTGGTCTCACCAGAGGAAATGAACTGGTCGACCACGACCTGGGCACCGTTGACGAAGTCACCGAACTGCGCTTCCCAGATCACCAGATCGTTGGGAGCCGTGGTGGAGTAGCCATACTCGAACGCCAGCACGGCTTCTTCCGACAGGAAGGAGTCGTGGATGGTGAAACGGGGCTGACCATCAGCCATGTTCTGCAGCGGCACGTAGGTCGTCGCGTCTTTCTGGTTGTGCACCACCGCATGACGATGCGAGAACGTGCCACGGCCAACGTCCTGACCGGTAATCCGGACCGGGTGGCCTTGATCCAGCAGCGTGGCATAGGCCAGCGTTTCGGCGAAGCCCCAGTTGAGCCCCATGCCGCCCGCCTGCATCTTGCGGCGGTCTTCATAGATCTTGGCCACCTGACGCTGTACTTCGATACCGTCAGGGATCTCACACATCTTCGCTGCCAGCTGTTGCAGGCGTTTCATGTCGAAGGTGGTGTCGGCATTGCCGGTCCACTCATGGCCCAGGTAGGGAGCCCAGTCGACGAACAGCGACTTGTTGGGTTCCTGAACCAGCGCGTTGGCCACGTGATTGCCTGCCACGAGATCATCGCGGTAGGCCTCCACCATGGCTTTGGCGTCGTCTTCGGACAGCACGCCCTGCTCGATCAGACGCTGTGCATACAGCGTGCGTGAGGAGGGGTGGTCCTTGATCTTGGCGTACATCAGCGGCTGGGTGCCTGATGGCTCGTCGGCTTCGTTATGGCCGCGACGGCGGTAGCACACCAGGTCAATGACGACGTCTTTCTTGAACTGCTGACGGTAATCCAGGGCCACTTGGGTGGCGTGAATGACCGCGTCCGGATCATCGCCGTTGACGTGGAAAATCGGCGCCTGAACCATCTTGGCAATGTCAGTACAGTATTCGGTGGAGCGTGCATCGGCCGGGTTGGAGGTCGTGAACCCCACCTGGTTGTTGATGACGATGTGTACCGTGCCACCGGTCTTGTAGGCGCGGGTCTGGGACATCTGGAATGTCTCCATGACCACACCCTGCCCCGCGAAGGCGGCATCGCCATGAACGTTGATCGGCAGCACTTTGCTTCCGTCAGCGTCATTGCGGCGATCCTGGCGGGCACGTACCGAGCCTTCCACCACCGGCGCGACGATTTCGAGATGCGACGGGTTGAACGACATGGCCAGGTGGACTTCGCCACCAGGCGACATGACGTTGGAGCTGAAGCCTTGGTGGTATTTCACGTCACCAGAACCACGCTCGATGACTTTCTTGCCATCGAACTCGTCTATCAGATCCGCAGGGTTCTTGCCCAGGATGTTGACCAGCAGATTCAAGCGGCCACGGTGGGCCATGCCGATCACGACCTCCTTGGTGCCATAGCCACCGGCACGCTGAATCAGTTCGTCCATCATCGGTACGAACGACTCGCCACCTTCCAGACCGAAGCGCTTGGTACCCGGGTACTTGGAGGCCAGGTAATTTTCCAGACCTTCCGCAGCCGTCAGGCGTTCCAGTACGTGCTTACGCACGTCATCGCTGAACTTGGGCGCGCTGCGTACCGATTCGAAACGACGCTGCAGCCAGCGCTTCTCTTCGGTATCCACGATGTGCATGATTTCGCAGCCGATGGAGCGGCAGTAGGTCTGCTCCAGCGCATCGACGATCTCGCGCAACGGTGCTTTATCAACACCCAGGAAGAAAGAACCTGTCTGGAACTCGGTATCAAGATCAGCCTTGGATAGCTGATGGAATGACAGGTCGAGGTCGGGGACGGGGGTGGGATTACGCAGACCAAGCGGGTCGATATTGGCCTTTTGATGGCCACGGAAGCGATACGCGTTAATCAGCTGCAGGACTTTAATCTGCTTTTTGTTTTCACCGCTGTCGGACGCGGCGACTACCCGGCCTGGGCGCCTTTCACGGCCAAGCTGGTAGAACTGATCACGAATGGGGCTTAGTGGAACATCGTGGGAGGCACTGCCTTCAGCACGCGGCAACTGATCGAAATAGCTGCGCCACTCGTCTGAGACAGAATCAGGATCGGCGAGGTACTGCTCGTAAAGCGCTTCCACGTAGTGGACATTGCCACCACTAACGTGAGAGGAACGCCACATCAACTCCATTATGCCTTGTTGCATCTCTCGGTCACCCTGCACTGATGGGGTGGTATCGGCATCGCTGCATGCGTGCAACGACATCGCTATTGCCCTGCCGGCGGGGCGGGACGTTTGCCGGCGGCGCCGACCTGAGGCCGGTAGCCCTTTTTCATACACGTATGATGACGCGTTTCATTACCAGTTCATGCTCAAAAGCCGGTACTCGTCGCACCGGCTTTTAAACTTGGCTGATCCATGGTGCGGCGCGTCGCCGCACCATGACAGCCCCTATGATAACAAGCGAAGCGCCACGATTTAAGTAGCTTTGTGATGCAACTTACGTGGTAGTCGCTTTTTTTCACAGGATGAATGAGTTACGTCGCATCTGCGAGCAACATTTCACGAATTTTACCAATTGCACGGGTCGGATTCAGACCTTTCGGGCATACCGCCACGCAGTTCATGATGCCGCGGCAACGGAACACCGAGAACGGGTCTTCCAGGCTGGTCAGACGCTCACGGGTGGCGGTGTCGCGACTATCGGCCAGGAAGCGGTATGACTGCAGCAGACCCGCCGGGCCCACGAACTTGTCCGGGTTCCACCAGAACGACGGGCAGGACGTGGAGCAGCAGGCGCACAGGATACACTCGTACAGGCCGTCCAGCTTGTCGCGCTCTTCTGGCGACTGCAGACGCTCGATGGCGGGCGCTGGCGTGTCGTTTTGCAGATACGGCTGGATGCGCTCGTACTGCTTGTAGAACAAGCCCATGTCCACGACCATGTCGCGGATGACCGGTAGGCCAGGCAACGGACGCAGAGTCAGCTTGTTGTTTTTCACGACGTCCGACAGCGGCGTGATGCACGCCAGGCCGTTCTTGCCGTTCATGTTCATGCCATCGGAGCCGCACACGCCTTCACGGCAGCTGCGGCGATAGGCCAGGCCACTGTCCTGCTCTTTCATCAGGTGCAGTACATCCAGCACCATCAGATCGCGACCTTTGGTATCGACCTGGAACTCCTGCATGTAGGGCGCGGAGTCGGTTTCCGGGTTGTAGCGATACACGGATACCTGAAGATTTGACATGGTGTCTCCCTCTCGTCGGTGCGGAGATTAGTAGGTGCGAACCTTCGGCTCGAACGTATCGACTGTTTTCGGCTTGAAGTTGACGTCGCGCTGCTTCAGCTCTTTGCTAGCCGGGAAGTAGAGCGAGTGTTTCAGCCAGTTGACATCATCACGGTCGGGGTAGTCGTAGCGCGAGTGGGCACCACGGCTCTCTTTACGCTCAAGGGCAGCAATCGCCGTTGCTTCTGCCACTTCCATCAGGTTGTCCAGCTCCAGCGCTTCGACACGGGCAGTGTTGAAGGCGTTGGATTTGTCCGGCAGGTGCGCATTGTCGATGCGGCCACGCAGTTCCGCCAGCTGTTTGACACCTTCCTGCATGTTTTTCTCTTCACGGAATACACCGAAAGAGTTCTGCATGATGCTTTGCAGTTCGGCCTTGAGCTCAGGAATGCTTTCACCGCCTTCAGATTCGTTCCAGCGAGTGATGCGCTTCATGGCGAATTCGATGTCTGACTCGGAAGCGTCCAGATACTCGATACCTTCGTTCAGCGCGCCTTCGATGAACATACCCGCAGCGCGACCGAAGACCACCAGATCCAGCAGCGAGTTACCGCCCAGACGGTTGGCACCGTGTACCGATACACAGGCAGCTTCGCCACACGCGAACAGACCGTTGACGATCTTGTCGTTACCGCTCTCGTCCTGGGTGATCGCCTGACCATGAATGTTGGTCGGGATACCGCCCATCATGTAGTGGCAGGTCGGGACGACCGGAATCGGGTCTTTCGCCGGATCAACGTGAGCGAAGGTTTTAGACAGCTCTACGATACCCGGCAGACGCTTGCCAAGCACTTCTTCGCCCAGGTGATCCAGCTTCAGGAACACGTGGTCGCCCTTCTCGCCACAGCCGCGGCCTTCGAGGATTTCCATGACCATGGAGCGCGCCACGACGTCACGGCCCGCCAGGTCTTTGGCGTTGGGCGCATAGCGCTCCATGAAACGCTCGCCATCCTTGTTGACCAGGTAGCCACCTTCACCACGGCAACCTTCGGTGACCAGCGTGCCCGCACCGTAGATACCGGTCGGGTGGAACTGCCACATTTCCATGTCCTGCATCGGGAAACCAGCGCGCAGCGCCATGCCGATGCCGTCACCCGTGTTGATCAGGGCGTTGGTGGTCGACGCGTAGATGCGTCCGGCACCGCCGGTCGCCAGCACGGTGGCTTTTGACTTGACGTGCACCACTTCGCCGGTTTCGATGCACATGGCGATACAGCCCACCACGTCACCGTTGGCGTTCTTGACCAGATCCACCGCGTACCACTCGTTCAGGAACGTGGTGTTGTTCTTCAGGTTGTTCTGGTACAGGGTGTGCAGCAGCGCGTGACCGGTACGGTCGGCGGCGGCGCAGGTACGTGCTGCCTGACCACCTTCACCAAAGTTCTTGGACTGACCACCGAACGGACGCTGATAGATGCGGCCATTGTCGAAACGCGAGAATGGCAGGCCCATGTGCTCGAGTTCGAAGACGGCCTTGGGGCCCTCCGAACACATGTACTCGGCAGCGTCCTGGTCAGCGATATAGTCGCCGCCCTTGACGGTGTCATACATGTGCCAGCGCCAGTCGTCGTTCGGGTCGGCGGAGGCAATCGCACAGGTGATACCGCCCTGAGCAGAAACCGTGTGGGAGCGTGTCGGGAACACTTTGGACAGTACCGCTGTCTTTTTACCGGACTTGGCCAGTTCAAGAGCGGCACGCAGGCCAGAGCCACCGCCACCCACGATGATGGCGTCAAACGTCAGGCTACGAAGGTTAGACATAAATCAAGCTCCCCACAAAATTTGGATGCCCCACACCAGGTATACGAAGATGGCCAGAATGATCAGCGTCTGGGCACCCACGCGCAGGCGAGTGGACTTGAGGTAATCGGTAGTGACTGTCCACAAACCGATCCAGGCGTGCGCTGCAATGGAAATGAAGGCCAGCAGCGAGAAGATACGCATCCAGGTTTGCTCGAACAGCCCACTCCAGGTGTAGTAATCCAGGTTCGGATTAAACAGCAGGTAAGCGACGATGAAGACCGTGTAAAGGGCCAGAATGACGGCGGATACCCGCTGCATCAGCCAATCGGACAGACCGCTACGGCCAAAACTCGTGATGTTGGTTACCATACCCAAACTCCTGCCAGAATAATCAGAACCGCACTGACTACGACCGTAGCCTGTGCTTTTTTCACACCACCCTCCAGGGTCACGCCAATGTTGGCATCCATGAGCAGGTGCTTGATGCCTGCCACAAAGTGGAATGCCAGGGCAGACAGCAGCCCCCAGGCCACAAACTTGGCGAGGACGTTATTCGCCAGGGCATTGCTGACAGCGTCAAAGCCAGCCGGAGATGACAGGGATTTACCCAGCGCCCAGAAAGCGAAGATCAGCCCAACGAACAGGATCACGCCGGTAATACGGTGCGTAATCGACGTCAGCGCTGGCAGTGGGAAATGTATCGTAGTCAGGTCTAGGTTTACGGGTCGTTTGCTATTCACGGCGTTATACACACTCTCTTGGCCCGCTCAGCGACGGTCGGGCATAACCCGAGCGGGCGGTGGTTGCTGGAAGGGGCTCGGCCGTTGCCAAGTCGGGCACGACCACCTACCTGCCGGTCGCGCGCCGTGGATTATAAGAACCTTAGCCCCTGCTGACAAACCGATCTCAGACTTAACTCGACCATGGTGCAAGAAAATAGCCAATGGTCTGAGTCGATTTTGCGATGCAGCATGGTTATAGTGACATTAGATGGACGGTTTGATAAGCCTGTTAACGTATCGTCAACCCTCTGTCACTTCGGTACTATAGATCCCAGTTAATCATATACAATTATTATCCAAAACAACACATCCTGTATAAGCATGTCTAGCATTACGGCTAATTGACAAAATGTCGCACACTTCTATAGTGGGCAAGCCTTTTCGCCGGCGCGGCATGCGAAACAACGACTTTACGTCCCAAACCGAACTCGAAAGGAGGCCATCATGGCTGACAGGAAAGCGACATTGACGGTAGACGGTCTCGATAAGACGATCGAACTACCCATGTATTCCGGCACACTTGGCCCCGACGTCATCGACGTACGCGGCCTGGGCGCCGAAGGCCTGTTTACCTACGACCCCGGCTTCATGGCCACCTCTTCCTGCCAGTCCGCAATCACCTACATCGATGGCGGCAAGGGCGTACTGCTGCACCGCGGCTACCCCATCGACCAACTGGCAAAAGAATCCAACTTCGTCGAAGTGTGCTACACCCTGCTGTTTGGTGAACTGCCCACAAAAGAGCAGTACACCGATTTCGAATCGCGCATTCGCAATCACACCATGGTGCACGATCAGATCAACAACTTCTTCAAGGGCTTCCGTCGCGACGCACACCCGATGTCGATCCTGTGTGGCGTGGTCGGTGGTCTGGCAGCGTTCTACCATGACCACATGGACATCACTCAGGAAGAAGACCGCGTCATCAGCGCGATTCGCCTGATTGCCAAAATGCCTACCCTGGCCGCCATGTCGCACAAGTACAACGTTGGCCAACCCTTCAACTACCCGCGCAACGACCTGAGCTATGCAGAGAACTTCCTCTACATGATGTTCAGCAACCCTTGCGAGGAGTACAAGATCAACCCGGTGTACGCCAAAGCCATGGACCGCATCTTCATGCTGCATGCGGACCACGAGCAGAACGCCTCCACCTCCACCGTACGCCTGGCAGGCTCTACCGGCGCCAACCCGTTTGCCTGTATCAGTGCGGGCATCGCGGCACTCTGGGGCCCGGCACACGGCGGCGCCAACGAAGCCGTGCTGAACATGCTCGACGAAATCGGCGACGATTCCGAAGAGAACATTCAGCGCTTCGTGGACAAGGCAAAAGACAAGAACGACCCGTTCAAGCTGATGGGCTTCGGTCACCGCGTTTACCGCAACTTCGACCCACGCGCCAAGGTCATGAAAGAGACTTGCGACGAAGTACTGGCCGAGCTGGGCCTGGCCGATGACCCGCAGCTGAAGATCGCCAAGCGCCTGGAGCAGATCGCTCTAGAAGACGAATACTTCATCGAGCGCAAGCTGTACCCGAACGTCGACTTCTACTCTGGCATCATCCTCAAGGCCATGGGCATTCCGACCAACATGTTTACCGTGATTTTCGCGGTATCCCGTACCATTGGCTGGATCTCACATTGGCACGAAATGCTCAGCGAAAGCTACAAGATCGGTCGTCCGCGCCAGCTTTACATTGGTCATGACCAGCGTGACTACCCCAAGAAGTAATCGGCGGCTTGTACGGCGATAACTGAGCGACACAAAGGCCACCCACGGGTGGCCTTTTGCGTGCAGCCTACCCCTTCATGACACCACTCCCCCATCAACAACAAAGGTGCTTTATGTCTTCTATCACTACCGTTGCCTTTATCGGCCTGGGCGTCATGGGTTACCCCATGGCAGGACACCTGGCCAGGCAGGGCCTGACCACCCGCGTTTATAACCGCACGGCCGCCAAAGCCCAGGCATGGGCCGATCAGTTCGGCGGCACGGCCCACGCCACGCCCGCCGAAGCGGCCCAGGGCGCCGACCTGGTGCTGGTGTGCGTAGGCAATGACGACGACGTGCGTCAGGTCACCACCGGCGAACACGGCGTGCTGCAGGCCATGGCCCCCGGCAGCTATCTGGTGGACCACACCACGGCCTCAGCCGACCTGGCACTGGAGCTGGATGCCGCCTGTCGCCAGCAGAGCCTTCACTTTATCGATGCCCCGGTATCCGGCGGCCAGCAGGGCGCAGAAAACGGCGCGCTGACCATCATGTGCGGCGGTGAACAGGCCCCTTTCGATGCCGTCGCCCCCGTGCTTGACCACTATGCTCGCGCTGTCACGCTCATGGGCCCCGCCAGCAGCGGCCAGCTCACCAAAATGGTCAACCAGATCTGCATCGCCGGCCTGGTACAAGGGTTGGCGGAGGGGCTGCACTTTGCCGAACAGGCAGGACTGGATCAGCATCAGGTGATCGAGGTGATTTCGAAAGGTGCCGCAGGATCCTGGCAGATGGAGAACCGCCACAAGACCATGATCGCCGATGAGTATCAGCACGGCTTTGCCGTCGACTGGATGCGCAAGGACCTGGGCATCTGCCTGGAACAAGCGCGCAGACTGGACGCCACGCTACCCGTTACCGCACTGGTGGATCAGTTCTATGCCGACGTGCAGCGCATGCAGGGTGGCCGGTGGGATACTTCTTCGCTATTGAAGCGTCTCCGCAAAGGCGAATAGCGCTTGACATTTTGGCGCTGACAGCCGGATCAGGGTTTTCCACACTATCTGTGGATAACCCTGTTCACAACCACTACAAAACGTCCCGTAATCGCCATGAACAGTGACCCAGCCTTAGATTGGTCATTTTTTGATCTAATATAAGGCATTGATTTTAAAGGAATTAAGCCAAGACACTGATTTTTTGGGACGTCTTCACAAGGCTGTGCACAACCCTCTGCCCAGACGAGCAAAAGTGGACAAGTCAAGCACAATATTGACAAAAAAAGCGATAAATTGGCTAAAACGCCAAACAGGAAGCAGCCGAAAAAGCAACGCGACATTGGGTTGCTATCGAGACTTTTTGAAGGGGGAAAATACAAAAAACCAGAAGAAGGTGGCGTCCCATAGGGGGTTCGAACCCCTGTTCCCGCCGTGAAAGGGCGGTGTCCTGGACCACTAGACGAATGGGACGTATCTACCTTTTTACATCATGGTACATCGTTAGCATGGGCTAATGATGGTGGAGCCTAGCGGGATCGAACCGCTGACCTCAACACTGCCAGTGTTGCGCTCTCCCAGCTGAGCTAAGGCCCCACATGTCGTGAAGACGGAGCGTATATTACTGATTACGCTCGCCTTCGTCAACCCTGTTTTCGCAAGAAGCGTCAAATATCTCGCTCACCGCTCATCTGACGCTCCCTGCCCCTCTGTACAGGTCGAGTGTTTACAGGTCGCGGAACTCTTTTTCGAAGCGTTTCGCCTGCTTTTTCGATACGCCACCCAATACCTCGATAGCGTGGCGCAAGCGAGCCCGCGTCACGTCCGACCCGAGAATCGCCATGGCGTCCATGACGGACGTGCTGGAAGCACTGCCCGTAATGGCAATGAACACCGGCGCCAGAAACGCCTTCATCTTGAGTTCGAAGTGTTCTGCCAGGTGTTTGACTTCCGTCAGCAGCGCCTCCTTGTGCCAGGCATTGACGGCTTCGAAGCGCCATACCAGGAATTGCAGCAGCTTCACCAGCTCTTCGTCTTCCAGCTTGATAGCGTCGAAATCCTGCTTTTCCAACGGGGGCAGCCCAGAGAAGAAATGGCCCGCCAGCGGAATCACCTGCGAGAGCGTCTCGACCCGCGGGCGAACCTGGGGCAGGATCTGCTTGACATAGGCATCGTTGAACGCCCACTCGCGCAGCGCCAGCAGCAACGCATCGTCATCCAGGTCTTCACGAATATAAACGCCGTTGAGCCAGGTCAGCTTCTCCAGATCGAATACCGGCCCACCCAGCGATACCCGCTGAATGTCGAACTCAGCCATCATTTCGCTCAGGCTGAACTTTTCGCGTTCGTCCGGCATCGACCACCCCATCCGCCCCAGATAGTTGGTGACGGCCTGAGGCAGAAAGCCCATGCGACGATAATAGTTGATCGAGGTCGGGTTCTTGCGCTTGGAGAGCTTCGACTTGTCCGGGTTGCGCAGCAGCGGCATGTGGCAGAGCTGGGGCATTTCCCAACCGAAGTAGTCGTAGAGCAGCTGGTGCTTGGGTGTCGAGTTGATCCACTCTTCGCCACGCAGCACATGGGTGATGCCCATCAAATGGTCATCGACCACGTTGGCCAGGTGATAGGTGGGCATACCATCGGACTTCATCAGGATTTGCGCGTCCACCTGCGCCCACTCCACCTCGATTCTGCCGCGCAGCATGTCGCTGACCACGCAGACGCCTTCACTGGGCACGTTCATGCGGATGACATACGGCCAGCCTTCCTGCTCACGACGCGCCTGCTCGGCGGCATCCAGCGCCAGGTCTGCAGGTTTCAGGGCCAGGTGCAGGCCTGCTTCCTTGCGGGATTCACGCAGCTCGTCCAGCTCTTCACTGGTGCGATAGCACTTGAAAGCATGCCCGGCGTCCAGCAACTGCTGTGCATACTGTGCATAGATATCGCCGCGCTCGCTTTGACGGTAAGGGCCATGCGGGCCGCCTACATCAGGGCCTTCGTCCCACTCGAGCCCCAGCCAACGTAACGAGTCGAGAATCATCTGTTCTGATTCAGGGGTAGAACGCACCCGATCGGTATCTTCAATGCGCAAGATGAACTGACCACCGTGCTGACGGGCAAAGCAGAGGTTGAACAGCGCAATATAGGCCGTGCCTACGTGCGGGTCCCCAGTCGGGGAAGGCGCAATACGAGTACGTACGGTCATCAATCTATCCTTGTGGCGGTAAATGCATCGCCACATTATACGCGCCCCAGCTATATCCAACAGCACCCTCAGGGGAACGAGTTTCCTTTAAAAACGTCATAAGCAAAGCTCAATGTCCACGGTGTGGAAGATGCGCGTTAAAGCACAATCGCTTAGTATGGTGTAGTACCCATGATTCGTGTTCATGCATGCGAACGATTCTCATCGTTTACAGCGTGTTCTGAGCGCCACCTAATAGGTGGAAGTACACTTAACGAGCTGATTTAGCTCATCGATAGGAAGATGAAATGGAATCGCTAGGCTCACGTATCAAGCAACTGAGGCTTAGGGCCAAGCTCAACAAAGCTGCCCTAGCACGTAAAGTTGGCGTGTCGGATGTCACCATTTCTTATTGGGAATCTGGGGCAATCAAACAGATCGGCCATGAACGCCTGGTGGCGCTCGCGGACGCACTGGATTGCTCGCTAGCTACCCTATTGGAAGGAGACAGCGCGCCACAACTGCTCACCCTGAACCATACTGGTCCCCTCCCCTGGGAACAGGTTCAGGCCACTGCTATCACCGTGCCGCATCACCTGCCGTTGAAGATCGACTGGAAAGCACCTTGCGTGATGGTGACACCTGCCAAGGAAGCAGATTTTTCACCAGCGTCGGCGGGAGACCTGCTGCTCCTCGGCCCGACACACGTGTTCCACAAGGCCGGGCACTACCTGGTACAACGGGATGATCAATACGTCATTGAGCACTACACAAAAGCGCCCAATAGCACCTCGATCCATGCCGTTCTGCTTGCCCACTGGTGTGCTGCCTAAAGCATCTTTACCTCCCCGTCCCTAATTGTCCTCAAACACGTCCACCTGGTCGCGCGTTCGTCTTGGTTCACTGCCTATCAAGAGACGCCGCGAGTAGGTGGCCACCTGACCCAACCCATGGCGGGACTGGCTGACCAGCTCTCCCGCCAAATGCTCACCCAGATCACCAATCCGTGCCCGCACGCTGGCTGGCTGAACAGCGGCTTCGGAAAGCTGTACTCGCACCACGTAACCGCCATCCGGCAACCCACTCCCCGTACCCAGCGGCCCGACTTCGAACTGCCCTTCCCTGACTTGAGTACGTGCCTGCCAGCGCACTCGGCTCAGCTCACGCTCGACCACGACCTGTACCTGGGCTCCATCCGGCAAGTTGGTCTGGCCCGCAATCATCAATCGGCGGTCAGAGAGTAGTTGAGCAGAGGTCGACACCTCCACCTCCAGCGGCTCGATGGGCTCGGCTTCCGCCACTGGCTCGGCCGCGGAGGTCTCTTCCACCTGCACCGCCTCTGCCGGCGCCTCCTCTTCGGGACCACTGCAACCCTGCAACATCAACGCACCCAGCAGAGCGGCTCCTGCGTAACCTAGCGCTTTCCCCATCACCACGTCTTCCCCTTGTTATTGGCGGATACCTACCATACCGCCTTTGACCACAAAAAACGCAAAGTGATGCAAGCATTTACCCAATATCAGACCAGGCTTGAGAAACGCTTTGAAGGACACGCGGAATTGCTGGGGTTATGGATATCGACATCGCTTCATCCCTTGGCAAAAGCCACCCCATCGAACGCCTTCGCGCGCGTCGCCGCCAGAAGCCACCACCCACCAGCGCGGCCTGAAAGATCGCGTCACCCGCGACCGCCCCCGCGTCGAGTACGCCCAGCGGGTGCGGCTCATCTATCGTAGGGAAAGAGGGATGGCTAGGTAAGGTCGCTCAGTTCAACCTCTAAAGCAGTCGCAATACGGGTCAGCACACTCAACGAGCCGCTTTTTTTCCCTGACTCTATTTCGGAAAGGTACCCTTGGCTGATCCCTGCTTTTTCCGCCAGCTCACCTGCACGTAGTCCACGGTATTCGCGGTACACCTTCACGGGTGCCACGCCATCCAGCAGCGCATCCACAACCGCCACAGGAAATGACTCTTCACCACGCGCCACCACCGCGTTGGCAGCGTCAATATCGTCCTGGTCTTCCAGCCGCGCAAGCAACGCCTGGTACTCCTGCTCAGGCAGAACCACTAACCGCTCGCCCGTGGGCGTTTGAATAATTTGAGGTATGCTCATGCAGCCTCCTGTAAATTGTCTAGTGCTATGGGCACTTTATTGATAAACGCCGCCACGGGCACCGATGTTAATGATGTCGAGTACATCGCCATGCTCGTCGATGATCACCCGCCAGTCGCCTACCCGCAACCGAATATAATCGCTCCCCTTCAAGGCCTTCACATTGTTGCGCTGGCTTTCCGGGTCTTCCGCATAGGCCTTGATTTTGCCTTGTATGCGCTTCGACTCAGGTCGCGGCATTCGCTGCAACACCTTCAACGCGCTTTTACGGTAAGTGATCGTTTTCATTGCCACCATTATAGCTAACAGCGAATTAGCAGCAAAAAATTTTAGCTTTTAGCTAAAAAACATCCATCATTCCCGCCAGCCTATTCGGTGTCACTAACCCCACGCTCGGTGGCCAGCCCGGAATCCGTGGAGGTCGTGCTTACCATTCTCTTCCGCGAAGCCGATGGCCAACCCAGCAAAGCGTTGCTGGACGCCGTTCGCAAGCGCGTCGATGAACGCCGCCCGCTGACGGATCGCCTCACCGTGCAAGCCGCCACCCTGCTGCCGTTCAGCATCACGACGATGCTGGCCCTGCGCATCGGCCCCGACCTACTGCCCGAAACACCGCTCACGCTCGCAGGCTTCAAGCCCCAGATCGACGCCACGGCCTGGCTGGTGAGCGAGGTCGCGCACAATTTCACGGAGCAGGGGTATACCTGCAGCATTCGTATGGAGAGGCGGTAGCGGTACACAAACCATTGGCTCTCTGAACAGCAAACAGGGTTGTTGGGGTTATAAATTTTGACAGGCTCACATTGCAGGGTTATAGTAACCCCATGTTCAACGACAAAGGGGCAGGAGGTGAACAGCAGAGTACTGATCAAGGAACTGGAAGCGGATGGATGGACATTACTCAGAGTCAAAGGCAGCCACCACCACTTCAGGCACCCGACCAAACCCGGCACCATCACCGTGCCACATCCGAAAAAGGATCTGAAAACGGGATTGGTCAAAGGAATCAGGAAAAGCGCTGGCCTCGAATGAGGCTGGCCACTGCTGCCCCCACTGATAGAGGTGAGCCATGTTATTTCCCATTGCCATTGAACGCGGCGACGAACAACACGCCTATGGCGTCATCGTGCCCGACCTGCCCGGCTGCCACTCCGCAGGCGACACCTTCGAAGAGGCCCTGGCCAACGCCAAAGAAGCCATCGATGGCTGGCTGGAAGTGGCCGTTGAATACGGCGATCCCATCCCCGAAGCCACGTCCATCGAACACCACATGGACAATCCCGACTTCACTGGCTGGATCTGGGCCGTCGTCGATATAGACGTCACCCCGTACCTGGGCAAAAGCCACAAGATCAACGTCACCCTGCCCGACCTCCTGGTCAAACAGATCGACGACTTCGTCGCCCGCCACCCCGGCGACAAAACCCGCTCTGGCTTTCTCTCCCGCGTCGCCATGGCCGAACTGGCCAGGAACAAACAAGCCAGCTAAGCCCCAAACAAAAACCCCCAGCCATTCCATGGCTGGGGATATCGGTGCCGCATCCTTCTGACGAGGCGGAGTCCGTCCCGCGTGCTTCCAAGCGACTGATTTATCATCTCAAAAAATCATCCAGGCAGCTGTAAGCCATCGCTGATTCTTGTGTAAGAAATTGTCTACACCGCCCAACACCGCGCCTGCCTCACCACCACCCCACGAAACTGCGTCGCCGTGATAAAGCACCCTTCCCCACCCAAAGGCGGCAACAAGCGGCAGCGGCTGCCCACGTGGTGGGTTTTGAAGAGCCAATACTCGCCCTCTACCTCCGCCACCACCAAATCGGCGTGGCCATAAGAGCGCGCTTCGTCCACCACCAGCACGTCGCCCTCCATCCATGGCCCACCTGGGGCACGTCGTCGTTGATCTCCACCAGAAAGCAGGCCGGCGGAATTTTTCGCCGATCTATCTCTGCTACCTCCGGGTGCTCCACACCCACCACGGCAGTCCCTAGGTAGGTCACTCGCATGCTGTTGCCCTGTGCTAGCTCCACATTTGGCGACGTGCCATGGCATTGGCACGTCACGCCCCTAACGCCTTATACTGTATAAGAAACCAGCCATTGACAAGGGTTATGGAAAGGCACTTTCAGCCAATAAGATGTGGGCACCATGGATGTACTGCTCGGGCAGATAGTAAAAGGCAAGGCACGGCACACTTGGGCCTACCGGAAAAAAGACTCCTGGAGCCTACGCTGTGCGAACCGTAGCCACGACGCACTGGGATCTCATGAAGGCGTATACGGATGAGAAGGCAGCAAAATGAGCGCTGACCACATCATTGGTGAGGCACTCAAATGGCGTGAAATAACGCTACGACGCAAGAACGCAATGAAGAAATAACGCACAGGGGGTGTGCCAACGCCATCAGGGAGCGTTAGAATCCCACCTTCTCGAATATCACCATCCCGTGAGGGAGCTAAGGTTTAGGACAACATCATGCCAACAGCAGTGTCACTTTTCTCAGGTTGCGGGGGCTCCGACGCTGGTATCATCAATGCTGGCTTTGATGTGCTGATGGCCAACGATGTGTTGGCCTATGCAAAGGCAGTTTATGAGCACAACCACCCAGAGACTGACTACCGCCTTGGAAGCATAAGTGGAATAGAACATTTCCCTGATGCTGAGTTACTGGTGGGCTGCTACCCATGCCAAGGGTTTAGCCAAGGCGGCGTGCGTGATGCTGGTCGCCAAATCAACACCCTTTATCTCGAATTTGCCCGTGCCCTGTACCAAATCAAGCCAAAAGCGTTCATCGTTGAAAATGTCTCTGGCATGGTGCGTAAGAATTACGCCCACCTGCTTCAGGATCAGCTTCGCGTGTTCACTGAGGCTGGCTATAACGTGTCATTCCAAGTGCTTAACTCAGCAGATTTTGGCGTTGCCCAGGAGCGAAAGAGAATTTTCATCGTCGGGCTTCGTGACGATTTTGGAATTGAGTACGAATTCCCCCAGCCGACCCACGGCGTTGTAGGCGGGCAAGCTAAAGCCACCATAGAAGACGCCATTGGCGGTATGCCTGAGTGGCCGGAAGGTGAGTTTTACGATCTCGATTTTCATTGGTACTACCTCTCCAGAAACCGCCGGAACGGCTGGAAAGAACAGTCAAAAACGATCGTTGCCAACCCGCGCCACATGCCACTGCACCCGATGAGCCCTCCATTGGAGAAGCTTGAGCATAACGTGTGGCGTTTCATACATGATGGACCCGCTCGCCGATTTAGTTATCGCGAAGCAGCCAAGTTACAGGGATTTGGAAATCTTGTTTTCCCGGAACATAAATCGGGCAGCATGAGCATGCGCTATAAAGTTGTAGGAAACGCTGTGCCACCGCCCCTTTTTGAGGCAGTAGCACGGGCTCTACCAAACATTTGGTATTAATAAAAAGAAGTTTCAAGGGCTTCTTGAATTGTTTCTGACTTCATAATTTCCCTAACATTAATTTCGTATTGCTTAGCAATTTTGATAATACGAAAGCGATCAACAACAATAGCTCTAGCAAAGTCTGAATATTTCAACCAGTCCTTCCCGTCATTTGTAAGCATAGATTGGGGCATAAAATAATAAGAAGCCCATTCATACCCTACTTTCAGGTGTAGCGCTAATTTACCAGGGGATGCTTCTAACATTTTCATGCCAAATTCTTCAGCCGTGCAACCACACTGAGCAAAGGCCATAGGGACTAAATTGCGGTCATCGGACATTGGGTGCCACGCCACTAAATCCAACCCACCATCACCTCGATCACGTTCATTAAAATGCGACCGTTTAGTATCTAACTTCCCCCAAACATCTTGTGCAAGAAGTGAAAGTTTATCGTACAAGTGGCCTTCATACCTACTTGACTTGTCTTTACCGAATTGATGTACCACCCAGCCATCTGGCATTAAGCATTTGAATATGGCATAACTAATTTCTTCAAATGGGCCCGTTAGCTCATGACGACGAGAGCGTGGGCAATAGCGTAGCGCAGAAGATATTAAAAGTTGCAAATAAAAATAATGCCAATCATTCAGCTCTTGCCTTAGGTGAATTGACTGGAGTTCTTCATCGAAATAAAAGGGGTAAAGCTCATCGCCATAATGCCTCAGCCTACTCTGTAAAT
>NZ_LFGT01000012.1:10804-25671 GCF_002078115.1 Halomonas sp. BC2 | reverse complement strand
TAAATGTACAAAACGCTCGTAAGTTTTCTGTTGCAAACGATCATTTTTAGCTGGAGTAGATTGATACATATCATCATGTTGAAAATCATCAACTTTAATACCTAAATCATAGGCATATTCCTCATCTGAAATATCATCCGCGTCATCTCTCGTATCTGTCATCTCTTCCTGTGTTTCCATCAAATCAGAGCGAGAAAAAGCTTTATCAGGATGAACTAAGCAGCGAAGTTCAATATAGTCACTCCATACAAATACGTCAGGCAGCCTTGGTAAAGAATCTAATTTTGTCAGGATACCATTATTCATCATCTAATCGCCCTTGAATAACCAAACGAATACTTTTTGTTAATTCGAAAATATTTTGAATTTCTTCGTAGTGGCTTTTATCGAGCTCTTTGACCGCGGGCAAAGTTTCATAAGCCAAACTTAACCGCTTTTTTGCCGCTTCAAGCATTTGTGAAAAAGCAACTTGCGGCCCTTCAGTCATAAGAAAGGCTTCATTTAAATCTCCTTTCTTTTTTAGATTCAAAACTGCATCCTGATTGGCCACAACAGCTGCAAGGTCTTTAAGCTTCCTTGAATCAGAGACAATAGTATTTCCCTGTTGATCTTGGGAATATATCCAAGAAAACACGTCCTTGAGTCTATCTTTTTCCACATGCTCACACTGGGTATCAACTTTGCTATCAAGACCAATATAATCTGAAATATTTCTATAACCAATAGCAGTAGTTAACAGTGTAAATTCGATACTTTTTTCATTAATGCCCGGCAAATTGAAAAACTCACTATCTTTCGCCTTATCATATAATTCAAGACCCGTAAGCATAGTTCCAACATAGTCAGATCTACTGCCTATCTCCTTAGCGAGCATTTTGAGTTGCTCATCTTCTGGCTCATTGGCATATATATCTTCTCTTAATTGTTTTAAGTATCTAGCTTTAGCAAGCGGCCCCCAAGCTTTTATCCCAGTAATGTGGCGAAAACCCAAATATCTTAAGATATCTTTTCTCTCTGAAAAAATTATACACGGCACTTTATTAGGTTTTTCGGACGCATCGTCTATTATTGAAACAACACTTTTAAGTCTTTTTGGAGTTTCAAGCTCTCCGTTGAGGAGTTTCAAAGCAGCTAAGCGGCGATTACCTTCAACGACATAATAATCATCACTACTTGGCACCTGCGCCACCAGTAATGGCTCACCTTCAAAGTAGCCTTGAACCCCCACGCTTTGCATAATCTCTGCAACACGCTCATCTCGAATCATCTTCTCTAAGATGACGCTGTCTGCTCCAGACGAAACCTCTCTAGGAAACCTAGGGTTTTCTGGATCAAACAATAACTCACTTGTATATAATTCTTTTGAATAAGGATATTTGGCCATATCGCACCCCAAATTAAAATTCATGCATTAATAGGCTGTTAATAATTATTCATATCAGTAATAAGAAATGCTTTTCTACCAATACGCTGTAAACTCAAACCACCCGCCCAATCCGAACCACACACCGCCCCAAGATTTCCACATCGTGCATATCCTGCGGCTTGATCATTTCCGGCTGGTAATGGTCGTTATCGCTAATCAGATACAGCGCCCCGCCCGCCAGTCGCTGTACCCGCTTAATCCGCCGCTCACCAGCAGCAAGAACACCCCTTCCTGCTTCGGATCGCGGTTACTCCGATCCACCAGCCCCCAATCGCCATCGGCCAAGGTACCGTCCATCGAATCGTTGCACGTTGACGAGCCCTTCCTTCAGCGCAAGCTGGCACGTGTGCACGAGCACTGCGGGTTAAAATGCATCGTCTTTGATATTCAGAGCCTAACCCATGAACCCTCGCAACACCATTAACCCTAAGCTAATTTATAACCCGCTAGGCTGCCAGCAGCCCATGATGGCCTAGCTCAACAAGCTCGCATGTGCCGAGATGAAGCGGATTCAACAGCTTGAAGTGCTTTCCAGGACGGCCCCTGCTCGCCAGCTGATATTGCGCGGTATTGCACAGGACAAACAAGACATCCTCTCCACCGGATAGCACGGTGATGAAATCCTCGGCCTGGCCTGCCCACTTCTGAGCCCGAGCGTTGGTGCTGCACGTTTTACTCTGTGAGGGATGGCCTTTCTTCCGTACAATAGTCCGCCATTCCCCTTGCCGCTTCTGAAAACTCGCTATTGGTGTACCAGGATTTTTGGATAGTGGGCGTTCTCCGCCACTAGGTACACTGGCGGTACACTGAGGGCGGTTTTTAACGGTATCAGGTGGCAATATATATGTATATTCATACAGTTACAGAATTTCTTAAATGACTGATTTCATTAGCAACAACAGTGCCGACAGGGGTAGGTTGTTTTCTGTGGCCCCCATGATGGACTGGACCACAAGAGACTACCGTGCGTTTGCTCGCACCTTGACCAGGCGTGCGCTGCTGTATACCGAGATGGTGACCACCGGTGCGGTGCTGCACGGCTCCCCGCGTGAGCGCTTTTTGGGGTACAGCGAGGTGGAGCATCCGATTGCCCTGCAGTTGGGGGGTAGCGATGCGGGAGAGTTGGCGGAGTGTGCTGCGATTGCTGAGGCGTGGGGGTATGACGAGGTCAACCTGAACGTGGGCTGCCCCAGTGACCGAGTGCAGAACAACATGATTGGCGCCTGCCTGATGGGCCACCCCGAAAAAGTGGCCGCCGCAGTCAAGGCCATGCAGGCGGCGGTGTCGATTCCAGTAACGGTGAAATGCCGTATTGGTATCGATGACCAGGATGAAGACGCCGATTTGGCACGGTTCATTGATATCGTGGCTTCGGCAGGCTGCAGCGTGTTTACCGTTCACGCCCGCAAAGCCTGGCTACAGGGGTTATCCCCGAAAGAGAACCGTGACATTCCACCGCTGAACTACCCTCGGGTGCATCGCTTGAAGCAGAGCCACCCAGAGCTGCACATTGGCATCAACGGCGGGATTAAAACCCTGGCCGAGTGCCAGGCGCAGCTGGAGCACGTGGACAGCGTGATGGTAGGCCGTGAGGCGTACCAGAACCCATGGCTACTGGCCGGTGTCGATGAGCAGCTGTTTGGTGAGCCCGGCCCGGCCCGCACGCGTCTGGAGGCGGCCACGGCCTTCCGCCCCTATATCCAGCAGCGCCTGGATGAGGGCGCCAAGCTGAATCATATTACGCGGCATTTGCTGGGGCTGTTCCAGGGCTGCCCGGGCGGGCGCCGGTTCCGCCGTCACCTGTCGGAACACGCCCATAAAGAGGGTGCGGGGTTACGCTTGCTCGATGACGCGCTCGGCCTGGTGCGTGAGCCGGACACCGATACACCGCCAGTGGATGAGCAAGCAACAAAACAGCCCGTGGCCTGACGGCCAACGGGCTGCTCAAAGCAAACGCCCAGCGAGCTGATCGCTGGGCGTTTTCGTTCAAGAGGCTACTGTTCGCGAACGCCTTGCTCGATGCGTTCCCCCACCTCCTGGTCGATATTGCGCCAATACTCGAACGCCCGGGCCAGTACCGGCTCAGAGACGCCTCCCGAGAGATGCCCGACCACATTGGATACCAGCCGCTCGCGCTGAGCATCGTCCATCACGTCGCGCACCAGTGCGTGGGCCTGGCGCCAGTCATCATCGTCTTTTCTGAGTGTGTAGGCCGTCCGTATGAATTGCCCGTCGGTCGACCACACAGCGTCTTCCGGGAAGCGCTGCCCATCTGCCTTGGGGCCACCCTTGCTGTTGGGTGCATAGGTAGGGTCGGTGGCGTGACGAATACGCATTGCGCCCCCTTGGCCATAGCTGTGCACCGGGCATTTGGGCGTATTGACCGGAATGTGCTTGTAGTTCACCCCCAGCCGAGCACGGTGCGCGTCGGCATAGGAGATCGCCCGTGCCAGCAGCATCTTGTCCGGCGACAGCCCCGTGCCCGGCACCATGCTGTTGGGCTCGAAAGCGGCCTGCTCGATTTCACTGTGGAAATCAGTGGGGTTCCTGTCCAGCGTCAGCTTGCCCACCTCGATCAGCGGGTAGTCGTCATGGGGCCAAATCTTGGTCAGGTCGAAAGGGTTGATGCGGTAGGTTTTGGCATCTTCGAAGGGCATGATCTGCATCTTCAAAGTCCAGGTAGGGTGATCCCCCCGCTGAATGGCTTCGAAGAGGTCACGACGGTGGTAGTCGGCATCGCTACCGGCCATCTGGTCGGCCTGCTCCTGGGTCATGCACTTGATGCCCTGGTCGGTCTTGAAGTGATACTTCACCCAAAACCGCTCGCCTGCCTCATTGACCCACATATAGGTATGGCTGGAATAGCCGTTCATGTGCCGCCACGTGGCAGGAACGCCCCGGTCTCCCATCAGCCATGCCACCTGGTGGGCCGACTCGGGCACCAGCGTCCAGAAATCCCACTGCATGTCGTGGTCTCGCAGACCGTTGTCAGCCCGGCGTTTCTGGGAGTGAATGAAGTGTTGAAACTTCATCGGGTCGCGAACGAAAAACACGGGGGTGTTGTTACCCACCATGTCGAAGTTGCCTTCCTCGGTGTAGAACTTGATGGAAAACCCGCGGGGGTCCCGCCAAGTGTCTGGGCTTCCGCTCTCGCCTGCCACGGTCGAGAAGCGGATCAGCACATCGGTCTTCTTGCCCGGCTGTAGAAAGCCAGCCTTGGTGTACTGGCTGACATCCTGAGTCACTTCAAAATGACCAAACGCCCCGCTGCCTTTGGCATGGGGCTGACGGTCAGGAATCATTTCACGGTTGAAGGCCGCCATCTGCTCCATCAGATAGTGGTCATGCATGACGATGGGACCATCGGCCCCTACCGACAGCGAGTGCTCGTCGCTGGCAACCGGAATACCGGCTTCATTGGTGGTGGGGTGCTGGTGGCTACTCATGGCGCTTCCTCCTTGTCACATTCGACCAGACGCCGTTGCGTCGTTGGAAATGGCCCACAGCGCACGAGGCTTTCGCCTTTGCGCTGGCTGGCTCCCCCACAGGTATAGTCAACAAGCAGGCATATCGCCATCCATGGCGCCTTAACGTTGGCTATTGAAGCGATCAATATTTGCTATTAAAAAGCTCAATACAGGGAGTCGGGAGGCGGTTCCAGGCTGGATTGAAAGCTTTCGATGGCCGTCTCGGCTTCCTCTATCTCATCGAAGCGAGCGATGTGATAAAGCGCTTCGCCTTCATTGGCCAGCGGCAAGCGGCTCATGCCAATCACGATGCCATCGGCCATGGCCAGCACCTCGCCCTCATCATTGCCGAAGGGGTCCGCTACCTTGCCCAGCACTTCGCCCTTGGCCACGCGCGCCCCCAGGCGCACCTGGGGCCGTAAAATGCCATCGATAGGCGCACGCGCCCAACTGGAGCCATTGGCCAGCTCGGCGGGGGCGGGGGTACGGCGGCGCTGCTCGCCACTCAGCATGCCCAAGCGGCGCATGACTCTGAGGATGCCTTTGACGCCAGGCGCAATCGCCCACTCATCGAAACGCAGTGCCTCACCGGCTTCATAGGTCAGCACGGGAATGCCCAGGTTCTGCGCGTAGTGGCGAAGGCTGCCTTCCCGCAGTTCGGCATTCAGAATGACCGGGGCCCCAAAGGCATCGGCCATGCGCTCGGTTTCGCTGCCAGGGGTCAACTGCGCACGAATTTGCGGCAGGTTGGTGCGATGAATCGCCCCCGTGTGCAGGTCGATGATATGCGTCGCATGATCGACGATCTCATCTCTGAACAGCGCGGCAATACGCCCCCCCAGCGAGCCCTTTTCGCTGCCTGGAAAGCAGCGGTTCAAGTCGCGGCGGTCGGGCAGGTAGCGGGTCTGCTGCAAGAAACCGAAGACATTGACCACCGGCACGGCAATCAGCGTTCCGCGCAGGCTGTTGATGGACTTCGAGCGCAGCACGCGCCGCACTATTTCCACGCCGTTGATTTCATCCCCATGGATACCGCCACAGACCAGCATGACCGGCCCCTCCTTGCGGCCATGCACCACCTCGACGGGAATATGCAGCGGTGTGTGGGTATAGAGGCGTGCCACCGGCACATCGATCTGTAACCGCTGGCCGGGCAACACCTCATGCCCGGCTAGCGTAAAAGGCGCTCGCGCCATGACAACTCCTCGATCAAGCATCGTGCAGTAGCTAAAGGGTTGGAAAACCTGATGTCTGAAAACTCTGTTTAGCATTATCCGACATCTTTGTTAACGCACGCTATGAAGTTCTCTGATCAACCATACACTTTTGAATGTAAAAAACCGGCGAGTTCATATAAAATACGCCGCATACGTGTCGAGAGTGAGGTGAGGTTCCATGGCAAGAAAAACCAAAGCGGAGGCTGCGGCAACGCGCGAAGCGCTGCTGGATGCGGCTGAAGAGGTGTTTTTCGAAAAAGGCGTTGCTCGCACCTCGATTGAGCAGATTGCCCGCCATGCGGGGCTGACCCGCGGCGCCGTCTATTGGCACTTCAAGAACAAGGGCGATCTGTTCATGGCACTGGTGGAGCGGGTGCGCATGCCCTTCCAGTCATTGATCGATGAAGTCAATAACGCCGACCCACACGTCTCGCCGCTGGAATCCATTCGCCTGGCCTGCCACGCAGGCTTGCAGCGTATCGAGCAACCTTCCCATCAGCGTATTCTGTCGATCCTGCTTCACCGCTGTGAATTCTTCAGCGATATCAACCCCATTGCCATGCAGGATGAAATCGGCGAAGAGTGCTTCGACGAAATGCTGCCGGTGTTCCAACTGGCCCAGCAACAGCAGGATATGCGCGAAGATATCAGCCCGGAAACGGCCACCCGCCTGATGCAGTGCGCGCTCGGTGGCCTGTTTCATGATTGGCTGCGCACGCCGGATGCTTTTTCTGTCTCCGAGCGCGGCGCAGAAATCATCGATACGCTGATCCGCATGATGCGCAAGTAAAGGCTCTACTGCACCGCAGCATTGCATCTATACTACAGGCACCCCATGACAGGAGCCGTGTATGGATGCCTTGGAGTTTGTTCGCGTGCGTGAGCTGGAAATTGCGGTACGTATCTGGAACCCCGATGCCAAACGAACCCTGATTGCCTGGCACGGGCTGGCTCGCCACGGCGGTGATTTTGCCGCCCTGGCCCGCCAGTTAGGCAGCGAATGGCGCGTACTGGCCCCGGATACCCCAGGGCGCGGCCTATCGAGCTGGTCGCTGTTTCCCGCCCATGACTACCTTTACAGCCACTATGTCACCGTCGCCATCGCGCTGCTGGATCACTACCAGTTGGAGCAGGTGGACTGGCTGGGCACCTCCATGGGAGGGCTGCTTGGTATGCTGATCGCCGCCGACGAGCAACACGCAGCACGCATTGCGCGTCTGGTCCTCAATGACGTTGGGCCCGAGCTCGACAAGGAAGGGCTGATTGCGCTGTCGAGCTACTTTGGCGTCACCCACCGTTTCAACAACTTTGCCAACCTGCAGGCAGAGCTGATCAAGCACTATGCCAGCTTCGGCATCACCAGCGAGGCGGAGTGGCGCGAGCTGGCGCTCAATAGCGCACGACGCCTGCCCGATGGCAGTTGGACCTACCACTTCGACCCCCGCATAGGCGAGCAGTTTATCCACGACACCCCCCGGGATACCTGGGCCGACTGGGCGAAGATTCGCTGCCCGCTCATGGTCATTCGCGGTGAAACGTCGGCTCTGCTGGCCGCCGAGACGCTGCCCAAAATGGCCGAGTCACAGCCATCGTTGGTGACCATGACCGTGCCGGGCTGCGGGCATGCGCCGATGCTCAACGACACCCAGCAGGTCAAACCCATACAGCGCTTTCTGACGACTCCGTTAGCCGCGCCGTCCACGGCGACACCTGCCCAGCCAGCTGGCACGTTCAGCCAGTGGCTGGCAGATGTGTGGCGTTACCTGAGAGGCGGTAGATAGGACTGGTTACGTCGGGTAGCCGTTGGGGTGATGCTTGTGCTGCAAACGCAGCCTGTTGAGACGTACCCGCGTATCCAGGTAGTCCTGCTCCATGACGCTGCGGTAGGCCCCTTCACTGGCCAGATATTTGACCAATACCCGGTGCTCACCCGGCTGGGGGCAATCCCCCGCCTTGCAATGCAAGCGCACCACGCTGTTTGGCTCATTGAGCAGCCGAGCAGTGGCACCGCCCTGCTGGTCTCGCTCGATCACCACCGCGGTAGCGCCCAGCAGGCAACGGCGCTGGAACGGCGGGTAGCGATGCAGCCCACGCTGCAGGGCGTGACACACGGCGGCCGCCAGCGGCGAAGCAACGGCAAAGGAAGCCCACAGCACCAGCACGCCCACGGGCACTCTCAACATGCCCAGCGGTAGCCAGCGTAGCACCAGTAGTTCGACGGCCAGCGAGATGGCGCCTGCCAATAGAACGAGCAGGCTCAGCGCCAGCGAGGCCGGCACGCCTGCAAAGCCCAGCGAGACGAGCGTGCTCGCCATGTGGTCATCGCGCAGGCTATCGCGTTCGAACAGCTCCAACGGCGCCAATCGCAACAACACCAGCAGCCAATAGAGCGTGCCCAGCACCAGCAACAGGGCAAAGACGATGGTTGGAAACTGCAGAGCAGCAGACATGAAGGTTTGCATGGCGTGTTCTCCTCCGGGCAAGCTGCCCGGTCTTGTTCTCGCCTGAGCCTATTGTCGACCATTATTGTGCTACTCAGGCTAAAACGATGGTCACTTTCAGCTTAGCTCATCTTAGCCATGTCAGTAGCTCGGGCATTGACCCGTATCAGCCTTTGGCCCGACGCCCACAAAAAACGGGCACCCCGTGGGGTGCCCGTCTGGTGGATCGCTGGCGATCAGGTCAGGCCTGATCGTGCCCCAGCGCCGCCTGTTCATCCTCCTTGCGTTCAGGATGACGCTTGCGGTAGAGCCAGTCAGAAACAGTGGCAATCATGGCGTAGAAGCTGGGAATGAACAGGCTGCCCAGAATGGCGACGGACGCCATGCCCACGGCCACCGTGGTGCCGATATGGTGGCTACTGACATCACTGGCCCCGGTGGCCAGGGCCAGCGGCAGCGTACCAAAGATGAACGCCAGCGAGGTCATGACGATGGGCCGGAAGCGCAGCTCGGCCGCCGTGATCGCGGCTTCACGAATCGTCTTGCCCTGCTCTTTACGCTGCAGCTCGGCAAACTCGACGATCAGGATCGCGTTCTTGGCCGCCAGCCCCACGACCACCAGCATACCGATTTGCACGTAGACACTGGTATCCAGCCCGCGCAGCACGATACCGCCAATCCCCCCGAGGAAGGCAAACGGGGTGGCCGTCAAGACCGCCAGCGGCAAGGACCAGCTCTCGTACTGGGCCGCCAGGATCAGGAACACCATCAGGATACCGAACACGATGGCCAGCATGGCGGTATTGCCCAGGTTGGCCTCCTGATACGCGGTACCGGTCCAGCCCATGCCCCAGTTCGGCCCCAGCGTTTCCAGCACGACTTCTTCCATGGCCGCGATGGCTTGCGCCGAGCTGTAGCCCGGAGCCGCCCCGCCCTGGAACTGCGCCCCGATGTACACCCCGAAGCGTGACACTACCGAAGGCCCTACCTGGCGCTCCAGCGTCACGAACTCGGATAACGGGATGCGCTCACCGTTGCCGCCCCGCACGTAGACATTGTTGATGTCTTCGGGGGTCTTGCGGAACTCGTCCTCGTTCTGCAAATACACCTGGAAGTTACGGTTCTGGTAGCTGAAGAAGTTGACGAAGCCATTACCAAAGGTATTGGAAAGTGCCGAAGAGATATTCTCCAGGGCCACGCCGTAGCTCAACGCCTTCTGCTGGTCGATCTCCGCCCGGAACGAGGGAACGTTCATGTTGAACGTGGAGAATACTTGATTCAGCGCAGGGTGCTGGTTCGCCGCCCCCATGATCTGCAGCGATGCTTCATACAGCTCACGGGGCGATGCGCCGTCGAAGGATTGCAGGTAGCCGGTGAAGCCCCCAGTGGTCGACAGCCCCATGATGGGCGGCACGTTGAAGGCCATGGCCGAACCACCGTCGATGCTGGCACCCAGCTGCATGATACGGCCCACCAGCTCGTTGGCGGTCAGGTCACGCTCCGACCAGGGCTGCATGTTGATGAACATGATCCCGCGTGCGGTGTTCACCGCGCTGGAGAGAATGTCATACCCCGCCACCGCCGAGGAGTACTGCACGCCTGGGATATCTTCAATGGCAGCACTTAGCTTGGCCATGTAGTTCTGGGTACGATCCAGCGAAGCGGCGTCCGGCAGCGACACGCTGACCAGTACGATCCCCTGGTCCGTTTCGGGCACCAGCGTGGAGGGCGTATTGGCATACAGCCAGTAAGAGCCCGCCCCGACAGCCACGGTCAGCGCCAGCGCCAGCACCCAGAAGCGCACCAGCTTCTTCACGAACCACATGTAGAGCGCCGTGAAGCCTGCGAAGAAACGATCGAACAGGCGCAGCGGCGTGGTAATCGCACGCTTGAAAGCGGACTGACGGGTCTTGTGCAGGTTGTGCTTGATGAAGATCGCGGACAGCGCCGGGGTGAAGGTCAGTGCCATCAGCGCCGACAACGCCACCGAGATCGCCACAGTAATCGCGAACTGCTGGTAGATCTGGCCCGTGAAGCCGCCCATGAAGGCCACCGGCACGAACACCGCCGCCATGATCAGCGACGTGGCGATGACCGGCCCACCGACCTCTTTCATGGCGCGAATGGTGGCATCGCGAACGCTGATATCGTCCTCTTCGCTGAGCACCCGCTCGACGTTCTCCACCACCAGAATCGCGTCATCCACCACGATACCGATCGACAGCACCAGCGCGAACAGCGTCAACAGGTTGATCGAAAAGTCGAACAGGTAGAAGCCGGCAAAGGTACCAATCACCGAGACCGGCACCACCGACATGGCGATGACCGTAAAGCGCCAGTTCTGCAGGAAGATGAACAGAATCACGATAACGATCAGGAACGCTTCGATGAACGTCTTGAGAACCGTCTCGACAGACGCATCGATGAACAGCGTCGTATCGTAAGGCGTCACGTACTCGAGCCCCGGCGGGAAGCGTTCAGCCAGCTCTTCCATGGTCGCCCGAACCGAGTTGGCCGTTTCCAGCGCGTTGGCGCCCGGCTGCTGGTTGATGATGATGGGCGTCATGGTCGCGCCGTTCAAACGCGCATCCACACCGTAGAAAGAGGCGCCCAGCTCGATCCGTGCCACGTCTTCCAGGCGCAGCGAAGAGCCATCGGCATTGGTGCGCAGGAAGATATTGCGGAAATCATCCGGGCTGGAAAGACGCCCGCCAGCGGTAATGGTGTAGGTATAAGCACGCGGCTCGCTCTGGGGCGTCGCGGCAAGACTACCGGCCGGAATTTCGGTGTTCTGAGCGCGAATGGCACTGGCCACTTCGCTCGGGGTCAGGTCGTACTGGGCCAGCTTGTCGGGATCCATCCAGATCCGCATGGCAAACTCGCCGCCCCCCAGCACCTCGGCATTGCCCACCCCAGGCACCTGGCGTAGCTCATCGAGAATGTTGAGGGTGGCATAGTTCTGCATGTAAACATTGTTGTAGTCACCGCTGGGCGAGGTCAGCGCGACCAGCATCAGAATGGAGTCGGAACGCAGCTCCACGGTGACACCCTGAGACTGAACGGCCTCTGGCAACTGGGACAAGGCCCCCTGCACGCGGTTGTTGACGTTGATGGTGTTGATATCACCATCGGTACCGATGTTGAACGCCACGCTCAGGCTCATCAGGCCGTTGTCGGCGCTGTTGGAGGTCATGTACAGCATATCCTCCACGCCGTTGATGGCTTCCGCCAGGGGCGCGGCCACGGTCTGTGCCACGGTCTCCGCATCGGCACCGGGGAACTGCGCCTGTACCGAGACCGTGGGCGGCACCACGCTGGGATACTGCTCGATGGGCAATATCCGCATCGCCATCGCGCCTACCAGCGTCAGGATAATCGCCAGCACCGTGGCGAATATCGGACGACTGATAAAGAAGTTAGAGAAATTCATTATTGAGCACCCTCTTCCCCTTCCGCGGGCGCATCACCGGCGCCTTCGGGCACCTCGGCAGCCGCTTCGGCTTGCTCCTGCGCTTCGGCTTCTTCCACGTCATCGACCAGCTGTTCTGCACCGCCATCGAAACGCACCGGGTCGATCACCATGCCCGGCTCGAGACCCGCCGGGTCACCTACCACAACGCGCTCGCCAGGCTCCAGGCCATCCACGATGATCTGCCAGGGGCCAGCCACATCGCCCAGTTGAACCGTCCGCTCACGCGCCTTGCTCTCGTCGTCCAGCACAAAGACACGAGGGCCCATCAACCCCTGGGTAACGGCAATTTCAGGCACCGCGATGACGTCGAAGCGCTTGAGACCTTCGAGGCGTACGCGCACGAACTGGCCAGGCAACACATCACCATTGGGGTTGTCGAACGTGGCCGAGGCTTGCACCGTACTGGTACCGGTATCCACGCGGGAACCGAGGTAGTTCAAGCGTCCCGCCAGCTCACCCCCAGCGCTACCCGCTAACCCGGGCACGCTGAGATGGGCGGTAATGGAGGACATGTCACCGGCGCTTGCGGCCAACTGGCGACGCAGCTCGAAGGCATCGCGCTGGGGTAGCTGAAAGCGCACTTCCAGCGGGTCCAGAGGCGTGATGGTGGCCAGCTCAGTGCCTGACGTGACCAGGTTGCCCACGTTGACTTGGCTCAAGCTGATCATGCCCGAAACGGGCGCGGTGACGTTGGAGTAGCCCAGGTCCAGATTGGCACTGGTGAGCGCGGCTTCCGCCTGTGCCACGCTGGCCTGCGCAACCCGCTGCTCTGCCAGCGCCTGGTCGTACTGCTGGCGGCTGACCGAGTTCTGGCTCAGCAGCTGCTCGAAACGCTGCGCATCCCGCTGGGCGCGTGCCAGCTCTGCCCGGGCGCTCTGCAGGTCTGCTTCACGCTGGTTCACCGTGGCCTGGTACAAGTCCGGCTCGATGGTGTAGAGGCGATCTCCTTCCTCGACCATTTGCCCGGGTTCGAAATGCCGCTCTTCCAGAAAGCCGTTGACCCGCGCCACCAGCGTGACTTCACTGTCGCTACGCAGCAGCGAAGGATAGGACTTGTTGAGCGGAATGTCCTGACGGCTTACTTCAGCGACTTCCACCGCGTGGGGTGGCGCTTCCTGCTGCTGGCCCTGCTGCTCCTGGGACGGCTGTTCCTGGCCACAAGCGGTCAGCGCCAGCACGGCGATCAGCGTCACCAGGCTCGCCCGGGTGGAGTGCATCACTCTTTTCATGCGTCGAATTCCCATTCATTTTTTCTGTACGTTGACGGATCGCAGGCGTGCCCCCATTGGCCGCGCTCAGGCGCCTGGGGTAGGAGGAGCACCAATGTCCATCGCGCGCTGGTAAGTATCAGGCGCGTTGCTTTCAGGCAGGGTGAAGTTGACGCTGTCACCGGTCAGCCAGGCATTGACTTCCTCGATGGCCGCCACGTCCAGCATGCCCGACTGCTGGCGCAGCGACATCAGATTCACCACGTAGTCGTAGCGCGCTTCGGCGTAGCTGGCGATGGCGTTATAGAGGTTCTGCTCGGCATTCAGCACATCGACGATATTGCGGGTACCCACCTCGTAGCCTGCGCGCGTTGCTTCCAGAGCGCTGCGGGTAGACACAATGGCCTGGCGGCGAGCATCCACGGTTTCCACGTTATTGCTGACCTGGGTGTACAGCGAGCGCACCTGTTGGATCGTGGTGCGCCGCTGGGACTCGAAGTCGTACTGGCTACTTTCGAGCTGGAAGGTGCCCTGGCGAATACGCGCACTGGTGCTGCCACCGGTGTAAATCGGCAGGTTGGCGGAAACGCCTACCTGGCTAGAAGAGTTGTAGCCACTGACCACATCGCTGTCGCTGTCCGAGTATTGATAGTTGGCGAACGCCTGCACGGTGGGTAGACGCCCTGCTCGGGCGACTTCCACACCGGCCCGCGACAGCTCGATGCCTGCCCGCTGGGCCAGCACCTGCGGGTTGCGCTCCAGTGCCTGGTCGACCCAATAGTCACGGTCGGTGGGCGCAGGTAGCGCAATCGGCATGGCGTCGCCCAAGGCATCGATGTTGGCGTAACGCTGCCCGGTCAACTGCTCCAGCGCTTCGAACGCCACTTGCAGGCTGCTCTCGGCGGCAATGCGGTCGGCCCGAGACTGGTCGAAGCTGGCCCGCGCCTCCTCCACTCCGGTAATCGCAATCAGCCCGACCTCGAACTGCTCGCGAGCCTGCTCCAGCTGGCGGCCAATGGCGCGCTCTTGCGCCTGACGCGCTTCCAGAACCTCATGGGCACGCAGAATATCGAAGTAGGCGCTGACCACGTCGATGAGCAGCTGCTGTTCCGTCGCGGCCAGCAGGTAAACCTGCTGATCGATCTGGCGCTCGGCCTGGTTGAGTTCCTGGCGCGTCACGGCATTGAACAGCGCCTGGGTCGCTTCCAACGACAGCGATGCGGTGTTGTAACGGTCATCGCTGACCCCCACCGCGGCCTGGTCGGCACCCACGCCGACGCCCGCTCCCCGCGCAGAACCCTGGCTTTCGTACTGCTGGTTGTGCACGACGCTCCCGGAAGCATTCACTTGGGGCAGCAAGCCGCCGCGCGCTACGTCCCGGCCCGCCTCTACGCCAGAAAATTCGGCGCGTGACGAGGCAAGGGCGGCGTTGTTGTTCAACGCATCACGGGTGATGGTGATCAGGTCAGCCGCCTGGGCAGGCAGAATGAAGGAGGAGGTCAGCACGGCCAGTAGCAAGGGGCGTAAAGGGGCATTGACTGCCCAGTGTGCTAGTCGCATGGGATTGCCTCTAGGTGTCAACGTTGGAAGACGCGCGGCGCCAGTCTGAAAGAGTGGGCATTATAGTTACATTCAT
>NZ_LFGT01000012.1:1681-9258 GCF_002078115.1 Halomonas sp. BC2 | reverse complement strand
ATTCATGTATGTATGCTAGCCTTGAACTTGGCGAATTTGTGTGTACAAAGTGCCTGCCCAGCCCAGCACCTTTTACCTTAGTCCAATGCACCGTTGGTGGGGGGCTTTTTACGCTCACGGCGCTTGAATTGCCGAGGGTCGATGCCCCACTTTTGCAGCCGGGAGGCCAGCGTCGTAGGCTTGACGCCCAATAGCTCCGCCGCCCCACCCGCACCAGAGATCTTGCCCTGTGTCGCTGCCAGCGCCTTCAGCGCATTGTCCCGCTGGCGCTGCTGTAGCGCCTGTTCGGTCATCGGCGTCTCGGCAAGGGGCTCGGCGCCCTTGTCACGCTCCGCCATGACCTGCCCCGGCACACTGGGCTCCGGCGGCAACAGGTCGTCGAAGCAGAGTCGGCGGTCCTGGGTCACGATCACCTGTCGTTCGATGACGTTTTCGAGCTCGCGGATATTGCCAGGCCATGGGTAGAGGGTCAGCAGCTCCAATTGGGCGGGAGGAATACGCACGCCCGGCTTGTTGAACTTCAAGCAGGCGCGGTGCAGAAAATGTCGCGCCAGCAAAGGCACATCCTCGATGCGCTTACGCAGCGGCACTGAATCGATGGGAAACACGTTGAGCCGGAAATAGAGATCCTCTCGGAAATGCCCGGCGTCGATCATCTCTTTCAAATCACGGTTGGTGGCCGCAATCACGCGCACGTCCACTTCGCGGGTGCGGTTGTCCCCCACTCGCTCGAACTGCTGATCCTGCAATACGCGCAGCAGCTTGCTCTGCAGCTCCAGCGGAATTTCTCCCACCTCGTCAAGAAACAGCGTACCGCCGTGAGCCAGCTCGAAACGCCCCGGACGGTCCTGCATCGCCCCGGTAAAGGCCCCTTTGACATGGCCAAAGAACTCGCTTTCGAACAGATCTCGCGGTATGGCGGCACAGTTGACCCGAATCAGCGGCCGGTCGCTGCGCCCACTTCCGGCATGAATGGCCCTGGCGATCAGCTCCTTGCCCGTGCCGGACTCACCGCTGATCAAGACGTTGGCCCCGGTCGGCGCCACCATGGCAATCTGCTGGATCAATTTGGCCACCGCCGGGCTGTTGCCCACGATATTGCGGTGATTGACCTCTGCCTTGATCTCCTCCTGGAGGTATTCGTTCTCCAGCTCCAGCCGCCGCTTCAGCGACTCGACCTCCTCCAGGGCATCGCGCAGCTGCTGCTCTGCCCGCTTGCGTTCGCGGATATCGCGAAACAGCACCACGGCCCCCACCAACCGCCCCATCTCGAAAATGGGGGTGCTCGTATACTCGACGGGAATCGCCTCACCGTTCTTGTGCCAGAACACTTCATCGTCGACGTGGTGCACCTGGCCATCGCTGAACGAGGCATGAATGGGGCACTGCTGCACCGGGAAATGCGAGCCATCGGCATGGGTATGGTGAAACATCAAATGCGCATCGTGGCCCACCATATCCTCGGTGCTCCAGCCCAGAATGCGCTCGGCCGCTGGATTGACGAAAGTGGTTCTGCCCTGCGCATCCAGCCCGTAGATGCCCTCTCCGGCGGCGCTGAGAATCAGCTGGTTCTGCCTTTCGATTCGCTCGAACACCTGCTCAACGCGCTGCCAACCCACCTCCCCCTGGCGATGCTGGCGGCTAAGCTCCGCCTTAGCGCGGCGCTGCTCGGCTTTATTACGATCAATCACCGTCAGCAACAGCTTTGAGGAGTCGTGTAAGCGTTTCCCATAGACCTCAACATGGCGAGGCTGGCGCACGCTATCCAGCAGCACCAAATCATCCGACCATCCTTGGCCGGTGGTCAGCACCTCATCGGTAAAGCTGACCCATAGCGGCAATGAAGCGCTTAAACGGTGGCTAAAAGGGGTCGTAAGCGGCTGCTCATGAATCAGCAGCAGTTGGCACGCCGCTGTATTAGCGTCAATTAACCGGTCGCTGAGCGGGTCAATAAGTCCTGGTAAGCCAACGACAGGGCACCGCCCCCCTGACAGGGTGGCGGTGCCCAACCTACCGCCAAATCGCGTATCATGTGGCCCTCTGCTGACTTTCGCCGCTCAAAAAGGGGCATGATCCATGTATAAACTCGCTTTTTTTGTTCCTGTCGACCATGTCGAGAGCGTCAAGCGCGCCGTGTTCGACGCGGGTGCGGGGCGTATCGGTGATTATGAGCACGTCTGTTTCCAGACCCGCGGCACCGGCCAGTTTCGGCCGATGGAGGGCGCCGAACCGCATATCGGTCAGGTAGGCACCCTGGAAAGGGTGGAAGAGTTCAAGGTGGAGCTGGTCTGTGACGACGCGCACATCCAGGCGGCCATTGCCGCCCTCAAGCTGGCCCACCCCTACGAAGAAGTGGCCTACGACGTGTGGCAGCTGGCCAACCTGTAGGCGCTCCCCCCTGCCCCATCAGGCACTGCCGAAGTAGCGCTCGCGGTCTTCGGGGGTGATCTTGCTGATGTGCAGCGAAAATTCCGCCTGCTGGCGATCTTCGAAGTAGTGCCGCAGGGTCCGTTCGATGGTGGGGAAGGCCAGCGCGTCCCAGGGGATTTCGTGCTCTTCGAAAAGCGCCACCTCCAGGCTTTCTGGTCCGGCACTGAAGCCACCCACCAGGTCGGCACGAAAAATCATGTAGACTTGATTGATGTGGGGCAGGTCGATCAAGGTGTACAGGTCTCCCAGCGCGACTTCGGCGAAGGCCTCTTCCCAGGTCTCTCGGGATGCGGCCTGCTGCGTGGTTTCGGCGTTTTCCATATAGCCTGCCGGCAGCGTCCAATACCCTTTGCGCGGCGCAATGGCGCGTTTGCACAGCAAGACCTTCGAGCCGCTCACCGGCAGCGTACCCGCCACAATGCGCGGATTCTGGTAGTGAATGGTACCGCAGGCATCGCACAGGTAGCGGGGGCGGTCATCTCCGTCAGGCACCGCAAAGCGGACTTTTTCACCACACTGACTACAAAAGTTCATCGCGTTTTCTCTATGGCTGGAAGGGCGAGCTATCAACGCGCTTGACGCTGATCGTCATGGCTGGGTAAAAGAGAACAAAGTCACGGGAATCCCCTATGTTAGAGAAACTGCGCAAACAGCTGCAACTGCATACGCCTCAACGGCTGGACCACGTTACTCTGCCAGAGGCCGCCGTCTTGATGCCCATCGTCGAGCGGCCATCGCCGACGCTGCTGTTTACCCGCCGCGCGGGCCACTTGACTACCCACAGCGGCCAGGTCGCTTTCCCCGGCGGCAAGCGTGAAGCCACCGATGCAGACCTCTACGCCACCGCACTGCGGGAGGCTCAGGAAGAGATTGCGCTAGCACCGCAGGCAGTGCAGCCGCTGGGGCGCCTGTCCGATGTGATTTCGCTGCACGGGATACGGGTCACCCCCTGGGTAGGCCTGATCCCCCCCGACCTGCCATTGGTGGCAGACCCGGCGGAGCTGGATGCCATTTTCGAAGTGCCGCTCAGCCACTTTCTGGAGGACCAGCGCACCCATACCGATGTCATCACCGTGGATGGCGTCGCTCACTACGTGCCCAGCTACCAAGTAGACAGCCACGTGATCTGGGGGCTCTCGGCCATGATGCTGGTGGAGCTGCTGGCCGAAGGGTTCGGCATGGACATCGACCTTTACCGCCGTCCGGCCGGCGCCTTGCGCCACTACCCCGAACGGCGCTCTCCTCAGCGCCCAGCCACCGTCAATCGCAACGACAAGCCAGTCACGAGACACACCAAATGATCGCTTCCATGGAAACCCGCCCCCATGCTCTTGCCCCCGATGCCCACGTGGCTCTGGTCGACGCCCTGGTGGAACAGGGCTGGTACGTGGGCCGGGGGGTCATCGACCCGGCCCTGTGCCAGGCGCTGCAAGGCGAGCTGCTGCATCTGGCGGCCCACGATGCGCTCGATGAAGCAGGTATTGGGCGCGGTCAGCAGCACCTGCTGCGCAAGGATATTCGCGGCGACGCCATCCACTGGCTGGACCGTGAAAGCGAAGCCCAGCGGCACTATCTCGATGCCATGGCCGAGCTGCAGCGCTCGTTGAATCAGGCGCTGTTTCTTGGCCTGTTCGAGTACGAGGCGCATTTTGCCCACTACCCTGCCGGGGCGTTTTACCAACGCCATCTGGACAGCTTTCGCGGGCGGGCCAATCGCGTCATCTCGACCGTCGGCTACCTCACCCCCGACTGGCCCGCCGATGGTGGAGGCGAAATGGTCATCTACGACCCCGACAACCCCAGCCGGGAAGTGGCCCGGGTCGTGCCCGAAGCAGGAACGTTCGCCTGCTTTTTATCGGAAACCATTCCCCACGAAGTACTGCCCACGCGCCTACCGCGCACCAGCATTGCTGGCTGGTTCCGCCGCAATGCCTCGCTGGGTGGCGTACTGGACCCCGCGCGATAATGCCATGACCACGCCGCTGGAAGCCCGCCTGCAAGCAGAAATCGCCTCGTTACAGGCGCGCAATGCCGCCCTGGAAGAGGAGAAGCGCCACTACCAGTGGCTGGCGGAAAGCACCACCGACCTGATCTCTCGGCATGCCCGCGACGGCACGTTTTTGTATGCCTCCCAAGCCGCCCGCGACCTGCTGGGGTACGCGCCCGAGGAGTTGATTGGCGTCTCGGCTTATCAGCTCTTTCATCCCGCCGACCTGAGCGCGCTGCTCAACAAGTCACCACGGGTTTATTACCATGATGGGTTCTACCAGCAGACCTATCGCTTTCGCGCCAAGGCGGGCCATTACGTGTGGTTTGAAACCACCAGCCGGACCCGACGAGACGCCAACACGGGGGAGCTGCTGGACATTCTCTGTGTCTCACGGGACGTGGGGCGGCGCATCGAAGCCGAAGCCACCCGAGAACGCCTGGCGCAGGTGGTCGAGTCCACCACCGACTACGTGCTGTTTCTGGGGCCCGACCAGCGGGTATTCAGCGCCAATGAAGCCGCTCGGCGCTGCCTGGCACTGCCCGACGAGGCCCTGCAAGCTCCCCTGGAGACCGTATACTCCTGCGAGTCGCTGCGGCTGCTCCGGCAGGTGGTCTTTCCTGCCGTCGAGCGTTACGGTTCATGGAGCGGCGAGCTGGAGATACGCGCACCAGATGCCCTGCTGCCCGTGCTCAGCGTCGTGTTGGCCCACCGTGCTCAGGGCGCCGAACCCGGCCACTTCGCGCTCATCAACCGCGATATCAGCGCGCGCAAGCAGGCCGAAGCGCAGGCGCGCCGCCATCAGGAGCACATTGCCCATGCCAACCGGCTAGCGGCCGCGGGTGAGCTGGCGTCCAACATTGCCCACGAATTGAACCAACCGCTGGGCGCCATCGCCAACTACGCCAGCGGCGCGCTGATGCAGTGCCAGCAGCAACCTGCCCCCTCTGCCGAAGAACTGCGCCTGCCGCTGGAACGTATCAACCAGCAGGTCGAACGCCTGGCGCAACGCTTGCGACATCTGCGCAGCTTCGTACGCAAACGCAGCCATCGTGTGCACCCGGTCGCGCTGGCTCCGGTGATCGAGGCGGCCTGTCAGCTCTGTGAGTGGCAGTATCAGCAGGCAGCGATCCCTTTGCAGCGCCCGTTATCTGACGCGCTCCCCAGGGTCTATGGCGACCCCATCGCGCTGGAGCAGGTGCTGGTCAACCTGCTGCTGAATGCACTGACCGCCAGCCGTGAGATGCCCGACCGCCCCGCCGTGGTCATCACGGTTCGACCCAGCGGGCATCGCCAGCTAACGCTGAGCGTTGAAGACCAAGGGCCAGGCGTGCCCGATACCCAGCGCCCGCACATCTTCGATGCCTTCTACACCACCCGGGACGATGGACTGGGCATGGGTCTGGCCATCAGCCGAACCCTGCTGGAAAGCATGGGCGGCGCCCTGACGCTTCGCGACTGCCCCCAGGGGGCTTGTTTTGAAGTACTGCTACGTACGGAGACAGACGTTTGATGGAACCGCCCCTTTCCACCATTGCCGTGGTCGATGACGACACCGACCTGCGCGAATCGCTGGTATGGCTGCTGTCGTCGGTCGGCCTGACTGCCCAGCCCTTTGCCAGCGGAAACGCGTTTCTGGCGGCCCAGCGCGATCACATAGCCGTCCTGCTGCTGGATCAGCAGGACACCCTGCCGATCATCATGATGACCGGCCACGGCGATGTTCCCATGGCGGTGGCCGCCCTGAAAGCCGGGGCGTTCGAGTTCATCGAGAAGCCCTTCAACCACCAGCAGATCATCGAAATCGTGCAGCGAGCCCTGGAACACGCTCGCCAACGGCATCAGGCACAGGCGCAAGTGGCTAGCCTGAAGGCGCGCTACAGGTCGCTCAAGCCGAAGGAGCAGCAGATCATGACCCATGTGGCTCGCGGGTTGACCGACCGGGAAATTGCCGAACACATGGAGGTGAGCCCTAAAACCGTGGAAGTCTATCGGCTGAGGGCCATGAAAACGATGCAGGCGGGCAATGTGGCAGACTGGGTACGTCAGGCGGTAGCGCTGGGCCTGGTGGCCGCGCTACCGCCCTGAGCATTAGCTGAGGGGGACGATTTGACCATTGGCCTCTTCGAGCACGCGGCCAACCTGCTCGTAGTTGGCACTGCCCTGGCCGTTATGCTCTTCGATCAGGCCAATCACATTCAGCAGGGTGTCCATGCCGAAAGCCTTCTCGTCGGTAGAGGAAAATGCCTGAATATAGGCATTGCCCTGCTCGCTCCAGCCCAGCTTGATGGGGGCATCGATGATATTGACCTGAGTGCCGACAGGCACGCGCCAGAAGATCGACTCGATATCGTCCCCGTGCATCCGGATACAGCCTCGGCTAGCGCGCATACCGATGCCGTCCGGCTGGTTGGTCCCGTGAATCAAGTAGCCCGGTATATCGAGCAGAATGGCGAACTGCCCCAGCGGGTTATCAGGGCCCGGAGGCACGACAGCCGGTGGCGGGTCGCCCCGCTCGGCGGCCTCACGACGAATGGACGCCGGCGGATACCAGGCAGGATTTTCGAGCCGCATGGTGGTCTTGGTAATCCCCAGAGGCGTATTGTAGGCATCGCGCCCAATGCCGATGGGGTAGGTCTCGACCACGGCAGGCTCGCCAGCCGCCGCCTCGGGATAGTAGTAGAGGCGCAGTTCAGCGACATTGATCACGATGCCGGTACGCGGCTCGTCAGGCAGAATGAACTGGCCGGGAATGGTCACCTCGGTACCTTCGCCAGGCACCCAGATACTGACATCCGGGTTGGCCATGCGGATCTCCTCGTAGCCCACGTTGTGAGCCTGGGCGATATCCAGCAGCGTATCTTCGTTACTGGCCGTGACCGTGTAGTTCTCGCCAATCATGTTGCCTGTTTCGGGCAGCAAAAAGTGCCCTTTGGGAAGCTCGCTGGCATTGGCCAACGCGCTGGTCGCCAGCAGCCAAGCGCTGACCGCCAGACTGCCTAAACAGGAGCGCTTGAGCCGTCGGCTGGCAGGGTAATGCGTCGTGGTCGTCATGGGTTCTCCTTTTTACGGCTAATATGCCGACTGGCTACCGGTGGGTCAATCCGACAGACTGTCGCATGGGCAGGCGCTCTCACCTCTTTAATACCAACACTTGAAC
>NZ_LFGT01000012.1:0-1076 GCF_002078115.1 Halomonas sp. BC2 | reverse complement strand
CTCGGCCCTCGCATCGTGTCGCCAGCACCAGGTTGGCCAATCCGAACAGGCTGAATAGCTGCGCCTGGTTCTTGGCCAGCCCCTTGTAGCGCACCTTCCGGTAGCCGAAGAGGTTCTTGATGACATGAAACGGGTGCTCGACCTTGGCGCGGAGGCTGGCCTTGGCCTTCTCGATCGCCAGCAGCAGCCTTTTCATGGGACTGTCTTCCATCTTCTTGATGGGGCCGCGCTTGGCGGCAACACAGCAGCGGGAGTCCGGGGCATCCTTCTCTTCGTCCAGGTACTTCCACATGCCGGTGTAGCCCGCGTCGCCGTATACCCGCGGGTCATCGCCCCGGACCAAATGGCCCGCCATGGTGACATTGGCAACATTGGCCGACGTGGCGGCGACACTGTGGGTCAGCCCGGTGACGGCATCGACGCCGATATGCGCCTTCATGCCGAAGTAATACTGTTGGCCCTTCTTGGTCTGCTTCATCTCCGGATCGCGTTGCTTGGCCTTGTTCCTGGTGGAGGGCGCGGCCGCTACGATGGTGGCGTCGACGATGGTGCCCTCGCGCATGAACAGGCCCTTCTCGGCCAGACTGGCGTTGATCTCTTCGAAAATCCGCTGGGTCAGCGCATGCTGCTCCAGCAGATGACGGAAGCGCAGCAGCGTAGTCGCGTCCGGTACGTTCTCGATGGCCAGATCGATACCGATGAAGTCGCGCATCGCCTGGCTGTCGTAGATGGCGTCCTCCAGCGCTTCATCGGCCAGGGCATACCACTGCTGGAGGAAGTAGACGCGCAGCATGCGCTCCAGGCCGATCGGCGGACGCCCTCGCTTACCGGCTGCGTTCGGGAAATAGGATGGCGACAGCGCCTCGATCAGTCGCTGCCATGGCACCAGCTTCTCCATCCTGGCAAGAAACCGCTCGCGGCGGGTGACCTTCTTCTTGTTCTGGTGCTCAGCCTGGGCGAATGAGATCTGTTTCATCGGAGTGGCTCTGTCAGCGGGTGTTGGACGACAGGTCAGATTTTACCTCGTCGGTGGCTATGAGGCAGCTCCGACGGGATTTATGCAGCGTTTCCTTAAT
>NZ_LFGT01000011.1:0-22201 GCF_002078115.1 Halomonas sp. BC2 | reverse complement strand
GCACAGCGTACTCATGTAGTAAATGCGTCTTCCCAAAAAGGCCCAGTACCTTCCCTTCAAGCAGACGCCAACGCTCAGCACTCCCCAAACTCAGCGGCGCTAGAAGCGCATCCTACGGCTGATAGCACCGCCATCATCCAGGTCATTGAGCGCGCCGCGCTGAACCCCGATGTCGATATCGACAAGATGGAGCGCCTGCTACAGATGCAGGAACGGGTGATGGACCGACAGGCCATGATGGCCTACAGCGCTGCCATGGCTGCAATGCAAACCGAGCTGCCCAGCATTGAAGAGCGTGGGCAAACCAACAACGGTGGCTACGCCACGCTGGAGGATATCGTCGATACCGTGCGGCCCATCCTGCAAAAACACGGCTTTGCGGTGAGCTTCCGTATTCAGACCCAGGAACGCGGTATCCAAGTAACGGGCGTGCTAATGCATAAGGACGGTCATCGGGAAGAGACCAGCATGCTATTGCCTGCGGATATGAGCGGTAACAAGAACGCGGTACAGGCGTTTGGTTCGTCCACCAGCTACGGCAAGCGCTACGTACTGTGCGCATTGCTCAACATCACCACACGCGGGCAAGACGATAATGGCCAGACCAGTACACGTGCAGCCGTGAAGAGGGTCACGGCCTTCCAGGCGGGGCAGATTCAGCGTTTGATCAGCCAATGCCCAGCCACTACCCAAGAGTGGTTCAGCGGCAAATACGGCGCTGCAGTTCAGGTGCCTCAGGCAGATTTCGACAAACTCCGTGCATCCCTCACCAAGCGAGCCGTGAAATAGCGGCTCGGCCCGACTACTCATCGCCTACAGGAGGCGTGTATGCAGATCCTCACCATGCCACAAGGGTCGCCCGAGTGGCTGGCGGCGCGTCTTGGGCGCGTCACCATGTCAGAACTCAAGGCACTGCTGGTTAAGGGTAAAGGCCCATGTGGGTTGGGTACCGGGGCGATTATCTACATGCACCAGTTAATCGGTGAGCGAATTACCGGGGAGCTGGCCGAGCCGTTTCAGGGCAACGCGCATACCCGGCGTGGGCATACGCTGGAAGGCGTAGCCCGTGCGCTCTACTGTGATACCACAGGAGAACCCAAGCCACACGAAGTAGGCATCATCCTTAATCACAATGTGGGTTACTCCCCCGACAGCTTGGTAGGCGCTAACGGCCTGCTTGAGATCAAAACCAAGCTGCCCAAGTTCCAAATAGAAGTGCTGCTCAACGGAGAGATACCCGATGAGCATGTGCCTCAATGCCAGGGTGGACTATGGGTCAGTGAACGAGAGTGGATCGATTTTGTGAGCTACTGGCCCGGTATGCCGCTGTTCATCAAGCGCGCCTACCGTGACGACTTCATGATTCGCATGATTGCTGAGCGAGTTGCGGCTTTTCATGAAGAGATGGAGCGGCGTATCAGCCAAGTGATGGCTGCGTGACGGAACTCATACCTCAAAACTCAACACGCTATCTAATGACATAGATGCCGGGGCCAACACCCCGGCATTTTTTTTCTGGAATCAACTATGACGTACTCAAAACTAAAAGCGGGCGAAGTAGCGGGTACCTACCACGTCACATCGCCCGTCACTGAAGCCGATATCATCAACATGGCCAAGCGCTTTGCGCGCCGCAAGCTGGCCAAAGGGTGCAAGATTACCCAGCCGTCGCAAGCCTTTGAGCACCTGCAATTATTGCTGCAAGACTACGAGCATGAAGTGTTCAGCGTTCTATTCTTGGATAGCCAACATCGCGTTATCCGTTTCGAGGAGCTTTTTCGGGGCACCATCGACACCGCCAGCGTTTATCCGCGGGAAGTGCTCAAAGCCGCGCTGGCCTACAACGCCGCTGCCGTCATTTTGGTTCATAACCATCCCAGTGGTGACCCGGAACCCAGCGATTCAGATAGGCGAATCACAGAGCGCCTGAAGGAAGCCTTGGAGCTAATGGATATCAAGGTGATTGATCACGTAGTGGTGGCGAGCGAAGGGTGCCAGTCATTTGCGGAGTTGGGGTATTTGTAGTGATACGGGAGGTAAAGCAAGAGCTGCCCAATGTGGTAGCTCTCAAAAAAGCTTCTTTTTTGGCTGAAACAGATGCTATTGGTATCAAGGCTCTTGAGTATAAAGTGCGTTAATTGTTTAACGATGTATGACAGTCATGAAGCCCCTAGCACTCTAGAGAGCACTAGGGGCTAGTCCGTTAAAGGGCCTTCACTAACTCGCCATAATCTCCGTCCACGCGCAAGACAATGGTCACATCGTTGTCATTGCGGTTACGGAAGAACCAGCCATGATTGCCAGTGAAAGCGGCTTCTAGCTCCCCCTCATCCTCGGGTACGCCACGTCCTTTCTCGTAGCTGATGGAATTTCCATTGCCATCACCGTGCGTATCAAAGTTGACAGGGCCACCTTCTGATGCCCAAGCAAAGGTAGCAACCGCCCCTTCTTGCATGGTGAGTTTGTACTCCGTGCCTTGCCCTGGCGTCAGGGTAAAGCTCACCTCATCACGCCATGGGGACGCTTCTTCCGCTTGTGTCGCCTGGGAAGCGGCTTCCTCGGAAGCCAATGCCTCCGCTAGCGCGACGCTGGCGTCGGTCATCATCCTTTCAGATTCAGCGGGCGAAGGTGCGACTGGATCACTCGCTGGGGCTGAATTGGCTGTTTGGGGAGCCATCTCTGCCTGTGACGTGGCGGTCTGAGAACCAGCATCGCTTGCCGTCGCAGGCTGGCTATCGCTACTCGCCTCTTGAGGTGCAGTGGGTTGAGAAGCCTGTTGGACACTGGCTTGATCGTTGGCCTGGTCAAGCTCGGCTTCCTCAGCCAACTGGGTCTTGATTTCCCCCATCTCAGTCAGCCCCAACAAGCGCCCAGCACCGGTGGGGTCAATGGCATACTCGGCAGGCAGCACGACGGTGATCAGCAAAGCGACGGCAATAACGGCGGCCATCAGCGTAGAGCGAAGTAACTTACCCGTTGACGGTAGTTCGGCACGGGTTGGAAGGTCAGTGTTATACATTAGGGACTCCCTCAATTAGGCAATGAAATAGCCGGTCAGTTGATAACCCACCAGCATAAAACCAGCACACATCATGGCGACGTTGGCGGTATACGCGTGGCGTAAGAAGCCGGTCGTGCGTCGCCAGAAGCCCATCACAATGAGAATGGCGCTCAATGCCAGTAGCTGGCCGATCTCTACGCCTACGTTGAATGCCAGGAGGTTAGGGACGAGACCATCAGGCGAGATATCGTATTCAATGATCTTGCTCGACAGGCCAAAGCCGTGAAACAGACCGAACACCAAGGTGGCGACCTTGGTGTTGGGCTGAAAGCCGAACCAGCGCTGATACGCACCAATGTTATCGAGCGCTTTGTAGACAACGGAGAGCCCGATGATGGCATCGATCAGGTAGCTATTGATGCCAATATTGAAGTACACCCCTAGCAGCATGGTCGTCGAGTGACCAATCGCAAAGAGGCTGACGTAGATAGCGATGTGCTGCATTCGATAGAGGAAAAAGATGACCCCTAGCAAAAACAGGATGTGGTCATACCCCGTCACCATGTGCTTGGCACCGAGATAGACGAACGAGATCAGGTGAACGCCATAGATCTCCTGGATGTACCCTTTATCGCCTTCAGCAACAGCGTGGGCAAGGGCTTCACCGCTGGCTCCCAGGAGCATTACCAGCAATGTGAGAAGGGTCAGTGCGTGGCGTCGGGTTATAGCAGACAAGCTGAACGCACCCCCTATTTGGGATGGAAACATAAAACCTCCACGGGTCTGTCATTAGGAATGGCCGTCAGGCAGACGGCCTCAGTCATCCAGCAATGACTGGCCGTGGAGGACGCTCAAAGCGGTAGACGCGACGCAGCGGTAGACCGCTTCGTTCACCTAGCCGCAGGGCGTTGCGGAAGTTTGGCTCAATGGTAATGCCCGACCCGAGCCGATCCGCTTTTTCGTGAAAGTGGCCGCCACTCTCATTATGGAGGTGGCGGCCGTCCTCATGCTCGTGACCATGGGTATGCCCATGGCCTTTCTGTACATTCTCGTGGAGAGACGGCTCAACGCCCATCATGCTCGCCGCCCCATGCGCACGCGCCTCGCCCACACTGGTGATTACCAGACTAGGCAGGAACACCAACAGCAGGGTCAGATAGCCAAGGCGGTGGCGCAGCCGATTGAGCATGTAAAGCAACCAAGATGAATGTAAAAAAAGAAATCGATAGCCGTCTGCTTTGAACTATAACGTTGGCAGAAAACCAGCAATAGATTAACATCCCCTCCAGGGGGATAGGAATATAATAAGGGAAAAGAAAATGACCATACACACTCACCAGTCACATCCCGATATCATCAAGCGCTTAAACCGCGCTCGGGGACACCTTTCGAGCGTGACGCAGATGATAGAGGACGGTCGCCACTGCCTGGACATTGCACAGCAGCTCCATGCGGTTGAGAAAGCCATTCAACAGGCCAAACGTACCTTGGTTTTAGATCATATCGACCACTGCCTAGAGGATGCCTTGGGCCCTCAGGGTCAAACCCAGCGGGCGCGGGCTGAAGAATTCAAGGCCATAGCCCGCTACCTGTAAACGCATCTAAGCCCCTCACTTGAGAAACGCTCAATGCTTGATGTACTTGCCCATCGCGTCTATTGCCATCTCTTTTTCGCTCAAGTCATTGCACTGATTGGTACCGGTCTGACCACGGTTGCTCTGGCATTACTGGCTCATCACCTTGCTGAGGGTCAGGCGGGGGTCGTGCTCGGCACCGCGCTGGCGATCAAGATGGTCGCTTACGTGGGCATTGCCCCACTGGTCGGCGCCTATGCCTCACGCCTGCCTCGGCGCACCTTGTTGGTTAGCCTGGACGTGCTGCGTGCGGCCGTGGTCTGCACGCTGCCGTTTGTTACCGAGGTGTGGCAGATCTATGTGCTGATCTTTCTGCTCAATGCTTGTTCAGCAGGCTTTACACCCGTTTTCCAGGCGACGATCCCTGACATTCTCGAAGACGAAGAGCAATACACGCGAGCATTATCCCTGTCGCGCCTCGCCTATGACTTAGAAAACCTTCTTAGCCCGATGGCGGCGGCGGCATTGCTGATGGTGATGGGTTTTGATGTCCTGTTCGTACTCAACGCATTGGCCTTCTTTATTTCTGCCGCCCTGGTGATATCGGTGACCCTGCCTGCGCCTCTTGCCCTAGAGGATGTTCCCGGCGTTTGGCGTCGCGTTACCCATGGCACGCGAATTTACCTAAAGACGCCCCGGCTGCGCGGGCTGCTGGCGTTGAGCCTGGCGGTATCAGCCGCCGGGGCCATGCAGATCGTCAACACGGTAGTGCTCGTGCGCTCGGTGTTGGGTTTGGGCGAGAAAGAGGTAGCCCTGGCCTTTGCCGCCGCAGGCGGGGGCTCCATGCTAGTGGCCTTACTGTTGCCCAAGGTGCTGGATCGGGTGTCCGAACGGCCGGTCATGCTGCTGGGTGGCGTTATGATGGCTCTCAGCCTCTACCTGGGCTGGCTAGGCCCATCGTTTGCGGGGCTTGTCGGGCTATGGTTACTGCTGGGCGCAGGGGCCTCATTGGTCATGACCCCCACCGGGCGCCTGCTCAAGCGCTCATGCCAGCCCGAGGATCGTCCAGCGCTGTTTGCTGCCCAGTTTTCGTTGTCACACAGCTGTTGGCTGGTCACCTATCCGCTGGCAGGCTGGCTGGGGGTGAACCTTGGGCTGAAGGGGACGTTTGCTTTGCTGGGAACGGTGGCCCTGGCGGCAACGGCGCTCACAGCTCTTATCTGGCATAGACGTGACCCGATGATTGTTGAGCACGAGCACATCCCCATAAGCCATACCCACCGGCACTACCACGATGAACATCATCAGCACGAGCATGAAGGGTGGGAGGGGCCGGAACCTCATCGCCATTTCCACCATCATTCCCCAGGCTCGCATCGACATGTATTTGTCATTGATAACCACCATACGCGATGGCCATCATGATCTGATAAAGCTGGCGGAGGGATATTGCCCTCAAGTGGGCTCTAGCAAGCTTGACAGTGTGAGGTAATTAGAAGCTAACCAGGGAGGCTAGAACGCCGAGTAACGCACAGCCAAACAGCACCTTGAGCATGCCAACCTTGAAATGAAAAATCGCGATCATGGCGCCTGCCGCCAGTAACAACGCCAGTAAATCGAGGGACGCTAAGTTCGGCGCTAAAAGTCGCGCTCCCATCACGTGCCTTTCGCCTACGTCAGCGAAGATAACGTGAAGTCCAAACCAAATGGCTAAGTTGAGGATAACCCCGACGACCGCAGCGGTAATGGCGGACAGCGCCGCGCTGAGGGCGCGGTTGTCACGTAAACGCTCCACATAGGGAGCCCCTAAAAATATCCAAAGAAAACAAGGTACGAACGTTACCCACGTGGTCAGCAATGCGGCGAGCGTTGCGGCCAACATAGGATCAAGGCCTGTGGCCTCACGATAAGCGCCCATAAACCCAACAAACTGCACGACTTGAATTAACGGGCCCGGTGTCGTCTCCGCCATGCCCAGGCCATCCAGCATCTCGCCCGGTGCCAACCATCCATAATTTTGCACCGCCTCTTGAGTGACGTAACCCAGCACCGCATAGGCACCGCCAAAGGTCACCACCGCCATCTTACTGAAGAAGAAAGCAATCTGACTGAACACATTCTCGCTGCCGAATAGGGCCAATAGCAGCACTACCGGTGTTAGCCACAATAGGAGTAACGTGCCTGACATACGTAGCGACCACTGGCGATTGGGGCGTGCATGGGCAGGCAGCCCTTCGCCCAGTAGGGAGTCTCGGTCGCTAAGCACTGACTCGTCGGCATTTCCATGGCCACCTCCTACCTGAAAGGCCGTCATGCCACGTTTCCCTCCCCAATACCCCAGAAGGGCCGCGCCTAGAATAATCAGCGGAAACGCTACCTCAAAAAAGAAGATGGCGACAAACGCGGCAGCGGCGATGCCAAGCATTATCTGATTTTTCAGTGCCCTTTTACCTATACGGACGACAGCGTTAAGCACCACGGCTAGAACCGCCGCTTTTAGGCCAAAGAAGAGCCCTTCAACGGCTCCCACATTGCCCAAGGCGGCATACAGGTAGCTCAGGGCCAGAATGGCGATGAAACCAGGTAACACAAAGAGGCTGCCCGCCACCAAGCCCCCTTTGGTACGATGCATTAACCAACCGATATAGATAGCCAACTGTTGCGCTTCTGGCCCCGGTAGCATCATGCAGTAGTTAAGCGCGTGCAGGAAACGGCGCTCGCCAATCCATTTTTTTTCTTCGACAAGGATGCGATGCATCACCGCTATCTGACCGGCGGGGCCACCGAAGCTCAGTATTGCGATTCGTAACCAGACCCTAACGGCCTCACGGAACGGTACTTGATGGGGCGACTCAGTGATGGGCGGCATGGCACACTCTTTAACGATGTAGGGGTGTTGTTTTGTAGAATGTATAACAGTGAAGTTATACATGCAACGGAAGAGGTGGTATGACAGATAACGTACAACACTGGTTAATCCTGATCATGCGTCTCAGTGGACGGGCGGGCACACCCCGTATGCGGATCTGGCGGGCACTTCGTGGTTTAGGTGCCGTGGTACTCAGAGATGGTGTCTACTTACTGCCAGCTAGCCCCTCGCGAAGGGAAGCGCTGGAGCTGCAAGTCGGCGCTATTCGGGAACTGGGAGGCAACGCGCTGCTGATCGAGGTTGACGAATCTGCCATAGATAGCGTCGATGTGTTGCCTTCGCTCTTTGATCGAACGCCAGATTTCAAAGCCTTACGAGCGGCAGTGGTTGACTGGCAGCAGGCATGCCCACAGTTGGAGGAGCGAGAAGCGCAGCGCCAATTGACCCAGTTGCAGCGACGTTTACAAAGCATAGTGGGGATCGATTTTTTCCCAGGGCCAGAAAGCGAGCGCGCTATCATGGCCTTGGCAGATGCGGAGACCGTCTTTAATCGTTGCTTTGTGCCAGACGAGCCCCAGCCAATCCAAGCTGAGATCCCCCGGCTTGATCACTGTGCATTTCGCGGGAGATGGTGGGCCACGCGCCGTCGCCCTTGGGTGGATCGGCTAGCATCGGCTTGGTTGATCAAGCGCTTTATTGATCCCGAGGCTCGCTTCGTGTGGCTTGAGCATCCGAGCCAGTGTCCGACAGACGCGCTGGGGTTTGATTTTGATGGAGCTCATTTCACCCATGTTGATGACAAGGTCACGTTTGAAGTGCTGCTCGCGAGTTTTAGCCTTGAGACACAGGCAGGCTTGAGCAGGATTGCGGAGCTAGTCCACTACTTGGATGTGGGGGGCACCCCTGTGCCGGAGGCCGTAGGGTTAAAACTCATGCTGGCCGGGGCTAAAGAGCGTTGTGACGACGATGATGCCCTACTACAACATACAGATATGTTGTTTGATGACCTTTACCAGGCGTATTTGGCGGGAGACCCAAACGGGGAGTGAGCAATGCGCTAATAGTGAAAAGGCCGGGTTTACCCCAGCCTTTTGCTAGCGACCCTCGTGGCTCGAAATAAGGGTTCAGTCGGCCCGCGGACGTTCTAAATATTTCCAGCAATGGCACGAGGAGAAAGAAAGGTAGTTTAGGTTGCTAGCGTATTTCGCATTCCTTGAACGGCATAATTAGCCGCCAAGCAGCATGTGTCATGTATTCAGATGGAGTACGACAGGTGCCAGCTCCTTTCTAACCAGGCTATCAGAAGCCGAGGAATTTCGAGTTTGCGGCTGCAGCGTGAAAATGTGCTTGCACTGTTTTGACAAGAAAATTGACAGGCGACGATGTCTGGAGCAGTGATTCGTCAAACTAAAGCTGGCATTAAATACTGTCACGCCAATTAGTGCGGAAGTCCAGTGAGCGTAATAGCGCATAAACGGTACAACAACGGACTCCCATATCATCGCACACATCCGGAACTTTACGGTTCTTGCGACGTGCCGAGGGTTTAGGAATCTCATTGGATACCACAATCCTGTTGACTGGATCCCGAAGACCGTAAGCGATTAAAAATGGATCCTTCCCAACCTTCTCAAGTTCTATCTCATCGAGGTCTGATCCATATCCTTCGTCTAGCACTCTGTTCAATAGGTCCACATCAAATTCTTCTTGTAAAACAAGGAGGTCACGTATCTCTCGGCTTTTAGCCCAGTTTGCATGCTGTGCCTTTGTGCCGCCTTTTATCTCATCAATTGTCTCAAGCGGCATACAGATAGAACCATCGCCAGCATGAAACTCAAGCCAGCGCCAAAATTCTGGCACTCTCTCCATATGGTAGTAATAATCGTGGGCGTGAATGATGATATTAGCGTCGAGAAGAAACAGCTTTTTTTGTTTGTCAGGCATTAAAATCCTACCATTTCAGCGACATTACCTGGGTTAACTCCCAGAACACGACCCGCCTTGGTTTCAGTTAGAACGCCATCCTGTAGCGAACGACGAACAAGGCTGATAAGAGCGCCTCCTGCACGATGGCGCTGCGTATTGTAGAAATTTCCACTTGAGCCAGACTCGCTTTCCTTTGATTTGGCCTTACTGTTCAGCCACAACTCACGAAGCTCAGTGCTAGCCCTTTCCCATTGAGCTTGGTTGAGCAGATTGCTACGAAACAGCCGGTACGCTACCAGTGAAGCGCTAACATTGAGGTCTCCTGCCTCCCGCTGCAGCGCTATGACGAAGGTCTCTTCCGACTGCATGGCAGCTTCATAGACCTCGCTCACCTCATCTGCTGAAATCAGGATGTGGCTCGCGACATCGTTGCAGTAACGCTCAATTTTGTGTTCGTGCGTCTGGGCGCTGATGCCAGTTTTCCCCAGCCACAGGTGTACCACTTCATGAAGCAGAGTGAAGCACCAGGCTGATTTCGAGTCGTTCTGATTGATTACTACAAAGGGTGCAATAGGATCAGAGAGAGCGAAGCCGCGAAAGGCCTCGGTATTGATTGAAGAATGATTACTGCCCAAGTCTCCAATGAGCAACACATAAATCCCTTTGATCTCGATTTTTTCTCGGAGATATTTGAATGCCTCGTGGGCACCTTTCCTTCTTCGATATGCGGCAATATCGATTTCAAAATAGTCCCTTATTGTACGGCAGGCACTATCTACGGCTGAAGTGACTTGCCCTTTACCCACAAAATCGACAATCACGTCCTCCTCTTTGTCAATAAGAGCATCTTTAACTAGTGATTGGCGAAGGTAGATGTCACGAACAAGAGCGCTTACGCTACCTTGATGCTCATCCCGCTTCGCCTCAGGAAGACGACGGAAGTCTTCGCCCAACGAGGCACTACGCGGCGGAGTAGGCAGAAAAAAAGTTATGAAAGGCCTATGGTAATGCTTAACCATTTTCATCAATTGGGGCTGAGTGGGTGAACGGTCACCCGCTTCATACGCTGCCAACATTTCTGAGCCGGTCACTCTCTTTCCGCCAAGGGCTAGTTTGCTAGCCGCCTCCTCGAGGCTTAGGCCAGCAGTTTCTCGAGCCCACTTGAGAATTTCTGGATTTGCTTTGGCCATGTCTAGTCCTAACCCCACCGGTATTTTGGGTGCCGGTACGTACATAGTGAATGAATCAGCTTAGCTCTTTAGAATAGAGGATATAAAGAGGAGGACAGCGTGTTTTCCCGCATAATTCGTTATTTTGGCAATTCGGACGCGTCAGCATCTAGTTGGAATTGCCATCATCCAGCATTAGCACTACGGTTGCCAAGGAACAGAGCGAGAAACCTGAATATTTTGGCGATCATGATTTAGTAACTGGCCGGTTGCTTGCTAGCTTATGCCCATGCAGTTTGGGTAGTAGGGCAATGGTTATTTCCTTCTTGTTAAATTAAGTATTTGTTTTTATTTGTTTTTATTTTTTCTATCTATATTCAAATCCAGGATATTGAGTAGTACCTATGCTAGTCCAGCAAAATCTATATATTTAAATAGCAGGTGGTCACTACTTGGCCACCTGTCTCTTTAAGGAAGACTGAAGCTAGTACTGGCTATATTTGATGCCGAAGACATCGATTTCATGAACGCAATGACGCTGGCTCACTTCTCATCCTTATTTCTTTGATGATGACCGAAATGGCGATGCATGAGGAAATGCATGCCAAGACAGAGTGTCAGGGGAAGCAACAGCCAGGCCCCAGTGCCCAGTGACTGGCCGCGCCACATTAGAAAGAACATGGCCACGCCCATAATTACTAAGCAAGCAGTCATCATCCAGTGGTGAATGCGGTTCATTTGGCGTCTCCTTGTGGGTTGTTTGTGGCGAAGCGCCGCTTGAGTAGCAGCGAGTTGCCAATGACGGAGAGAGAGCTTGCGGTCATGGCGATGACGCCGATCATCGGGTGCAGCAGACCAATCGCGGCGATGGGAATGGCTGCCACGTTATAAGCGCTGGCCCAGATCAGGTTTTGGACGATTTTGCCGAAGGTGGCGCGAGATAGGTGCATGGCGTCCACCACGGCGGTCAGTTCGCCACGCACCAGGGTCACGTCGGCGGCCTCGATGGCCACGTCCGCCCCGGCGCCGATGGCGATGCCCACGTTGGCCTGCTTCAGCGCCGCGGCGTCGTTGATGCCGTCTCCCACCATGGCCACGTGGTTGCCGTGCTTCGCCTGCAGGGCGCGAATGGCGTCGACCTTGCCCTCCGGCAGCACCCCGGCCTGGACCTCATCGATGCCGACCTCCTCGGCCACGGCCCGGGCGGCACGCTCGTTGTCGCCGGTGATCATCACCACGTGCAGGCCCAGCGCATGCATGCCGCGGATGGCCTCGACCGACTCCTCCTTGAGGGTATCGGCCACGGCCACCAGGCCCAGGGCCTGGCCGTCGGCGGCGACGATCACCACGGTGCGTCCCTTGCCCTCGAGCTCTGCCATGGCGTCATCCAGGGCCTCGAGGCCTGTCACGCCTTCCTCTTCCAGCAGTCGACGATTGCCGATCAGCACGGTTTCATCGCCCACCTTGCCCGAGACGCCCCGCGCTCCGGTGGAGCGAAAATCGCTGACTTCACCGGGCTTCACATCGCGTTCCTTGGCACCATCCACGATGGCCCGGGCGATGGGGTGCTCCGAGGCGTTCTCCACGCTCGCGGCGAGGGTCAGCAGGCGCGTTTCCTCGACTCCTTCGGCGGTGACGGCATCGGTGAGCTTCGGCTCGCCGCGGGTAATGGTGCCGGTCTTGTCGAGCACCATCACCTTGACGTCCTTGAAGGTCTGGATCGCTTCGCCGGAGCGGATCAGGATGCCGCGCTCGGCACCGATGCCGGAGCCCACCATCAGCGCGGTGGGGGTGGCTAGGCCGAGGGCGCAGGGACAGGCGATGACAAGCACGGCGACGGCGGCAATCAGGGCTAGCGTTGGTGTGCTGGCATCTGGATTCACCCAAGGCAGGAAGGTCGCGCCCCAGTCCAGAATCGGCCGCAGGACGTCTGGAAACAGCGCCCATGCAATCAGGCTAGCCAGTGAAATAGCCAGTACCGCTGGCACGAAGCGGCCGGTCATACGGTCGGCGAATTCTTGGATTGGCACCCGTGAGCCCTGAGCCTGGTCGATCAGACGCACCACTTGGGAGAGAAAAGTATCGGCGCCGACGCGGGTCGCCTTGACCCGCAATCGGCCCTCCTTGTTGATGGTGGCGCCGATCACGCTGTCGCCGGTGCTCTTGTAGACCGGTATCGACTCGCCGGTAGCGAGGGACTCGTCGAGATGGCTCTCACCCTCGACCACTTCGCCGTCGGTGGGGATTTTATCGCCGGGGCGCACGATCATGATGTCACCGGGCGTGAGCTCTTTCACCGGCACTTCAATTTCCTCGCCGTCGCGCTCCACCCGCGCTGTCTTGGCGCCCAGCGTCATCAGGCGACGAATAGCCTGGGAGGCGCGCCCTTTGGCTAGTGCCTCCAAATAACGGCCCAGCAAGTGGAAGGTCATGATGGTGGCAGCCATCTCAATGAACGAGGTCATGGTGTAGAAAAAGCCGACCAGGCCAATCAGGTAGGGCGGCAGGCTGCCCATGGAGATCAGCACATCCATATTAAAGGTTCCGTTTTTCAACGAGCGCCAGGTCGACTTGTGGGTGGCTGCCCCGCCATAGAGGAATACCACCGGGAAGGCTAGCAGTGCCACGATGGCCAGATAGCCGGGAATTGGCTGCCAGAACATGTGCGGAATCATTAGCAGCATGATCAGGGTGGTGGGTATCGCGGCGATGATCAGTCGCCTGCGAGCCTGACTTAGATAGGCCTCCTCGATCTCGGAGTCGCTCTCGGCGTCCTCCTGATCACTCTGCACGGCAGCCACGTCATAGCCTGCTCCTTCGACGGCTTTCTTCAAGGTGTCGCCGTCGGGCCCGCTTGCCTTGATGGTCACACTGACATGGTGATTGGCAATATTGGTCTGAATCACGCCCACGCCATCAAGGCGTTCGAGCGTTTTGCGCACGATGCCGGCGCAGTGGTCGCTGCCCATGCCGGGCACCGTCAGGGTGATCATGTTCGGGGTCGAATCGGACATCGTGTACCTCCTGCTGGCGTTGATGAGAGAACGGCCAGGGTTGGCCGTCCGTCCTAATGCCTACGCAGTGACATCTCGGTCAGTGGTGGGCGTCGTGGTCGTCAGAATCGACGCCGCTCTCGGGTGTGGCCTGCTCCAGCTGTTGGCGCTGCTCGTCGCTCATCAGGTCATGCATGGCATTTCGCATGCGCACCATCTCGGCCATCATCTCACCGTGCAACTCGGCCATCTGTCCGTGTAGCGCCTGAACCTCATCAGGGTCTGGGCGATCGCCGTGCATCTCCGCCATCAGGTCGTCGCGTAGGTTCATCATCCGCCCCATGCGTTCGAACTGGGCAGGTCGGTGCTCCTGCATCAGCTCACGCATCTCGCTGCGTTGATCATCATCGAGCATCAACATCATGTCCATGCCGGCGCCGCCCATCATCGGGCAGGGCATCATGCCGCCGCCCATCATTTCCCCCATCATGCCGGGCCCCATTCCGCCTTGGCCGCCACCCATCATGCCGGAACCCATGCCGCCCTCCATCATGGAGCGTCCCTGGCCCGCTTGGTCACCCATCATTCCCTGGGCGAAAGCAATGCCGGTACCACTGGCTGCGAGGGCCAGGGTGAGTCCGAAGGCGAGAGTGTGCTTGCGAATATCCATGGTCGTTCTCCTTAGCGACAGGCCTATATCAGCGACAGGCCTATATCAAAGGCCGATGCCTGAAGTATTGAGGCTATGTGTAGCACCTAGGTCAATTCTCAATATGGCATTCAGGCATGCCTAAGGCATCTCAGGGCGTGAAAGTAGGCAGTTTGTTGACCTGTATCAATTTTGGTAATTCGGCAACCTGCCTGCTGCACTTGGGTTGCGTGTGTCTGTGAAGCCATGAAATACTCTTAATATCCTCCACTCGATAGTGATTACTTCTTTGTCATGAATTGCTCCGCTTTTAAATGGCTGCTTTGTTTGCTGCTAAGCCTTGCCTTGGCGCAGCCATTGATGGTCATGGCGATGGATCATCATGAAGATGAACCTTGTCTGTTCACTGACATTGATCTAGCCAGTGGAGCGATCGACGTTGTTGGGTCTGTCAGCATTGGCGACCACGATGCCTCTCATATGGCAGAGTGCTGTATGCCCTGTGCTCAGTGTGCGGTAAACCTAGCGCTGCTTATCGAAGACGCAACCTCCGCCACGTCGACCTTGCCTCGTTATTTAGTCAACTGGTCACCGGCTCCACGCGCGCTCCTTGATCGCCCTCCTCGCGTTTAAACCTTCATCGCTGAACGTTCAGCTCGCCTATGGCGGGCCAAGATGATGATTTTAATCACGAGGAATAGCCATGAAACGTCGCGAATTTCTTCGCTACACCACCCTGGGTGGTATCGCACTCTCTGGGTCTGGCCTATTGGTTCACGCATTGGCCGGACGGCATACCCAGGCGTTACCAACAGCCCTGCTGGATAACGCTAGCATCCCTGCAGGACAACCCCTTCAACCATTGCCTCGGATTGCAAACTTGAGTGATCAGGTTGGGCGCTTTCAAAGTGTATTAACCCCCGCTGCCCAAGCGGTGCCAGTGAGCGATGGGCTTGAGGCTAAGTTGTGGCTCTACAACGGCAAAGTGTTGCCATTGATTGAGGTGCGCGAGGGGGATGAGTTAGATATTACGCTGATAAACGAGCTTGAGCAGGAAACGACGCTGCACTGGCATGGGGTGCCGGTGCCCCAGTCGCAAGATGGGGCACCCTGGGAAGCCGTATTGCCCGGAGAGTCACGACATTATCGTTATATCCTTCATAGGGGGAATGCAGGGTTACACTGGTTCCACCCCCACCCACATGAAGGTACTGCGCGTCAGGTAGCTCATGGTTTAGCGGGTGCATTGTTGGTCAGGCCCCGGTTAGACGTGTTGCCCGCGGAGGTGGAAGAGCATTTGCTAGTGGTCAGCGACCTGCGCCTGAATATGAATGGCGAAGTGGCGCCCCATACCAGCGAAGATTGGATGAATGGACGCGAGGGGGAGCTTCTGTTGGTCAACGGCCAACGCGAGCCACGTCTTGATGTGGCGCCGGGCACTACTCTGCGGCTGCGGCTGGTCAACGCCTGTGCTGGCCGGTACTTGCGTTTACGCTTGGAAGATCACGAGTTGACCCTGATCGGTACCGATGGCGGGCTGATCGAGCGACCACAACCACTCGAAGAGTTGCTGCTCACCCCGGGTGAGCGGGTCGATCTGCTAGTACGCATCAGCGAGAAATCTGAAAGGAGTTTTGAGCTGGCGAGTCATCCCTATACACGTGGTTGGATGGGGGCTAAGCCGGCACATCTGGACGAGATTGCTTCGCTATTATCGATTCATACCCTAAATACTGGCGTATACCCCGCCGTCGCGTTACCTGACCCCTTGTCCCATATCGAACCCTTGGGTGAACCAGCGGTGAGACGTCAAGTGGAACTGACCGAGGTGATGCCAGACCATGACAATCACGGTGCGGTGAATGGCGATCCGCATGCCGGCCACGGCGGCAGTGACAGCCATCACGGAACCCATGGGCCGGGGCATGGGGCGAGTCACGCTAGCGACGATGATAGAGCGGTTCGACCCAAGGTGGATTTTCTGATCAACGGCCGTGCCTTTGCCATGAACGACGTCCTGTTTGAGGGGCAGGTTGGCGAGGTAGAGGAGTGGGAAGTCTTCAATAACTCCCATATGGATCACCCCTTCCATGTGCATGGCACCCACTTTCAGGTGATCGCTACCCGCGATGCTGACAGGGAATGGCGAGACGCGCCCTGGCTGGCCTGGAAGGACACCGTCAACCTGGCTCCTTATCAGCGTCTCAGGCTGCGCATGGTGTTCCTCAAGCCCGGCGATTGGCTGTTCCACTGCCACATCATCGAACACGAAGAGCTAGGCATGATGGCAACGATCCGTGTGAGTTGAGCTTGCCTTGTTTTGCTTTGGCGTTGCGCGTTGGCTTTGCGTGGTGCTTGTCCACCTGACGACTGATAAGGACGTGATGTCATGACCTATTATCGCTGGCCACTCGCCGTGGCCTTCCTGCTTACCTTGCTTTCAGGTTGCTCCCGAGAACCGAGTAGTATCAGTCTTGAGCAACTGCGAGAGCAGACCCATATTCACGGCCTGGCCGTCGATCGAGCGGATAGCGAACGACTATGGTTGGCCACCCATCATGGCTTCTATGCCGTTGGTAGTGATGGAATGGCCCGCCGGGTCTCGGAGGAGACCCATGACTTCATGGGTTTTGCTCCTCACCCGGAAGAAGCCGAGACCTTCTTTGCCAGCGGCCACCCGGCCAGGGGTGGCAACCTCGGCGTGGTTAAGTCCCGGGATTCAGGCCGCAGCTGGTCACAATTAGCTATCGGCGTTGATGGCCCGGTGGACTTTCATCAGATGACCATCAGTGAGGCCAGTCCCGACGTGCTCTATGGGGCTAATGGTGGCCAGCTCCAAGTCAGCCAGGATGGTGGAGCCAATTGGCAGATTCGCGCCCAGGCGCCGGCCGGGCTGATTTCACTGGCTGCCTCGAGCCGTGATCCCGAACAACTCTATGCCGCCACCCAAACCGGGCTATTGATGAGTCCTGACGGAGGCGAACGATGGCGACAAGTATACCCTGAGCGTCGCCCTACGAGCCTGGTGGTGGCCAGCCAAGGAGAGCTTTACGCCTTCATGATAGGGGTAGGCTTGCTGAGAGTTGGGGAGGGCAGCCGGGATTGGGAGGTAGTCAAGCGTGGCTGGAAAGAGCGCTATCTGATGCATCTGGCGCTGGATCCGCACGACTCCCAGCGTTTGGTGGCGGTTGATGACCTCAATCAACTGCTGATCAGTAATAACGGTGGGCGCGATTGGTCGCACCTCTAATGAATTGGGAGATACCACATGTTGCAATATCCCCAGATTGATCCAGTGGCCATCAGCCTCGGCCCGTTCGCGATTCACTGGTATGGCCTGATGTATGTGGTGGGCTTCGGCGCCGCCTGGTGGCTTGGGCGCCTTAGAGCTAATCGGCTTAAGCTAACCCACGATGACATTAGCGACCTGATCTTTTACTCCGCGGTAGGCGTAGTGGTTGGTGGCCGGTTGGGCTATGTCCTGTTCTATGGAATAGAACAGTTTATGGCCAACCCCTTATGGCTGTTCAAAGTTTGGGAAGGCGGTATGAGCTTTCATGGTGGACTGCTCGGGGTGCTGGCGGCGACGCTATGGTTTGCGCGAAAGCATCGGCTCGGCTTCTTTGCCCTAACCGACTTCATCGCACCACTGGTGCCGATCGGTCTTGGTGCAGGGCGAATCGGCAATTTCATCAATCACGAGCTGCCGGGGCGCGTCAGCAACCTGCCCTGGGCGATGCCGTTTCCCCACATGGGCCCAGAGCCACGACACCCCTCTGCGCTTTATGAATTCGCCCTGGAAGGGGTGGTGCTGTTCGTGCTGCTGTGGTGGCTTTCCGCTGAACCGAGGCGGCGAGGTCTGATCTCTGGTCTTTTTTGCTGCTGTACGGCGTGTTTCGCTTCACAGTTGAATTCGTGAGGTTGCCGGATGAACACATCGGCTTCCTCGCGTTTGGCTGGGTCACCATGGGAATGCTGCTGACTGCCCCTATGATACTGGTCGGCATGGCGCTGATCACCTGGTCGCGCCAACAACCGGTGGATAATCATAGCCAACCCGGTTTATATCTGCGCCGCCGAGAGAGGAGGACACAATGATACTATCGCTTGGGCACTCCAACACCATTACTGCCATTATTATTAAAACGGGGCTAGGGGCGTTGCTTATCGCTACGCTGCTGAGCACTTCGCCTGTGCTTGCTGAAGACGTGGGGGAGTGGCCGCAGGGCCACTACAGGTTGCCTGAGTACGGTGACCTGATTGGTGAGGCCTATAAGGTAGTGGTAGACAACGAGGCGGATACGCTCCTCGATATCGCCCGTACCCATAACCTGGGCTACGAGGAAATCCGTCGGGCTAATCCGAACGTCAGTCTTTGGGTGCCGGGCGTCGGAACAGAAGTGGTCGTGCCAGCCCAGTATATCCTGCCCGATGCCGAGAGGACTGGCATTGTCATTAACATCGCCGAGTTACGTCTCTACTATTTTCCGGAGATAGGCGAAGGTGAGGTGCCGCGAGTCGAGACCTATCCGATCGGTATCGGTCGAGATGGCTATGACACCCCACTGGGAATTACCACCACTACCATGCGGCTTGAGGATCCTGCCTGGTATCCGCCACGTTCCATGCGTGAAGAAGCGGCGGCGCGAGGCGAACCGGCACCCTCAGTGGTGCCGCCGGGTCCCGATAACCCGCTCGGCAAGCATGCCATCCTGCTCGATATTCCTGGTTATCTAATTCACGGTACCAATGATCCGGACGGCATTGGCATGCGCGCCAGCCGTGGCTGCATACGCATGTTTCCGGAAGATGTTAAAGCAATATTCGGTGCTGTGCCTTTAGGCACTCAGGTTAATATCGTCGATCAGCCCGTCAAGATCGGCTGGGACGATGGCACTGCGTTCGTGCAGGTATATCAGTTTCTTGAAAATCAGAACCACGGCAGACAAGCACTGCTTGAGATGCAGCCGAAGCTCAATCAGTACATCTTGGATCAATCGGTAAATTATGCACAACTCCAAGAACTGCTGGAGAGATCCGACGGTCAAGTAGTGCCCATCGATACGCCAACTCAGGATGAGCTTCTAGAAGAACAAGCACAACCCTTGATATTGCTTTATGAGGTGGGTCTTTAACGCTTTCATAAGGGTGTTTGGGATGCTGAGAAAAGTCAGCCAAGCTTCCCAGGCACCCGAATAAAGTCGATATTAATCATATGTGAAATAGGGTTAGCCTTGCGATGAAGTGGTGTCTAGGTATGAAAAAATATGAACCATCACGTTATAGCTAAAAAAGTCAGTATGTCGACTAGGCGTCATAGAATTGGAAGACATTTCGTTGTTGTACTGATTGGTGCCATGACAGCTTATCTTTTTTGGTTGAGCCGAATGGAGTGGGACGCTGAGATGCGCACTTGGCGTGCTTTAGGCGATGCTGCTTTTATCCTGTTATTTGTCACCATGGTGATAGGCCCTGTGGTGAAAATATGGCCTAGGCAATTGAGCTTTCTTGTCAATTGGCGGCGAGCCTTCGGGATCTGGTTTGCGATCTTTGCCTCTGTGCATGCTTTTCTAGTGTGGGATGGCTGGGCACGGTGGTCGATTCGTGGATTTTTAGGCTATCAGGAGCTGCCTTTGGCGGGGCTTTCAGGCCCGGTTCTTGTGGATCCGGGGTTCGGGCTTGCGAATATGGTCGGGTTAGTCGCCCTCTTTTTTGGGCTCGTCCTGTTTGCCATATCATCCGACAAGGCCATGCGCTTCCTGGGAAGCTCAACATGGAAGCATCTTCAAAATTATGCCTATGTGGTTTTCTATCTAGTTGCTCTTCATGGAATCTACTTTCTCTTCCTACATTATGAGCTGAGTCTCAGGAATCTAGTTTTCCAGAGTGGGGTGTCTGGGCCCAATTGGTTTCGGTTCTGGTTTGTAGGGCTCGTGAGTATTGTCTTTACCGTTCAGGTTGCGGCAATGATAAAACTGATTTTACAGCGAAGAAAAGGTGGTTTAGGGGGAGCATGAGCGATGAAAGGGAAAAGCCGGGGGCAGTAACGCTGCCCTCCAGGCGACGTCGATTCTGGCGTCGTTTACTGCTCGTGGTGGGAGTTGCTCATCTGGTTGGGTTTGTGTCGTCACTGGATGCGATGATGTCGAGCCGTACCTCTCAGGGAGCTGTGGCCTGGATCGTTTCACTAAACACATTGCCCTATGTGGCGGTGCCAGCCTACTGGGTGTTCGGCCGCACGAAATTCCAGGGCTATGTCTCTGCACGACGCGACGAGAACTCGGTGTTGGGGCAGGCGCTTGCTGAAAAACTGGCCGAGCTGCGGGCTCATGGGGTTTCGGATGAACACGCTGACAAGCATCTGGTGGGTGTCGAACAGCTGGCCAAGCTGCCGTTTCTAGGTGGCAACCGGGTGGAACTGCTGATCGACGGTGAGCAGACCTTCGAGAGCTTGTTTGCCGGTATTGATGCTGCTGAGCGCTATCTGCTTGTGCAGTTTTATATCGTTCGGGCTGATGCAGTGGGATTGGCGCTGCAGGCACGGCTGATTGAGAAGGCTAGGCAGGGCGTGGAGGTCTTCTTTCTATACGATGAAATTGGAAGTTATGCGTTGCCGAGCCACTATCTCCAGACGCTGGAAGAGGCGGGTGTTCGAGTACATCGCTTTCATTCTACGCGGGGGACAGGTAATCGCTTCCAGCTCAACTTTCGCAACCATCGCAAGATAATGGTGGCCGATGGGGAAAGAGCTTGGGTCGGTGGATTCAATGTTGGCGATGAATACTTGGAAGGCCACCCACGAATTGGCCCGTGGCGTGATACCCACCTAATGATTGAGGGGCCTGCGGCCTTGGCGCTGCAGCTGGTGTTTCTTGAAGATTGGCACTGGGCGACTGAGGAAATCCCCGAGCTTCCCTGGTCACCGCTAATTCCAAGCGGCCATGGTACACCGGTGCTCATTCTTCCGAGTGGGCCCGCAGACCGATTTGAGACGGCTAGTCTGATGATTCAACAGGCAATTCACGCCGCGCAAGAGCGTATCTGGATATCCAGTCCCTACTTTGTGCCAGATGAGGGGGTGCTGGCGATGCTTAAACTAGCCTCGTTAAGCGGAGTAGAGGTGAAAATCCTGATTCCCGAACGTCCAGATAACCTTCTAACCTACTTTGCGGCCTATGCCTTTCTCGATTCGCTTCTCGAGGCGGGGGTCGAGGTCTATCGCTACGAGGGGGGCTTCTTACATGGCAAAGCCTTTTTGGTTGACGAAATCGGTGCGGCAGTGGGTACCGTTAACCTCGACAACCGCTCCTTTCGACTCAACTTCGAGGTGACGGCGATGGTGATGGACGCCGACTTTGCCGCCGAGGTTGATGCGATGTTCAAGGCGGATTTCGCGCGGGCACGGCAGATGCAGCCAGAAGAGATCAGCGATAAGCCGCTTTGGCATCGGGTGGCGGCTCGAGCGGCCTATTTGTTTGCGCCGGTCTTATGAGTGTGCTTGATCACTCTATTGCCCGCTGGCCTGTGATTTTGCATTCAAGTCTTCGCTTTGGAGTTTCAGGCCATGATGAAAGCCCCTCGTGCAATACTCAATCCAGATAGTAAACTTCAGGCAACCTCTCGGTTTTAAGCTGAAATAAAATGAACAGTTGAAGAAAAGGTAATGCGATTCACCGAGTTGGCTCGGGCTGGTGTGGTAACTGTACGCCATTAAACTCGTTAGGGTCTGGTACAACCGTAACGAGATCTGTGCAACGGCTGTTGACTCTGTGACGAGCAGGCTATTGGACGCCTCCGATTCGTTGACTGCGCAGATTCCCTAGGAGAGGGTCTTAGTTAATGAAGAAGATATTGTTGCGCAGACCAAGACAACCTTACGGTGGTTGACAGTAGTATGTAGCTGGCTGAACAAGGCCATTGCATTCGCATGCGGATTCAAGGGCTTCAGGTGATGGCGCAATTTTTCCGGGAGTGCGCGTCTAAGAATGCGCTTTTCACACTCACGTCAAATTGAGTTATA
>NZ_LFGT01000010.1:42027-67522 GCF_002078115.1 Halomonas sp. BC2 | reverse complement strand
TAAGGGCCAAAAAACCCCGCAGTGAGAGCTCTCACCCGGGGCCTTGGAACTAAAAACAGCTTAGTAAAGTGAAGGCTACTCCGCCTGCTTGATACCCAGGCAGAGGTACTTCATCTCGGTATATTCATCGATCCCGTAACGCGAGCCTTCGCGGCCGATGCCTGAAGACTTGACCCCACCGAACGGAGCCGCCGCCGTTGAAATCAAACCGGTATTGATGCCCACCATGCCGTACTCCAGCGCCTCGGAAACGCGCCAGATGCGCGAGACACTTTCAGCATAGAAATAGGCCGCCAGCCCGAACTCCGTATCGTTTGCCAGGCGAATTACTTCAGCCTCGTCTTCGAAGCGGAATACCGGTGCCAGAGGGCCGAATGTCTCCTCGCGGGCACATGCCATGTCCGCTGTCGCCTCGGCCACCACCGTGGGTGCGTACCAGGTCCCCCCTAGCGCATGGCGCTGCCCTCCAGCCAGCACTCGCCCTCCTTTGGCCAAGGCATCCTGAAGGTGCTCTTCCACCTTGGCCACCGCCTTCTCGGAAATCAGCGGCCCGATATCCACCCCCTCCTCGCTGCCAGCGCCCACCTTCAAGGCCTGAGTTCGCTGCGCCAGCCGCTCCACAAAGGTGTCGTAAACACCACTTTGCACATAGATACGGTTCGCGCATACGCAAGTCTGCCCGGCATTGCGGAACTTGCTATCGATTGCCCCGGCCACCGCCTCGTCGATATCGGCATCATCGAACACAATGAACGGGGCATTGCCTCCCAGCTCCAGCGACACTTTCTTCACCGTCGGCGCACAGGCTGCCATCAGCTTGGCACCCACCGCCGTAGAACCGGTGAAACTCAGCTTGCGCACTACTGGGCTTTCGGTCAGCACCTGGCCAATGGTCTGTGCATCCCCAGTGACGATATTGATCACCCCGGCAGGTACTCCCGCCTGCTCGGCCAGTGCCGCCAAGGCCAGCGCGGTCAGCGGCGTCTCCATGGCAGGTTTCACCACGATGGTACAGCCTGCGGCCAGCGCAGGAGCCACCTTGCGAGTAATCATCGCCGCCGGAAAATTCCACGGCGTAATGGCCGCACAGACCCCCACCGGCTCACGGGTGACAATGATGCGCTTATCTGCCGCGTGGCCCGGAATGGTATCGCCATAAATCCGCTTGGCCTCCTCGGCAAACCACTCGATAAAACTGGCGGCATAGCCGATTTCACCCCGCGCCTCCCTCAGCGGCTTGCCCTGTTCCAGCGTCATCAGCTCGCCCAGCACCGCCTCGTTCTCCATGATCAGCGCATGCCAGCGGCTCAAAACAGCCGCCCGCTGCGCAGCGGTTTTGCTCTTCCAGGCGGGCAGCGCCACGTTGGCCGCCTCGATGGCACTTGCCACTTGCTGGGCGCTCAGGGCAGGCACATGCCCAAGCGTCGCACCGTCTGCCGGGTTGGTCACCGCCACCTGCTCGCCACTCTCCGACGTCACCCACTCGCCGTTGATATAAGCCGCCTCATGAATCCACGACTGAATCTGCATCACCTACTCCTGTATTGTCATTGATAGAATTGAAACCGTGGGATAGGACCTGGCGTAGAACCTGGCGTGTCAGCGCTGCCTTACCCCAACGGTGAATCGCGCCAGCGGCGCTGCTTTTTCACTAACGTGGATTGGTCCACGCCCAATACTGCCGCTGCCGCGCGAGTAGACCCGTGCAAGGCCAGCGCATGCTCGATCACTTGCCGCTCGAATCGGCTCACCTGATGGCGCAAGGAATGTTGCTCGCAAAGTGCACGCGGCCCTTCCGGTGCCGCGGCTTGGCCGGGGCTGGGAAATAGCTCACGGGGCAAATCTGCCGAGGTCACCTCTTCCTGTTCCAGGGTCACGACCAGGCGCTCGGTGAGGTTCATCAGCTCGCGTATATTGCCCGGCCACGCATACCCCGCCAGCAGCTCCAACGCCTCGGGTGACCAGCGGTGCGACATACCGTGCAACTGATTGAAGTGCACTAAATAATGCTGCAGCAAAGGAATCACTTCCTCGCGCCGCTCCCGCAACGGTGGCAACCGCAGCGGCACCACACTCAGCCGATAGAAGAGATCCTCTCGAAAAGCCCCTTGTTGTACACGCTCCAACAACTCCTGATGCGTCGCCGTAATCAACCGCACGTTGGCTTGCCGAAACGCGGTATCACCCACAGGCAAATAGCGGTTTTCTTCCACCACCTTCAATAGCTTTACCTGCAAGGCCATGGGCAAGTCACCGATCTCATCCAGAAACAGCGTTCCCCCATGGGCCACATCCAGCAGCCCCTGCTTACCCTTGGGCGCAGCACCGGTAAATGCCCCGGCGGCATAGCCAAACAGCTCGGCCTCCAGTAGCCCTTCCGGAAACGCCGTACAGTTCAACTCCATGAACGGGCCATCCGAACGGTCACTGTGCTGATGGATATAACGCGCCAACAAGGTCTTTCCGGTACCGGTTTCGCCCTGAATCAGAACCTTGGCCGTCGATTTTGCCACCCGGCGCGCCAGGTCGAAGCAAGGCTCCGTGCTCGGGCTGGTAATCACCCCGGGAGCACTCAGCGCCGATACTTCTCGCACCTGATACGCCTCACGGATACGCTCGATCTGCTCAAGCTGCTCCTGGGCATGCTTGGCCAGCAGCAGCTCCGTGATATCGCGAACGCTGGTCACCACATAGGCTAACCTGCCGTCCTGACCAAACAGCGGGGTCCCCGTGACCACAATCTTGCGGCTACCATGGATCGTCTGCGCCAGCGTGATCGGGCGCAGCTCACGAATCACCTCCAGCGACGCCGATTTGGAAATGAACCCCGCCTTGACCAGATCCGCCATGTGGAAGCCCACCACCTCCTCCCGCTGAATACCGGTGATGCGCTCATAAGCCTGATTGATTGTCACCGTGATACCGTTGGCATCGGTGATATAGACCCCATCGTGCAAGGCATCCAGCAAAGAACGCATGGGCTCCTCATCGAACCCGAACGCCTCCACCTCTGCCGCCTCAAGGGCTGGCTTCGCACCGGTGACCCGGTAGCGCAAATGTGCCTCCACCGGCTGGTCGAGTGCCCCTTCCCGCTGAGCCTGCTCGATATCGGTACGGGTCAACACCCCAATCACCTGGCCCTGGCGATGAAACACCTCCACCGCATCCGTACCGTGCTGCTCAAACAAGGGCAATGCCGCCGCCAATGAAAGGCACGCCTCTATTCGCTGCATGATCTCCCTCCAGGGATAACTGCGAACCATCCCGCCATGGCTGGCCGAACCGCACGATTGGCCAGCACACGGCGCCGAACCCCAGCGTAACCCGGCGGCTCGGCCTGCACAGCGTCATGTCGACTACTTTTGCAGCGGGACCCGAGGTTCAGGGTCAGCAGAAGGCACGGACGCTTCCTCCCAATCCTTCACGAAGGTCTTGTCCACCTCGCCCGAGAAGAAACGGCGACCGTAAATCAGCGCGCACAGCAGAATCCCCACGGCAAAGGCCCAGGTAGCGCCCTTGATGACCAGCATTGCCGCAATAATTCCGGCAATGCCCAGATCACGCTGGCTACGCGCCTCCATGATGCCGATGCGTACGCTGACATAGCCCTGAATCAATAGCGTCAGCGCCAGCGCAATGCCCAGAATAGGCTCTACCAGACTCACGATGGGCAGCAGCAGCAACCCCGTGTTGGTTCCCCAACGGAACGACCCAGAACCCCCGAAGATAGAGTTCATCGCCGCCTTGCCCTGCTTGTAACGCTCAACCGTGACCACATGCATTGCCGCCCACAGCGGGCCACACATCACCACGTCCGGACCAAAAATGCTCATGCCGAAATTACGGCCACCAAAGATCATGTGGGCACGGTTGGGGTTATAGTCGATCTTCTCGTCGCGGCGCTTCTCATCGGCCTCCTCCAGCAGCGCCTTGCTCTGCAACACATCGCCAAACAACACGATATACGCCGCCAACACCGTAGGAATCGCCGTCAGAAACATCATCAGCGGCGGCATGCCCACGCCGAACACCGTGTACTCACTGAACATCAACGCGAAGTCAGGCTGGCTGAACCCCCATTCCACATCGGGCCATGGCGCTTCCCCAAACAGCGGAGCCACCACGATAGCCAGCACGATGATCGGAAAGATCCCCAATTTGCCTACCGCACCCCACACACCACCCTGGGCTTTCAGCTTATTGAAATGGCGGGAAAAAATAAGATAAAAGGCCACACCCACGGCAATCGTGATGGTAAAGGGGTACTGCTCGAAGCGGCCACCCTCATCGAATACCACCACGATGGCCGCCAGACCAGCGCCCATGATCACCCCCGCCTTGATGGCCGAAGGAATCAGCCGCACCACCTTGCTGGCCATGCCCGTGACCCCCAGACCGATGGCTAGGCCCCCCAGCATCATCTGGAAAGCAATCAACGCATGCACCCTATCGACCCCCTCGGGGAAGGTCGCCACATACGCCATCAACAGCGGAATGGCCGGCGTAATCCAGCCAGGGATCACCGGGTCCCCCAGCAGATGGTGCAGCAGATACAGCAAACCGTTCAAAATCACGATGGCCAGCGCCGCCTCGAAAGGCATCCCCAGCAACTGCATCATGAGCGGAATCGCCGCCAGATCGACGGCACACATCAATAGCCCCTGCAAATAGTCAGGCAGCTCGAAGCGATAGTGATAGAAAGGCAAGCGAAGCTTGAACGGACCTAACGGCGTGTACGGGCTCTCCTCACCGTCAACGCGATGTTTCCAAGCGCTCATGGCATGAACTCCTGATCAATTTTATTGGTATTGTTAGTAACGCGTCACCGCGTCAGTAGGCAGCGCGATAGATGGCCTCGATATCCTCCAGGCTCAAGACCCTGGGATTATTGCGCAGCAGCCGCTCCACCTTGATAGCTTCGGCAGCCAGCTCGGGAATCGCTGACTCAGGGATATCGAACGAGCGCAAGCCAGACGGAATTTCCACCTCGGCACACAAGCGATGCATACGCGCAATCACGGCATCGGCCACCGCATGGTCGGAAAGCCCCGCCACCGGCTCGCCAAAAGCCTGGGCGATGCCCCGGAAACGCTCCACACACGCCAGCTTGTTCCACTCCATCACGAAGGGCAGCAGCAGCGCATTGGTCACCCCATGGGCCAACTGATAACGCCCGCCCAACGGATACGCCAACGCATGCACTGCCCCGACCCCCGCATTGCCGAACGCCAGCCCCGCTAGCAGGCTACCGGTCGCCATGTCCTCGCGGGCCTGAAGATGCTGAGGATTGGCAAACGCCTTCGGCAACGCCGAAACGATCAACCCCATGGCCTTGACCGCCAAGGCGTCCGTGATAGGCGTCGCAAAATTGGAAAGATACGCCTCCACCGCGTGCACCAGCGCGTCCACACCGCTGGCAGCCGTAACGCTGCGCGGGCAGCTCAGCGTCAGCTCGGGCGCCACGATCGCCACATCCGGCAGCAGGCAATCGCTCACGATGCCCTTTTTCATCTGCTGGACCTTGTCGGACAGAATGGCGATGTTAGTCACCTCCGACCCAGTCCCTGCGGTAGTGGGCATGGCAATCAAGGGCACCTCACGCTGGCGCACCTGCTGCTCGCCAAACAGCGCTTCCAGCGGCCCCTCATGGCGCGCATACACCGCCACGCATTTGGCGATATCCATGGCACTGCCGCCGCCCACGGCAATCACGCTATCGTGCTGGTCCGACACGAACACCTCCGTGCAGGTTTCCACGATAGCCACTTCCGGCTCTGGGGTTACACCATCGAACACACCACAGGAAAGCCCCAAGGCCTGCAACTGCCTGGTAACCCCCTCCAGCGTGCCTGAGGCCACCACCCCGGCATCCGTCACGATCAAGGGATTCTGCATGCCCAGTGCCTGTACATGCAGGCCCAACTGTTCACTGGCCCCCTGTCCGGTAATCAACTTACCCGCACTCTTGAAACTGCTCACCCGATTCAACTGCATAACGTGCTTCCTATTCTCTATTGTTAATTGTTGGAACGCGCCAAAGCGCCTTGGCTATCGTTTACGCATTGGCACGCTATCTTTAGCGCACTACTTGTAGCTAACCACGCTTACGGCAGAACACTTGTAGCAAACCATGTAGCAAACCGCGTGCCAACAACAAAAAACCCCGCAAGCACATGAATTAAAAGGGATATAGAAAAACTAAAGAAGACCAACGTTCGTTTTTAGCAAAGTCGTCAGGAAAAAAATCATCGCCATGCAGCTAGCACGATGAATTTTGTCATCGAGAAAAATCCAACACCAATATCCGATACACAACGGGCATGGCCTGGTCTGCGCTTTTTGTCTCTGATACGCTAACAACGCCAAAGGCACCGCAACGTCACCTCCCGGAAAGCACCCATGGGTTCCAAAAAAGCAGACCGCTAGGCCGCAACAACCCTGCTTCACTCGTTGTTGCGGCAGCCTGACCATCCCATCGATGCCCTGCAGGCCGCCGTCGAATACGCTGATTCGTACGGAGCTTTTCCTGTGCCTATTCAAAACCCAAGCTCTTGGGCTTATCGCCTCCCCCTGGCGCTGGCGTTGCTGGCCCCTTTCAACTTGCTTGCCTCACTCGGCATGGATATCTACCTGCCGGTGGTGCCCGCCATGCCGGGCATTCTCAATACCACGCCCGAGGTCGTTCAGCTCACGCTGACGCTCTACATGATCATGCTGGGCGTGGGCCAGATCCTCTTTGGCCCGCTTTCAGACCGCCTGGGTCGTCGCCCCATCCTGATAGGCGGCACCCTCGTTTTTGCGGCGGCCTCCTTCTTCCTGGCGTTCACCACGGAAGCCTGGCTATTCGTGCTGCTCAGGCTGGTGCAGGCCATGGGGGCCGCCGCCATGCTGGTCGCGATGTTCGCCACGGTGCGCGATGTGTACGCCAACACGCCGGAAAGCGCGGTCATCTACAGCCTGATGAATGCCATGCTGGCGGTGGTGCCTGCGCTGGGGCCTATCGCGGGCGCGCTGATAGCCCATTACCTGGGCTGGAGCGCCCTGTTCATCACCCTGGGCATTCTGGCCCTGCTGACCCTCGGCTACGCCTTCCCGAGATGGCATGAAACACGCAAGGCATACGCCCCCACCCGCCTGGCGGATATGGGGCGCGTGCTCAACAGCGCTCATTTCTGGGTTTATACGGTCGCGTTCGGGACCGCCATGGGGGCGTTTTTCGTGTTCTTCTCGACGGCCCCCCGAGTGCTCATCGAAGGGGCGGGCTTTAGCGAGTTGGGGTTCAGCGTGGCCTTTGCGACGGTAACCTTGGTCATGATCGTGACGGCGCGCTTTGCCAAACGTTTCGTGACGCGCTGGGGCATTCCCGGCTGCGCCCTGCGTGGCGCGCTGATTCTGCTGGCCAGCGCAGGCCTGCTGGGGCTGGGGGAAGTGTTCTTCACGCCAAGCCTGTGGTCGTTTGTCTTACCGATGTGGCTCGCCGCCGTGGGCATCGTGTTGATCACCTCCGTGACCGCCAACGGCGCGCTGCACGCCTTCAACGACATGGCTGGCACCGCCGTGGCGCTGCACTTCTGAGTGCAGAGCCTGATCGTGGGTGGCGTAGGCACTGCGGTGGTGGTCATGCTGGATGGCAGCACGGCGTGGCCGCTGATCGCCTACACCGGCGGCATGGCAGCGCTCACGCTGGGGCTGCTCACCGGCTTAGCCTGGCGGAGGCGGTAACGATAGGGTAATGCGTGTGCAGGGGTGGCTGCGCTCAATCGCGCGTCGTCAAGCGCTGAGCCCTTCTCCGCCGAGTGGCCACCACGGCCGCGACCGCGACGCAAAGCACGGCGGCCACCCCTGCCAACACCACATGGGAAAGGCTGCTCAATCGCTCAAACAGTGGCGCGAGCGCCTGACCAAACAGATAACCGAGCGTGACCCAGGCGGCCGACCAGATCAGCGCCGACAGCGCATTGAGCACGATGAAACGGGGCCAGGGAAATTTGGTCGTGCCAATGGTCACCGCACCGGCCATGCGCAGCCCATAAAGGAACCGCAAGGAGAACGCGAACGTATTCGGGTGGGCGTTGAACGTCGTCAGTACCCGCTCACCCGCCACGCTACGCTGAACCGAGCGAACGATGGCGCTATTGCGCCACCCATGCCCGAGCAGGAAGAACACCTGGTCTGCCAGGAAAGCGCCCAAGGCAAGCGAGACCACCGCTTCACCAAACCCGATCAGGTGCCGATGCATCATGATGCCGCCCAGCATCGCGACGGCTTCACCCTCCAGGCTCGCCCCCACGAACAAGCCGAGGCTGCCATAGTTCGCCACGAAATAATCAAGCGTCATGTGCATTCATCCATCAAGTAACCCCGCCAGGTGGGTGCCACGTAAACGCAATCTCTATCACGATTCAGGATGATGCTGATATGCCCATCGCCACACGTATACCGGGACGCCACGTCAGCCAGATGAAAGCCGACATCTCGTCTTCAAAGCACGTCAACAAGGGCGATGGCGTGTGCAGCGATTATACGTCTGCCAGCGTCGAGCTGGGTCATTTTTACTATGACACTTCTATGGCTTTCTGGGTTCGGGGTGGCCCACCGGGCAGTGACTCCTGGCCATCAGTATTCACCGGGCAGCCCTTTGCCATGCTCCACCAAGGCATAACGTGTGCTCCGCCCGCCGCCAGGCAGCCTGAAAAGGCAGCCTTTCTCTACCAGTTCAGCCAAATCCCGCGTGGCGGTCGCTTTGCTCACCTTGGCCAACGATTGGTACTTGCGGGCATTAATGCCCTGCGCAAACTCCTCTCCTGCGGTATCCAACAAACGGTTCAGCACCTTGATTTGTCGTTCGTTCAGTACCGTAGTGGCATGGTGCTGCCAAAAGGAAGCCTTGACCAATACACGGTCGATTCTTAACAACGCCTGCTCAAGCGCCTCTTTCAGCGTATCGAGGAACCACAACAACCAAGGCGTAATATCGAGACTGCCCTTCTGGGTACTTTCGAGGTAGTCGTAGTAAGCGCTTCGCCGCGCCATGATTGCCGCACTCAGAGAGTAGAAGCGCACCGACTGCCGTTCTGCCTGCGCAAGCGCCCGGTCGGTAACGGCGCGTGTGACCCGCCCATTGCCATCATCAAAGGGGTGCAAGGTGATCAACCATAGATGTGCAATACCCGCCCGCACCAGCCCATCCAGTCCCTCTAGCGGTTGGTTGAACCACGTTAGAAACGCATCCAATTCGGCTTCCAGCTGTTCACGGGGAGGCGCTTCAAAATGAACGGTAGGTCGATCCAGCCGCCCCGACACCACCTGCATGGGGTGGTCACCGCGTAGCTCGCCCACACGCACTTGACCCATCAGGCCAGGGCCTTTCACAAACAGCATGGACTGCCACAGGCACAGCCGCCCATGGGTCAACGGCTCATCCAGCTGACGCGTGGATTGCAGCAATAGATCGACCAATGCCTCGGACTCAGGGGTTGTTCTACCAGATATACCAGCCCGCTCGATGCCCAGCTGGCGAGCCACGGAAGACCTCACGGAGCCAACATCCAGACGCTCGCCTTCGATTTCGCTAGTACGAATGGCGTTCTGTATCAGCGCATCCATCTCCACCTCCAGATCCAGATCCGCCTGCCCAGGCGCCGCCTCGGTTTTACCCAACACGCGCCCCTGAAGCAGCCGCACGGCATCCAGGGTAGGCCGCAGTGCGGACTCATCCCACTCAAAATGCGGCCAATGTGGCTGTTCCCAGATATACATGAGCCGATTGCCCCGCCTATTCGGATCAGATGATGAGCCAATTATGGTTGATATTCGGCTCATGGGCCAGTCAGGGAGTTGTTTCAGCTGAAATAAGGAATACAGAAGAGCACACCCGCAACCGGGGCAAGTTGAAAAACGTTTTGCTAAACATCCGATAACCTTTCGTCTTGAATGGCTTTCAGAGTTTTGCCATCAGCATCCTTCCAAGCCAAACGGCCATTGGCGCTACCGCCCACCAATACGCCCGCTGCTGTTGAAGGAGAGGAAAAGCGAAAATCCTGGGTAAATATCAGCTTTCCATTTTGCGGCGCTAGTACGCCACGCGCTTGCAGAAGTTGCCGCTGCTCGCGCATATAGTCATGGATGGAAAGCGTCTCCTCAACACGTGCCAATGAGCCTTTGAGTACCACAAAGCCATCGGCAACTTCTCTACCCGTGCCTTCGGCCCCACGTTCGTTGAGGTAAAGCGTCAGCGGCGGCTCGACTTGCTCTGAAGATGACGCGGCGGCTTGGCTGCTAGCTGCTTCGAACGCATCGATACCCAATAGCGGAAAAATCACCAGCATCTCGGCTAAAAACCACTCGGCATCGGCACGGTCGGCTTCATTGAGTGGTGGGGCGGAGGGATACGCCGTGTTATCCACCGCCCACTGATTGGCCGTCTTCGCCATGCCCAGCAACCGCGACTCCAGGTAGCGTACGTTGGCCTTATTCAAACCTTCGTTCGTGCTGGTAAAGGCGATGGCCCGCGTCCAAAACTCCTTACCCGACACATGCTGCTTGATACGATCTCCGAGCGAATCGGCTTCGCCTACGTACAACTTGGCCGCCCCCTCTTCCGTTTGCCCCGTGAGCACATACACGCCCGGCTGTGCCATTTCGCTGCGCTTCATCGCCCCTTCGAGCTGAGAGCGGTTGGCCACCACCGCCCGCCCCGTCCAGTTGGATTTTTCCACGATGCGCAGGCCCTCGGGCGTGCCGTCGGCGAGGAAGATGCGGATGGAGGTTGGGCGTGGGTGACTGGATGTCATTAGTCTCTCTCCTGATCGCGATACGGCGCGCGATTTTTTAGGCAAACTCGCTTTTATACATTGCTACCCAGCCCGGGGTTTTGCAGCGCATTCTTGAGGCTTTGATAAAACGCCGCCTTGAACGTCGGGTCCTGAGCGTGGAGCTTGTATAACTCCATCTCCTCCTTGCGCCGCTTCAACATCACTTCTTTCATGATTTTATCGAAGGCGATTTCACGCGAGTAGGGGTCCGGGTTATCGCTGAATTTCTGCTCGAAATCCGGGTGTGCTCTTACGCTATCCAAAATATTCAGGAACTTGACGCGCTGCTCATCCGGCGTAGCGCTCCAGCCTTGAAACCAGCGTTCGTTAAAGGTCTTGATGATTTCCTCGAGCGGGTCCTTCTGGCTCTCTTCTTCACGGTACCCACGCGGGTTGGGGTTTTGCGGATCGAGCGTGGCCTCCTCGGCATCCAGTGTAATGGCATGGTTGAGCTTCGTTCTGCCCAATCCGTAGGAGGAAAGATCGACGGCCTCAAGCAGCTCATCGAGTTCATCCTGATCTGGGTCCTGAATCTTTAGCTTCGGAATGAGGAACTTCAAAAACCAGAACAGCTTTTCCCATGCCACGACTTCGAACGGCATGATCGACGCCATTTGACCGTAGATCTTGACGAACTGCTTGGCCTTGATCTTGAAATCGATCTTGTCTTTATCCTCGAGCCCCAGCTCCGCGTTGAACCGCTCGGCGGCTGTATCAATGAGTGGGCTCAGCTTCTGGGCATCCTCCTGGTTGAAGAAACGCTGGCAGAACTCGTCCACTTCCTCCCACTCGTAAACACCGGTTTCATCGAGTGCATCTTTCAAATCATGCAGAACGTTGACATCCGTCGCCTGCGACAGCGTCGTCACGGTGAAGAAGGGGTCAAACGCCTTTTTGATGTCGTCGACCTCGTTGAAAAAATCGAGCACGAACAGATCTTCGGTCCGCTTGCCCAGTTTGGGCGCCGAGCGATTCAAACGCGATAGCGCCTGAACGGCCAGCACCGACTGCAGCTTTTTATCCACATACATGGCGCAAAGCTTGGGTTGATCAAAGCCGGTCAGATACTTATTGGCCACCACCAGTAACCGAAAGGTGTTCTCGACGCTCTGGCCGTTCAGCAGCATCGGCTTGCCTTTATCGTCGTAGCCATCAAAATAGAAGCGCGTCTTCTCCTCGGGGAAACCGTTCATCTCGGCTTCCGTGTACTTGATGCCGTCGACCTCCTTATCACCCGAAAAGGCAATCAACGCCTTGAACGGATTGCCGCGCTTCTCCAGCTCTTTCTGTACCGCGCGATAGTAGCGAATGGCCATCTCGATATTCTGAGTGATGATCATTCCCCGCGCCTTGCCGCGCAGCTTCTTCTTGTTGACCACGTTATCGACAAAGTCATCCACCATGACCTCGGCCTTGATGTCGATGGTTTGCTGGCGATGTTCGACAAAGGCGCGCAGCTTTTTCTGCGCCTTGGCAGTATCGAACAGCGGGTTGTCCTCAATGGACTTCTGAATCTCGTAATAGCCTTTGTAGGTGGTGTAGTTGGCCAGCACGTCGAGTATGAAGCCCTCTTCGATCGCCTGTTTCATGCTGTAAAGATGAAAAGGCTTGTAGCCGCCCTCAGGCTGCGCCACCCCGAACATCTCCAGCGTGCTGTTCTTGGGGGTCGCCGTGAATGCAAAGTAAGAAGCGTTGTCCCGCTGCTTGCGCGCCCGTATGGATGTGAGAATTTTGTCCTGGTTGTCCTCGTCGTCCGTCTCCGCACTTCCCCCCATGGCCTTGTTCATATTGCCTTGAGAGTGGCTGGTTTGGCCGCTGTGAGCTTCGTCGATGATCACGGCAAAACGCTTATCAGAGAGATCCGCGATGCCATCGATAATGAAGGGAAACTTCTGAATCGTGGTGATGATGATTTTCTTGCCGTTCTCCAGTGCCGCTCGGAGATCCGAAGAGCGCATCGCCGGGGCGACGATGTTCTTCACCTCGGAGAAATCCTTGATGTTCTCGCGTAGCTGCTTGTCCAGCAGGCGGCGGTCGGTCACGACGATCACACTATCGAACAGCGGCGCATCCAGCGCCTTCGCGCCGGGCAGGTCGGCCTGCTCGGGGTAGCTTTCGATCAGTTGGTAGGCGGCCCAGGTAATCGAATTGGATTTTCCCGATCCGGCGGAGTGCTGAATCAGGTAACTCTGGCCCACCCCATGCGCCGCGGTATGGGCCAACAGTTTGCGTACCACGTTGAGCTGGTGATAGCGCGGAAAGATCAGGTTTTTCTTCGCCAGCGGGTCGGTGCTTTTACCTTCCAGCAGCACAAAGTGCTGGATGATACCGGCGAGACTGCCAGGCTTGAACACCTCTTCCCATAGATAAGCGGTACGGTGGCCGTTCGGGTTGGGCGGGTTGCCCGCACCTTCGTTATGCCCTTTGTTGAACGGCAGAAACCAGGTGGCATCCCCGGCGAGCTTGGTGGCCATCCAAACCTCGTCGGTATCGGCGGTCATATGCACCAGCACGCGGCCAAACTGCAGCAGTGGCTGGCTGGCATCCCGGTTGCGGTACTGCTTTTTCCCGTGATAGCTGGCGGTCTCGGTCCGAGCGTTTTTCAACTCTAGCGTGACGATGGGCAGGCCGTTAACGAACAGCACCATATCGATGGACTCGTTCGAGTTCGCCAACGAGTGATGCACCTGGCGCGTCACGCTCCACACGTTAGCGGCGAAGTTGTCGTGCACCGTCTTGGCGGAACTGGCCAGCGGCGCGGGGTACATGAGGGTAAAGTGCGCATCCTCGACCGGCAGGCCTTTTTTCAACAGGTGCAGTACGCCCTTTCGTTTGATCAGTTTGTCGTACTGGCCAAGAATGCGCGCCTGCCAATCGGCGGGGTGGCGGGTCTTGAGCTTTTCCAAGGCCTTGCTTTGCGTGGCTTCCAGAAAGGCCCAGAATCGGGCAGTGTCCAGCGCCAGCGCGGCATCGAAGTCGCTGCCATGGCCAAGGCGGTAAGCACCACTCACGCCGTAAGTCGCAGGCTCGGTAATGCCCTGCGCCTGTGCTTCGCTGGTAGTGCCGGTCAGGCTGCGTTCGATGGCCTGTTCCAGCGCTTTCTCCGTGGTGTCGCTTACCGCGTAACTCATGACTGCCCCTTAACTGACCTTGATTTTGCCCGTCACCGCCGCGTTGATCAGGCTCGTTTTGTATTCCTTGAGCGTAGCAATCTGATCTTGCTTGATTGAAATGGCGTAGCTGACTTTCTCTGAAATCTGCTCAGAATACTGAATGATTTCTTTCTGCTCCGCCAGCGGCGGGAGGGTAGTCATCAAGTCTCGAAAATCATCCCAGTAGAGGCGTTTTCGGAAATCTGCGATACCCTTGGAGGCAGCATCCATTTGCCGGATAAAGTTTGGAGTTCGGTATAGGAGTTCAAAGTAATCGCCTGCTAGGTAATCCACCGGGCGTGCAACCACGTAAGCAGGACTGACCATACCGTGAGTATGCACCGCTCCAATGCCGCCCTGCCATGCACGCATCATGTTGTAGGCGATATCGCCTGGCAGAACTTCCATATAAGAGCTGCGGTTTTCGATCTTCACAATAGATCGGATGTTCTCTTCCTCAGACAGCTCCTCCTTCGAAACGCCGCTGTGGATTGAGACGGAAAGCACCGGAAGATCAGCATTGCCTGGCTGTTTGATTTCCCGAAAGAGCGCAAAGTTACGGTGTACCTTCCAGTGAGCAGGAATCTCCCCAATCCAATCGATGCCGCTGTCTTTCATGGGCACGTCAGGGTTAAGGCCACGAGTGACGGCCTGCTGAATCAGGATCTGCCGACGCTCGCGCAAGAGCTTGATTTGCGCTTCCTTGATTCGTACTGCCTGGTCGATTTTGGCGGATTTGTTATCCAGAAATGCGGCGATGGCGCGTTGCTCGGGGAGTGGCGGCAATATTAACGGAATTTGCCGCATACGGGGTTGGTTTAGATCCCACTGTCCGATGCGAACGCCATCTGAGGCTGAGCCGAAGTAAGAGACGTAGAGCTTGCTACGAATCGCAATGTTAAAGAAATGCGGATCGACTTCGCGAGTAAAGTCAAAAATGAAATAAGCAGGGCTGACAATTCCAGTATGCGCGGACACACCATAGGAGCCCTGCCACGCCTTCATCTTGTTCATGCCGAACTGCCCCTTGCGCAACACCTTGTAGCCGCTCAGGTCATCCGGAATAAAATTGTGGTTGCTGTCCTGATCTTCGATGTCGCGTTTGATGACCCCCTGTTCTCGGGTGATTGAGAGGAGAGGCAACTCGGGCTGGTTTTTCTCCGATACCGCATTCAGCATGGAGCCCAGCTTCTCAACATTCCAGTGGACCGGGATATAGCCGACCCAGTTGAAGCCCGAGTATTTGAAGCTGTCGTATTTAGAGTAAGCCGCTATGTTCATTCTGCTAATTCCAGCTTGGTCGCGATCTCAACGCCGAGAATATCAGCAATCAGCCCATCGGCCTGCTTTTCCAGTGCCAAAATATCCCGCGTTACCTCTTCCAGACTCCGCAGTGGCTTGTGGCGATAGAAATACTTGTTGAAGCTGATCTCATAGCCGATCTTCACGGAGTCGAGGTTGATCCAGGCTTCTTTAACGTGCGGCTTCACCTCGGCTTGAAAATAGCGGTGGATGCTGTCCTTCAGCGGCACGCTTTCCGCATCGCGCAAGTCGGTGGCGCTTTCATAGGTCAGGTAGCTGCCATCGCCCTGACGGTAGTAGCCGAAGTCCGAAAGTGCTTCCTCTGTACAGCCGTAGCGCTCGGTCAGGCCTCTCACACCCTCTTTCGAGAGCGAGTAGCGCTTGTCGATCACCTTGTGCGCCTGTTCGTCGTACCAGCTTACGGCGTTCAGCAGCGCGGTTTTCTCTCCAGCGGTTAGCTTGATCTTCTGCGCCTTGAGCGTTTTGCTGACGGCCTCGCGGAAGGCGTTGAAGTCATCGGCCTCTTGCGTGCCGATCTGCTCCATCAAGGCGGTGGCGGCATCATGCAGATCGCGCAGCTTGAGCCAGTAGCGGGTATCGGTCAGTTTGCCGCGCTGCTTGGCGTTCAGGGTCATGCCCTGCTCCTCGCACCAGGCGGCAATGGCTTTGGCTTCGCCTTTCAAAAAGCCTGGTTCGTAAACTTTGTCGCCGTGGGTTTCCCACAGCCACTCCATCGGCTCGCGCAGTGATTTATCGAAGCGTAGCGGTGCGATGCGCTCGGCGCTGAAACCGGCGCGTCGGCGGTCGGGGCGCTCGATAGTGACCTTGTAGTAACCGAAGTCGTCGTTATCGAACACCTGCACGGCGATGCCCTGCGGGTCGTTGTTGGCGTCGATTTCCCGCTCGATGGGGGCAAAGTCGAGGTAGGCGTTAGTGATCGTTTCTATATGCTCGGGCGCAAATTCGCAGTTCTTGTCACCCAGGTTCTTGCGCAACTTGCGGTAGAGCAGGTTGGCGTCGATCAGTTGGACACGCCCTTTTCGGGCTTCCGGCTTGGCGTTGGTCAACAGCCAGATATAGGTGGTGATACCGGTGTTGTAAAACAGGTTGTTCGGCAGCTGGATGATGGTATCCAGCATGTCGTTTTCGATGATGTAGCGGCGGATGTTGGATTCGCCGCTACCCGCGTCGCCGGTAAATAGGCTAGAGCCGTTGTGAACGGAGGCGATACGCGAACCAAGCGGGCTGGTGCCCGCAGGCTTCATCTTGCTGACCATCTCCATCAGGAACAGCAGCTGGCCATCCGAGGAGCGCGGAGTAGCGTCTACCGTCTCTTTGTTACCCCAATAATCAGCCAACTCGACCTGAAAGCGAGGATCGATGACATCCTTGCCGTCCTTGATGTACTTGACCTCGCTGCTCCAACTCTTGCCGTAGGGCGGGTTGGAGAGCATGAAATCAAAGCGTTCGGCGGAAAACTCATCGCTGGAGAGCGTGGAGCCAACGCGGATGTTCTCGGGGTTGTTACCCTTGATCATCATGTCCGATTTACAGATCGCGTAGGTCTCGTCGTTGATCTCCTTGCCGTAGAGATAGACGTCGCCGCTGGCCTTGATCAGGCCTTCCGGGTTCTTGATGTAGTTCTGCGCCTCGGTCAGCATGCCGCCCGACCCGCAGGCCGGATCATAAATCGTCATGAGCGGGGGAAGCCGATCCTTGATCGGGTCGAACATCAGGTGCGTCATGAGGTGGATCACCTCGCGCGGCGTGAAGTGCTCCCCCGCTTCTTCGTTGTTCTCTTCGTTGAACTTGCGAATCAGCTCTTCGAACACGTAGCCCATGCCGAGATTCGACAGCCCCGGCAGGGTGTTGCCTTCGGGGTCTTCCATCTCGTGGGGCGTGAGGTTTATATAGGGCGAGACGAAATTCTCGATGACATCCAGCAGCACCTGTTTGTCGGCCATGTGGCGCATCTGATCGAAAAGCTTGAAACGGCGGATGATCTCCTTGACGTTATCGCTGAAGCCATCGAGGTAATCCTCGATATTCGCCAGCAGGATCTGCTGGTTGTTGGTAGCCGTGCCGTGAAGCTTCTTTAGCGTCCAATGGCTGGTGTTGTAAAACACGTAGCCGGAGGCTTCCTTCAAGGGCTCCTCGTCCAGCTCCAGCGCGCCTTCATCTTCTTTCTGGTAGCGAACCTCTTCGAGCACCGCGTCCTTGGTCGGCTCCAGAAGGGTGTCCAGGCGGCGCAACACCACCATGGGTAGGATGACATCACGATATTTGCCGCGGACATAAATATCGCGCAGGCAGTCATCGGCAATTTTCCAAATAAAAGAGACAAGGCTGTTATGAGAAACCTGATTCATTGATGAGCTGTAACCTTATGATATTTAAAGCTATCCCGATTTTTAGGGCGCATGAACGGTTGTTCGCAAGCCACTAAAAAACAGGCAGAAACAGAAAGCCCGCTCATCGGCGGGCCAAGGAAATGCGACTGCTCAACCGCTAAGCTAGCAATTCAGCTCTTTAGCCTGGTCGAGAACACGCTTCTGACGAGCGATGGCGTTATGGATGACCTTGTTACGCACGGCTTGTTTCTGCTCAGCGCTCGCATGACGCGCAAAATGCGTTAGCGGGGTAGATTTCGACACTTTATCTTTCATGACTCGTCCTCGCCTGATAGTAGGCTTTTCAGCTGTTCATGAGTGTAGCGCTCGGGCAGGAATGGATCAATCGAATCGATATCCTCTTCCCAGTGCTGATTTGTGTGGTCGGTGTCCTTGATGATGAGGTCGAGACAGACCCATAAAAATGGAGATCGCCCGCTCCTCAGGCGCGTATTGCTCGATATTCGTTCGCTCAGAGGCAATGCGCTTCTTGTGTCGCTTGGCAAAGGCTACCGCATTGGCTTTGACTTCCTCGTCGCTCATCATGCTCATTCCTGCAGGTATACGCGTACCATACAACAAAGCCGCTCAATCCTGGAGCGGCTTTGATAAGGCTAGCTAGCGATTACCTTAATTGGCGCAGGATCACTCCCACTCAATAGTAGCAGGCGGCTTACTGCTCACATCATAGGTCACCCGCGATACGCCTTCCAACTCATTGATAATCCGGTTGGAAACCTTCTCCAGCAGCTCGTAGGGCAGGTGGGCCCAGCGGGCGGTCATGAAGTCGATGGTTTCGACGGCGCGGAGCGCGATGACCCATTCGTAGCGGCGGCCGTCGCCGACCACGCCAACGGATTTCACCGGCAGGAACACGGCGAAGGCTTGGCTGGTTTTTTCGTACCAACCGGCGGCGCGCAGTTCTTCGATGTAGATGGCGTCGGCATCGCGCAGGATGTCGGCGTACTCTTTCTTCACTTCACCCAGAATGCGCACGCCCAGGCCGGGGCCGGGGAACGGGTGGCGGTAGACCATGTCGTAAGGCAGGCCGAGTTCCAGGCCGAGTTTGCGCACTTCGTCCTTGAACAGTTCGCGCAGCGGCTCGACCAGCTTGAGCTTCATGGTTTCCGGCAGGCCACCCACGTTGTGGTGGGATTTGATCACATGCGCCTTGCCGGTTTTGGAGGCGGCGGATTCGATCACGTCCGGGTAGATGGTGCCCTGGGCCAGGAATTCCACGCCTTCGATCTTGCTGGCTTCGTCATCGAACACGTCGATGAAAGTGTTGCCGATGATCTTGCGCTTGGCTTCCGGGTCTTTTTCGCCGTGCAGCTTCTCCAGGAACAGCGCTTCGGCGTCCACGCGGATCACTTTCACGCCCATGTGCTTGGCGAAGGTTTCCATGACCTGGTCGCCTTCGTTCTTGCGCAGCAGGCCGTTATCGACGAATACGCAGGTGAGCTGCTCGCCAATGGCCTTGTGCAGCAGTGCGGCTACTACGGAAGAGTCTACGCCACCAGAGAGGCCCAGCAGTACGTGGCGGTCGCCGACTTGCTCGCGTACGCGCTGTACCTGGTCTTCGATGATTTGGGCGGGGGTCCACAGTTTTTCGGCTTTACAGATATCCAACACGAAGTGCTCGAGAATCCGCTGGCCTTGCAGGGTGTGGGTCACTTCCGGGTGGAACTGTACGCCGTAGAACTGCTTCTCTTCCCAGGCCATGGCCGCAATCGGGCAGCTCGGGGTAGAGGCAGTCACGGTGAAGGTGTCCGGGGCCTTGGCGACCTTGTCACCGTGGCTCATCCACACGTCCAGCAGGGCGTTGCCGGTGGCGGGGTCTACGTGGTCCTTGATGTCCTTGAACAGGGCAGTTTCGGCGTCCAGACGGATCTGGGCGTAGCCGAACTCGCGCTGGTTGGAGCCTTCCACCTTGCCGCCCAGCTGCTCGGCCATGGTTTGCATGCCGTAGCAGATACCAAACACCGGCAGGCCCATTTCGAACACGCACTCGGGAGCGCGGGGGGAGTCCAGCTCGGTGACGGATTCCGGGCCACCGGCCAGGATGATGCCGTTGGGGTTGTATTCGCGGATCTCTTCTTCGGTGATGTCGAAGGCGCGGATTTCAGAGAATACGCCGATCTCGCGCACGCGGCGGGCAATCAGTTGGGTGTACTGGGAGCCGAAGTCGAGAATCAGAATCTTGTGGGCGTGAATGTCACTCATGGCGAAGCCTCTATAACGCGGAATACCCGCATTGGCTAAAAAGCAGACGGCGGGGCAATGCCCGCCGCCATGTCACTAACTGCGCTGGTTAGCTCACCCGGTAGTTGGGTGCTTCCTTGGTGATCTGCACGTCGTGAACGTGAGACTCGTTGAAGCCAGCGCCGGTAATCTGTACGAACTCGGGCTTGGTGCGCATTTCCTGAATGTCGCGACAGCCGGTGTAACCCATGGAGGCGCGCAGGCCGCCCATCAGCTGGTGAACGATGGCGCTCATCATGCCCTTGTAGGGTACGCGGCCTTCGATGCCTTCCGGCACCAGCTTTTCGGCTCCGGCGTCCTTGTCCTGGAAGTAGCGGTCGGCGCTGCCCTGGCTCTGTGACATGGCACCCATGGAGCCCATGCCACGGTAGGCTTTGTAGGTACGGCCTTGGTAAAGCTCAACTTCGCCCGGTGCTTCTTCGGTACCGGCCAGCAGGCCACCCACCATCACGGCGCTTGCGCCAGCGGCAATGGCTTTCGCCAAGTCGCCAGAGAAGCGTACGCCGCCATCGGCAATCAGCGGAATATCGAACTCTTTCAGCGCTTCGGCTACGTTGGAAACGGCGGTGATTTGCGGTACGCCAACGCCTGCCACGATACGCGTGGTGCAGATGGAGCCGGGGCCAATACCCACTTTCACGGCATCGGCACCCGCTTCGGCCAGCGCAGTGGCGGCGGCGGCGGTGGCGATGTTGCCGCCGATCACTTGAATCTGCGGGAAGTGTTCCTTGATCCAGCGGACGCGGTCGATGACGCCCTTGGAGTGGCCGTGGGCGGTGTCGACGATGATCACGTCAACGCCTGCTTCGGCCAGTGCCGCTACGCGGTCCGGGGTTTCCGGGCCGGTGCCGACCGCGGCGCCTACCAGCAGGCGGCCATCGCTGTCTTTGGCGGCCATGGGGTAGGTGCGGGCTTTTTCGATATCCTGGAAGGTCACCAGGCCGCGCAGGTGGAAAGCGTCATCGACGATGAGCATTTTTTCGATGCGGTGTTCGCGCATCTTGGCTTTGCTGACTTCAAGCTCGGTACCTTCCGGTACGGTGACCAGGCGCTCGCGGGGCGTCATGATGTCGGCCACGCTGTCGCCCACGTTGGGCTGGAAGCGCATGTCACGCTCGGTGACGATGCCCACCAGGGTTTCGCCTTCCACCACCGGGAAGCCGGAGAAGCCGTATTCGCGGGCCATGGCCAGCAGGTCTTCCAGCTTGGCCTTGGGGCTCACGGTGACCGGGTCTTTGACGATCACGCTTTCGTGCTTCTTCACCTTGCGCACTTCCGCGGCCTGCTGGGCCATGGTCATGTTCTTGTGGATGATGCCGATGCCGCCTTCCTGGGCCATTGCAATTGCCAGACGCGCTTCGGTCACGGTGTCCATGGCGGCAGACAGCAGGGGAATATTCAGCGAGAGGTTACGAGTCAGGCGGGTTTTGAGGCTGACATCCTTGGGCAGAATGTCGGAGAAGCCAGGAACGAGAAGTACGTCATCGAACGTAAGCGCTTCTTGGGCCATACGTAGCATAGCGGCAACACCCAATGTAAAGTGGGAAGATGGGGCGTGAAAGGTTAATCGCCCATTGTAACGTTTCGAGGGCCACCCCAGCAAACCATCCTGCGATGATCTGCTGAAGGTGGCCCTCTGCGTTGGCCTGGGCGAAGCCCACTGCGGTGTGGCGCGGGCGGTTTAGTCCAGCGCGCGGTCGTCGGCTTCGCTGGGGAAGTCCAGGTCTTCCAGGCGGCCCGTCACCGCCGTGGCGATGTTGGCCAGGTGCGAGGCCACACGCTTGTAGTGGCGCGCCAGCAGCGAGTAGGCCACGGCTTCGTGGAACTCGATGCTGTCCTCTTCCCGCAGCAGGGATTCGATCAGCTCGTCGCTGATGTGACGAATCTCCCGGGTGGCGGTGATGATGCCGTGGGCCTTTTGCTCATCGGAGTTGCGCGTGGCCGCAATCAGCTCGCTGAACAGCCCTCGCAAGCGCTCGGCGATGCTGTCCAGGGGCTTCTGGTAACGGTCTACATGGAAGCCTTCGGTGTAGAACGCGCCTACCTCGAAGACGTTCTTGCAGTAATCGCCGATACGCTCGGCGTCCTTGGCCACGCTCATCAGCGCCAGGCAAATGGCCACGTCGTGGCCGGGGTTGACGGTCAGGTGGCGCAGCACCTTGCGGCGAATCGAGCGTTCCAGCTCGTTGACCGCCACATCGCGCTCGTACAGGGGCGTGCGTACGTCCTCGGCGGCCACGGTGCTGTACAGCACCTCGTTGGCTCGGGAGAACATCCAGGCGCCATGCTCCAGCATTTGGGTCAGGTCCGCGTAGGCCTGGTCGATGCTGGTTTCCGAGGTAAGCGCACTAAAAAGCTGTTTGAACATGGGGAAACCTCTCAACTGGCCGCGCTTAGCGCAGGCGGATAAAGAATTCGGTCAGCGTGATGCCCACCAGCGGCACGATCAGGAACACACCGATCAGGAACAGGAACGCATAGCGAATGTGCTGCCCTGCCAGGCGTCCATACCAGGTGGCAATACGCAGCGGAATGACCCGCAGCGGCCACCAGATCGCGGTGCCGGTAAGATTGAAGATAACGTGAAACAGCGCCACCGTCATCGCCGCCGCAATCGGGTTGGCGGTCGCCGCCAGTACGCTGGTCACGGTGGTGCCCAGGTTGGCCCCCATCATGAACGGCAGCACGCGGCGCAGGCGCACCACCCCGGCCCCGCCAGCGGCACCATCAGGCTGCTGGTGATCGAGCTGGACTGCACGAGTACGGTCGAGACCACACCCACGCCGTAGGCCCGCGCATCGGTACGGAAGAAGTAGGTACGGAACAGGCCATCCATATGGCGCAGCAGCGCGCCGCGCAGGTTCTGCACCATGAACACCAGGGCAGTGAACATCAGCAGCAGGCCGATGCCTGCCACCATCAGCCCAGCGGCGGCGGTGGTGGGCATCAGCGCCGCGCCCAGCCAGTTGGCGGCATCTACCACCGGGGCGGTAATGATCTTGATAGGGCTGTTGGGGCGGGCGACTTCTTCCAGGCCAATCAGGTCCGCCAGCCAGGCGGCCAGGCGGGTGAAAATGCCGTAGCCACGCTCGTGGAACATGCCGGTCAGCCACTCCACCGGGAAGATCAGCAGTACCGTGAGGATGTTGAACAGGTCGTGCATCAGCGCCGCGGTGAACGAGCGGCGGAAGTTACGCTTGATACGCACGTTGGCCAGCGCCACGATGACGCCCGTGACGGCCGTGCCGATGTTGGCCCCCATGATGGCGAACACCGCCGTGCCCAGGGTCATTTCGCCACTGGCCACCAGGGTCACGATCAGCGCCGAGGTGAACGAGGAGCTCTGCACGACCATGGTGACCAGCACGCCCGCCATCAAGGCGATGAAGGGGTTCTGGCCATAGGCGAAGGCGCGGGTCAGAACATCGCTGTCGCTGCCGAAGGTGCCTAACCCCGCACCCAGAACGTTCAGAGCAGCCAGGAACAGATACAAGCACAAGCCAGCGTAGATACCTCTTAGCCAGGCGGGCACTTCGTGAGGCGCTTGGCGAGCCAGCGCAGGACGATCTTGTGAAGGTCCGAGATTCGACATGAGCAATCTGCCCTGTTGGTGAACATCTATTGTGACGCTTTCGTGACACTTTTGTGTCGGCGGGCACCCTAGCATGGTTTTGTGACACTTTGATGACGTTTATCTTGCAGCGCCGCCTTCCGCGCGCATGGTACGCCAGAGAGCCCGTCAAGGCCATTGCTGTACGCCCTGCACGTATTGTCTAATGAGCGGCCGCATCCCCGCTTTCACCCGCGACTGGAAACTCCCATGAGCGCTCCCAACGCCCCCCTGCTATCGGTCAGTCAACTCAACCTCAAGGCGCGCAAGGCGCTGGAGAGCGACCTGGGCGATGTGTGGGTGGAAGGCGAGCTTTCCAACGTGTCGCGCCCGGCGTCCGGGCATATCTACTTCACGCTGAAAGATGACCGCGCCCAGGTGCGCTGCGCGCTGTTTCGCCAGCGGGCGCGGTTCGTCTCGGCCCCCATGCGCGATGGCGATCAGGTCAAGCTGCGCGGCCGGGTCTCGCTGTTCGAACCCCGCGGCGATTACCAGCTGATCGCCGACGCCGTGCAGGCGGCGGGGCTGGGCGAGCTGCTGGCGGCCTACGAGCGCTTGAAGGCGCAGCTGGAAGGAGAAGGGGTATTTGCCAACGCCCGCCCGCTGCCCTTTCCGCCCCGCAAGCTGCTGATTCTGAGCTCCGCCAGCGGCGCCGCCATCCGCGATGTGCTGGCGGTGCTGGCAGCGCGCTGGCCATTGGCCGACGTGACGTTGATTCCCGTGCCGGTTCAGGGCGCAGAAGCAGCCCCGGCGATGATCTCTGCCCTGGCGCTGCTCAACCGCCAGACGCGGCTCGACCCCGCCCAGGATGCGGTGCTGATCACCCGAGGCGGCGGCAGCCTGGAAGACCTGTGGGCATTCAACAACGAGCACTTGGCCCGGGCCATCTTCCACTCCCGTTTGCCGGTGATGTCTGCCGTGGGCCATGAGGTGGATGTCACCCTGGCGGATTTCGCCGCCGACATGCGCGCCCCTACCCCTTCCGCCGCCGCCGAGCGGCTGGTGCCCGACCAGCACGCCCTCAAACGCCAGCTTCGGCAAGCCGAACAGCGCCTGCAGCGCGCCCTGCAAACCCGCCTGGAGCGCGATAGCCAGCGGCTGGACGCCCTGCGCGCTCGGCTCCGCCACCCAGGAGAGCGGCTGGCCCACCAGCGCCAGCACCTGCAAGCCCTTACCCAGCGGCTAGCGCGCGCCATGCAGTTCACGCTGAGCCAACAGCAGCGCCAGCTTGGCCAGCTCGGCCGTCGGCTGGCTAGCCAGGACATGGCCCGGCTGTACCGGGCAGAAAGCGAGCGCATCGAACGCCTGCAACGCCGCTTGGCCAGCGCCATGCAGCGCCAGCTCGAAGCGCGCCAGGCACGCCTACACAGCGCCGCCCGGGCACTCAACGCGGTCAGCCCGCTGGCAGTACTAGGCCGTGGCTATGCCATCGCCCAGGACGAACAAGGCCAGATCGTGCGCCGCGCCCAGGATACTCAGCCGGGCCAGCTGCTCAAATTGAAGCTGGGTGAGGGGCGTTTGAACGTGGAAGTAAAACGGCGCTATCAGAAATAGCGCCGCACTGGTGATTACTTTTTGTCCGATGACTCATCCGGGGAAGGATTGACGTGATGGGTGTCCGGCATCGGGTTGGCGTCGTCGTGATGATCGTCGCGCTGGTCTTTTTTCTGTTCTTGCTTCTGGTCGTGTTTATCCGGGGACATGCTACCTCCTGATCCTTGGTGGTGTGTGTTGCCTCACTCACTATAGCCGCTCCCCACCCGCTTGCCATGAAGGCCGCACCGCAGGGCCGTGCAATGCCCTGCCTGGTTTTCAGGCTTCTCTTTCCAAAGCAGCGAGTTACCTCCTTCCCGGCCCGTTTGGCACCCACTCATGCAGTGTTTAAATAGCATTTATTAATTGTCGCTATCGGAAGTGAATGGCCTTCTTCGGCATTTGCCCCGGCCTGCGCCTTTGGTCTACGTT
>NZ_LFGT01000010.1:38810-40813 GCF_002078115.1 Halomonas sp. BC2 | reverse complement strand
CTCTTTGTAGGCACGCTTTGTCATGCTGTATAAATATCAGGGTAATGAAGCGAAGTCAATCTGGCACCGCTACGCGGTGCGCGCTTGTATCACCGCCCGACTGGGCGATGCTTTACGCGCTGTTTGGTAAGCACGGCGCTGGAGCGCTCTGCACCTCAGGATGCGGGTGGTAGCGCTCACCGCAGCGTCGTGTGTACTTGCCTTCATGGAAGGAGTTACGTGTCTGTGCCTAAAAAGGAGTGACCGCACATGAGCGACCAACAGCAACCCCCACAGCATCAGCAAAAACAGCCGGGCGATGAGCATGCCATGCGCCCCGAGCCCGAGTACATTCGCGACAGCTATCGCGGTGCCGAGAAGTTGCTGGATAAAGTGGCGATCATCACCGGTGGCGACAGCGGTATCGGCCGAGCCATTGCGGTGCACTACGCCCGTGAAGGGGCCGACTGTGTGATCGTGCACCTCAAGGAGAGCCGCGACGCCGAAGAGACCAAGCGGCTGGTAGAGGCCGAAGGCCGCCGCTGCCTGGTGCTGAAAGGCGATGTGGCCGCGCCCAGCTTCTGCCGAGAAATCGTCAACCGCACCCGGCAGGAGTTCGGCAAGATCAATATCGTGATCCATAACGCAGCCGAGCAGTACGACTGGGACGACATCACCGATATCCCGGACGACCAGCTGCAGCGCACCTTCCAGACCAACGTGTTCAGCCACTTCTATCTGACCAAAGCGGCGCTGCCCCATCTGAGCGAAGGCGACACTATCATCGCCACCTCCTCCATCAATGCCTTCAAGGGCAATGACACGCTGATCGACTACACCGCCACCAAGGGAGCCATTCAGGGGCTGGTGCGTTCGTTGGCCATTTCATTGATGGACCGTGGCATCCGTGTCAACGCCGTGGCCCCCGGCCCCATCTGGACACCGCTGATCCCGGCCAGCTTCGATGAGGAGAAAGTCGCGGAGTTCGGCAATCAGGTGCCGATGAAACGCGCCGGACAGCCCAGTGAAATCGGCCCGGCCTACGTGTACCTGGCCTGTGAGGAGTCATCCTACATGAGCGGCCAAACGCTGCACCTGAACGGTGGCGTGATTCTGAATACCTAGCAACCATCTGAGGCGGCGATGCCGCCTCTAAGATGAATCACGAGTGTGAGAGCTTGGGGAGTCGGTCATATTGCTCCATCGCCTTTTGCATATCTTTTCCAACCTTCAGAAAATCGCTGCTCAATGCCTCTGCATCGCTCTCGTGCACGACAAACTCGACAGGTTTGATTGCCTGCCGCTTTTGCGGAAAGATCGTAGTGACACTGGCAATGTGTGCGATACGTTTGAGGTTCATTGCGGCATCCCTCGGTTAGTTTCTTTTACCATAGCGCAAAGTGACTCTCGTTAGGTAGTCGATAGCGCGCGTGGTGCCGATTTTCCCCACTAACCCGCCAGATTCTTCACCAGCACCTTGGATTTACGGGCGTGGTTGTAGGCCTCGCGTTTGAGGGGGGGCAGGTCTTCCAGGCTGGCGGCGCGGAAGCCGCGCTCCACGAACCAGTGGGCGGTATGGGTGGTGAGCACGAACATATCGGAAAGCCCCCGCTGGCGGGCGCGTCGTTCAAGTGCTTCGACCAGGCGCTCGCCGCGCTCGCCGCCCCGGTAGTTGCCATGCACGGCCACGCAGGCCAGCTCGCCCACGGTGGTCTCGGGGAAGACGTGCAGCGCCGCGCAGCCGATCACCATACCGTCGCGCTCGATGACCATGTAGTCGTCGATTTCATGCTCCAGACGCTCCCGGGAGCGGGCCACCAGCATGCCGCGCCGCTCCAGGGGTTCCAGCAGCTCCAGCAGGCCCGCCACGTCATTGAGCGTGGCCGGGCGAAGCTGCTCGTAGCGGTGCTGGGTGATCATGGTGCCCACGCCGTCGCGGGTGAACAGCTCCCCCAGCAGCGCATCATGGTTGCGCCAGGAAAGCAGGTGCGTGCGGGCCACGCCTTCCCGGGCGGCGGTGCAGG
>NZ_LFGT01000010.1:34882-38594 GCF_002078115.1 Halomonas sp. BC2 | reverse complement strand
GGCACGGCCTGCTGCAAGCGCGGTTCGGCTTCGAAAGGTGAAAGCTGGCGCAGCAGCGCGCCCTGCTCGTCCTCCAGGCCTTCGGATTCGCCCAGCAGAATCAGCTTGTCTGCCTTGAGCGCCACGGCGGCGTGCTGGGCCACTTCCGAGGCGTCCAGGTCGAACACTTCTCCGGTGCTGGAGAACCCCAGCGGCGGCAGCAGCACCAGCGAGCCCTTCTCCAGCAGCCCTTCGATGGCGCTGGCGCGCACCCGGCGCACTTCACCGCTGTGATCGAAGTCCACGCCCTCACGCACGCCCAGCGGCTTGGCGGTGACCAGATTGCCGGAAATCACGCTCAGCTCTACGCCGTGCAATGGCGTGCTGGGCAGCCCCAACGAGAGCCGCGCTTCCAGCCAGAGCCGCTGGTGCGCCGCTACCTGCTCCACATGGGCCATCACGGCGCGGTCGGCGACCCAGCGGCCATCCACCCGAGTGGGCTCCACACCTGCGGCCGTCAACGCTTCATGCACCTGGGGGCGAATGCCGAACACTACCACCAGGCGCACGCCCAGGGTGTGCAGCAAGGCCAGGTCCTGAATCAGCTGCTCTCCTCGGCCCGACGCCATGGCTTCGCCTTCAATCAGGATGACAAAGGTTCGCCCCCGGTGGGCATTGATGTACGGGGAGGCATTACGAAACCAGTCGACAAAGGGGAAACGTGTGTCCAAGGGCCGCTCTCCGGCAGCAGGTGAATGAAAGTGATCACGCTTACTTTAACAGAGCATAAAAAACAGCGGCACCTTCTATTGCAGCGATCTCCTCTCGAGACCGGCTGTCGAAGGTGCCGCCGTATACCCGCCAAGCGTTAGCCTGGGGAGAGGTGTATCAGCCGAACATGCCCTTGAACATGAAGAAGAACACGATGGCCAACCCCGCCCCGGCGGGCAGGGTAATCAGCCAGGACATGACGATGGTGCCGATCACCCGCAGGTTCAGCGCCGCCATGCCACGAGCCAGGCCCACGCCGAGGATCGCCCCGACCAGAGTATGGGTGGTCGAGATGGGCAACCCGGTGCCGGAGGCCAGCACCACGGTGGTGGCTGCCGCCAGCGTGGCGGCAAAGCCACGGCTGGGGGTCAGTTCGGTAATGCCGGTGCCCACGGTGGCAATCACCTTATGGCCGTAGGTCACCAGGCCCACCACGATGCCGCCACCGCCCAGCACCAGCACCCACCAGGGCACCAGCGCGGCACTGTCGATCACGCCGTCGCTGCGCACCACGCTGATCACCGCCGCCAGCGGGCCAACGGCATTGGCCACGTCGTTGGAACCATGGGCAAACGCCATGGCACAGGCAGTGAAGATCATCAGCACGCCGAACACCCGCTCCACGTTGGCATAGCCGAAGTGGTCGCTGGCGCTCTGCACGTACTTGATACGCCGCTGCATGACCACCCCGACGCCCATGATCACGATGCCGATCAGCATCGACAGCAGGAAGCTCTGGCCAAAGCCCAGGTCGAGCCCCACGTGGGTCAGCCCCTTGGTGAGAGTGACCATGGAGACGATGAAGCCTACCAGAAACACATAGCCCGGCACGTAGCGCTTGGCGGCGGCAAACGGGTCCTTGTTCTCGAAAATCAGGTACTGCACCGATTTGAACAACACGAAGCCGATGGTGCCCGCCAGCAGCGGCGAAATGACCCAGCTGGAAGCAATGGTGCCCACGCGGCTCCAGGCCACGGCTTCCACGCCCAGGCCCACGGCACCAAAGCCCACGATGGCGCCCACGATCGAGTGAGTGGTCGACACCGGCCAGCCTCGGGCCGAGGCAATCATCAGCCAGATACCCGCCGCCAGCAGGGCCGACAACATGCCGTATACCAGCAGCTGCGGGTTGGCTTCCAGCAGTGCCGGGTCCAGCATGCCGCCACGAATGGTGGCGGTGACTTCGCCCCCGGCCAGCCAGGCCCCCAGGAACTCGAAGATGACCGCAATGATGATGGCTTGCTTGATGGTGATCGCTTTCGATCCCACCGAGGTGCCCATGGCGTTCGCCACGTCGTTGGCACCCACCCCCCAGGCCATGAAGAAGCCAAACAGGCAGGCCAGAATGATAAAGATGTCGCCGTGCTGGACAATAATCTGCATGGGAGCCCCTTAGCGTGCGGTCAGGATCTGCAGGCGGCTGCCCACGCGTTCGGCGCGGTCGGAGACTTCGCCGACCCAGTCGATGATCTTGTATAGAAAGATCACATCCACGGGGGGAAGCTGGCTTTCCAGCTCGAAAAGACGGCGGCGAATCGCCACCTGCTGATCATCGGCCTGGTGCTCCAGCACGTGCAGCTCGCGGATCATGTTCTGCATCACGTCCGAGACGTTGCGCCCAAAGCCGGACTCCAGCAGGTCCTTCAATTCTTCCAACGCCTGGCGCGCCTGGGCCACGCAGGCCACACTGGTGGCCATGTACTCACGCATCAAATCGGCCAGCTCGTCGGGCACGCGCATTTTACGGCCCAGCATGATGCCGGTAATGTCACGCACCTTGTTGGCGATCTTGTCCTGTACGCTGATCAAATCGAGCAGGTCCGAGCGCGAGACCGGCAGAAACATGCTATTGGGCAGATTGAGCCGCAGCTCGGTCTTGAGGGTGTCGGCTTCGTGCTCCAGCGAGGTCACCTGCTCGCGCAGCTCGGCAGCGGCGTCCCAGTCACCGGCAAGGGTCGCTTCGAAGAACGGCAGGAGAAGGTCGGCGCATTCATTGGCCTTGACGATGTGGGCCAGCAGCGGCTGGAATGGCGAGCGGCCAAACATCGCGGAAAAAGGGTTGGAGGTTACCATAGAGCCTTTAGCCTGTTTTCGGGGAGCCTGGAAATGGCGGGCGACAGTATAAAGAGTGCGCTCGGCTTCGTCATAAAAAGTTCATTTAACCGTCATCAATACGCAACATAGACCACTTGGCAGGAAGCGTCATGACCCAACACCCTCATCCGGCGGCCCCTCAGGAAGTCGAACTGAAGCTGGCCCTGGGGCCCGGCGCGCTCGACGCGCTGCTGGCCCATCCGCTCTTGGCAGAGCCGCCCCAGCAGCAGGCCTTGACCAACACCTATTTCGATACTCCACAGGGCCATCTGGCCGCTGGCCGGGTCGCCGTTCGGCTGCGCCGACTGGGCCAGCGCGTGCTGCAAACGGTCAAGACCGCAGGCCAGGGCGGCGGCGGGCTATCGCGTCGTGAAGAGTGGGAGTGGCCGCTGGACGAGCACGCTCTCGACCAGGCCGGGCTGGCCAAGCTGCCGCCGTTTCAAGGGCCGTTGGCCGAGCAGATAGCGGCGCTGCAACCCACGCTGAGCACCGATTTCCACCGCCGTACCTGGCCGTTGGCATGGCAAGGCAGCGCCATCGAGCTGGTGGTGGACGAAGGGGAGATCGTGGCGGGCAGCGCCCACGCCCCTATTGGCGAGGTCGAACTGGAGCTGAAAGAGGGCAGCGCCGATGCGCTATGGGGGTTGGCCCTGGCACTGGCAGAGCGGGTGGCACTGCGCCCTTCCGACAGCAGCAAGGCCGCCCGAGGCAATGCCCTGGGCCAGCAGCAGTGGATGCTGCCCGAGGCCAGCACCCCCAGCGCATGGCTGCACCGCGCCACCGTGGCGCTGGACGCCTTCCATGACAGTGGCCACCCCGAGCACCTGGCGGCGGCCCAACAGGCGCTGAGTGAACTGGCCCAGCACCC
>NZ_LFGT01000010.1:32449-34564 GCF_002078115.1 Halomonas sp. BC2 | reverse complement strand
TGACGGCCGAGCTGGATGCCACCGGCCAGCCCACGGCGGCGTACGGCGTTGCAGCGTTGACGCTGGCCCGTCGCCTTGGTCAGCAAACCGCGCTACGCTGAAACGCATCCCCCTTGGCCGCTTATTTCAGGACGAAACCATGAGCTTTGACCTCAGCCCCGGTGCCGAAGGATTGCGCACGCGGTTATTCCACGTGATTTTCGAGTCGGATACCCCGGGGGCCAAAGCGTTCGATATCGCCTTGATCATCGCCATCCTGCTGAGCGTGGCGGTGATTCTGCTGGGCAGCGTAGAGCAGTACGCCCAGCGCTACGACACGCTGTTTTTCTACATGGAGTGGATGTTCACGCTGCTGTTCAGCCTTGAGTTGCTGGTGCGCCTTTACTGCCTGGAGCGGCCCACCGTCTATCTCAAGAGCTTTTACGGGGTGGTCGATGTGATTGCGATCATCCCCACCTGGCTGGTGCTGCTGTTGCCCGGCGCCCATGCGCTGGTGATCGTGCGGATTCTGCGCGTGCTGCGCATTTTCCGCATCCTGCGCCTGATGGAGTTCGTCGGCGAAGCCCGGCTGCTGCTGGATGCCCTGAAGCGCAGCCTGCGCCAGATTTTGCTGTTCTTTTTCAGCATTCTGATGCTGGTGACGCTGTTTGCCGCGCTGATGTACACCATCGAGTCCGACGAGGCAGGTTTCACCAGCATCCCGATCTCCATTTACTGGGCCATCGTCAGCATGACCACGGTGGGCTACGGCGACATTGTGCCCGCCACCCCGCTGGGCAAGGCCATCACCGTTATCCTGATGCTGATTGGTTACTCGATCATTGCCGTGCCCACCGGGGTATTCTCGGCCCAGGTGATCCGCTCCATCCGCGAAGACCGCTACTCGGAAGAAGCCTGCCCCGGCTGCGGCCACGACCGCCACGAAAAGCGCGCCCGCTACTGCCTGCGCTGTGGCACCTGGCTGGACGAAGAGAGCGAAGACCCGCGCAAGCCCAAGGAAGAACCGCCCGAGGAAGCCCCCCAACAATAACGCCAGCGCCGGGAGGCGCTGGCGTCATGGCTAGCAGGAAAGAGGGCTTGTGAAAGAGAGCGAGTGAAACGCTACTGGAAAGGCGTGGTGTCGCCGCGCCCTTCCCGCACGATGGTCGGCGGCAGTTCGCGCAGGTCGATGACGCTGGTTGGGTCCAGGTGGCAAGCGCCGCCGTCGATGATCAGATCCAGATGCGCCCCAAAGCGCTCGCGGATCTCTTCCGGGTCGCTCATGGGCAGCGTTTCCCCCACCGGAATCAGCGTCACGCTCATCAGCGGTTCACCCAGCGCTTCCAGCAAGGCGTGGGTAATCCGGTGGTCCGGCACGCGTACGCCTATCGAGCGGCGCTTGGGGTGCAGCAGCAGACGCGGTACTTCCGTGGTGGCATCCAGAATGTAGGTGTAAGGCCCCGGCGTGTGGGCTTTCAGCAGCCGGAACACGGCGTTGTCTACCTTGGCGTAGGTACCGATCTCGGAAAGGTCCGAACACATCAGGGTAAAGTTGTGCTTGTCGTCCAGCGAGCGCAGCCATTTGATCTTCTCGATGGCCTTCTTTTCGCCCAGGTGGCAGCCCAACGCATAGCCGGAGTCGGTGGGGTACGCCACCACGCCCCCTTTGCGAATGATCTCGGTGGCCTGATCGATCAGCCGTTTCTGCGGGTTCTCGGGGTGAATCTGGAAATATTGGCTCATCGCTTGCTCCTGCCGTTCGGCGGTCCGTTCGTTGCACATTGGTTAGCGCGATACCGACAGCTTAGCCGATACGGCGCGTGATCACCCAGCCGCCAGCATGCCCGGCGCGGCATCGCGCATGTGCGCCAGCCGAGGGTGTTCCCAGATGGGCGGCGCGGCGGTACGTGGCACCACGCTCATGCTGCCCGGGGCGGCGTGGCTGCCGGGAAAGTGAAAATCGCTGCCCAGCGAGGCGTACAGCGAGCGCTCCACCAGCTGACGCGCCAGGTCACGGGTGCTGTCCGGGCTCTGCTGGCCGCCGACCAGCTCGACCGCCTCGCCCCCTGCGGCGGTGAAAGCATCCAGCAACAGGCCACGCTTGCGCCGGGTCAGCCCGTAGCGCAGCGGGTGGGC
>NZ_LFGT01000010.1:30306-31990 GCF_002078115.1 Halomonas sp. BC2 | reverse complement strand
GCGGTCGCTGCCTGCCTGGGCGCGGGCCTTGGCCAACGCATCGGGCAGGCCCATTTTCTCCAGCCGCTCGGCAATCACTTCAGCCCGCTGGATACGCGCCTGACGCTGCTGCTCCAGGCCCTCCACCAGCGCTCCCTGCAAGCCGCCCGGCATCAACGCCACCACGTGAATACCGATGCCCTGCCAGCGCGTGGATAACTCGCAGCCGGGCACCAGGCACAGGCCCGCCTGCTCGGCGGCCAGGCTGGCTTCTGCCGTGCCGTCCATGGTGTCGTGGTCGGTGAGGGCAATGTGCGTCATGCCTCGGGCGGCACACAGCGCCACCAGCTCGTCAGGCGGCAGCGCCCCATCCGAGGCGGTAGAGTGCATGTGCAAATCGACCGGGTAACGCTGATCGGCATCGAACACACGGGGCAGTGCAGGGGGAAAAGCTTCAGGAAGTCGTGGCATTAGCATGACGCCGTGTGGCGAGTTTGTCAGAATAGGCGTGTGGTACAACAGCTCGCCATGGTGCGCGTTAACCAGCACGCGGTCAATGCCGGGAGCGATTGCAAGGCTTCCCCAACCGCACTGCCTTCAAGGAGTTATCCCCATGCTGTATGCAATTATCAGTGAAGATGTGGCCAATAGCCTGGAGCGCCGACTGGCCGCCCGCCCGGACCACCTGGCACGGCTGGAAGCGCTGCGTGACGAAGGCCGTCTGGTATTGGCTGGCCCCCACCCGGCCATCGACACCGACAACCCCGGCGAAGCGGGCTTTAGCGGCAGCCTGGTGGTGGCCGAATTCGACAGCCTGGAAGCGGCCAAGGCGTGGGCGGATGCCGACCCTTACATCATTGCCGGGGTCTATGCCAAGGTAATTGTTAAGCCGTTCAAGAAAGTTTTGCCTTGACCCACAAGGGCGACTGTGGAGGGTCCGCCTGCTTTTTCACAGAGCCTGTGGAAAACTCTGTGAAAACACGGCGGACGCTTTTCTATAAGCCAGAGATAGCGCCCTGCTGAACAAATTGATCATTTTTTGACCACCTTCGTTCACCCTTCGACCACCACGGATATTCGCGTGACCCAGCGCCCCACTGACCTGCCCCCGCTGGCGGCCATGACCGCCCCGACGCTCTCCTGGAACGACGATGCCCCGCACTCTGATGCCTTCGGTGACGTCTATTTTTCCCGGGAGGACGGTCGCGCGGAAACCGAACACGTCTTTCTGGCGGCCAACCACCTGCCCCAGCGGTTTGCCGAGTGGCAGGCCCCCCGAGCATTCGTGATTGGAGAGACCGGCTTTGGCACCGGGCTGAACATGCTGTGTGCCTGGGCCTGCTTCGAACGCCACGCCCCGCCAGGGGCACGGCTGCACCTGCTCTCTACCGAAAAATTCCCGTTGGGCCACACTGCCCTGGCGCGTGCCCTGAGCGCCTGGCCATCGCTGGCCAGTTATTCACAGGCGCTCTGCGCCCTGTGGCCCGATCCTGTCAGCGGCGTTCACCGTTTGCACCTGAGCGAACGCGTCACCCTGGACCTGCACTTTGGCGATACCACCGAACGGCTGGAAGCCTTGCAAGGCCAGGTGGATGCCTGGTTCCTGGATGGCTTTGCCCCTTCCAAAAACCCGGAGATGTGGCAGCCCGAGCTGTTTGCTGCCATGGCGGCCCGTTCGCGGCCCGGGGCCACCTTTGCCACCTTC
>NZ_LFGT01000010.1:19866-29100 GCF_002078115.1 Halomonas sp. BC2 | reverse complement strand
TTCTCGTGGGCTGGCCAGCGCACCGCTGTGCGCCGAGATGCTGGCTTCCAGCCTGTGCGATGAGCCGCTCCCTCTGGAGCAGCCGCTGGTGGACCACCTGCACCCGGGAAGGCGCCTGATCAGTGCGCTGATCCGCGCTCAGTAATCGCCCTCTTCCTCGTCATCGGCCAGCTCTCGCCCAAAGGCACGCCATTGGGCGAGCGTCATCACTTCGGTCATTTCCAGCTCCAGGTCATGGGCGATGATCAGCTCGTGACGCTCCAGCTGCCGCTTGACCTCGGCGACCCAGCCGCGCATGCCTTCGCCGGTATCGGTGGTATCGTAGCCCTGGCGGGTCACGAACGCCTCCAGCAGCGCCTCCAGCGTCTCGGGCGGCAGCATGCGGGCGGGGACTTCTATGAAACGGCTCATTCGCTCTGCTCCCACGCGTTCAAACGCTCGATAAAGGTGGCTTCGTCGATCACTTCGACGCCTAGTTCCTCGGCTTTGGTGAGCTTGCTGCCCGCGGCCTCACCGGCCACCAGGCAGGTGGTCTTTTTGGACACGCTGCCCGCCACTTTGGCCCCCAGCGCCTGCAAACGCGCCTTGCCCTCATCACGGGTCATGCTCTCCATGGCGCCGGTCAGCACCCAGGACTGGCCTTCCAGCGGCCTGGGCCCCTGGGCCACCTCGGTTTCCTGCCAGACGACCCCCGCCGCAATCAGCGCATCCAGGGTGTCGAGGTTGTGCGGCTGCCGGAAAAAGGTATGGATGTGCTTCGCCACGATGGGCCCCACATCGTTGACCGCTTCCAGCGCGGGCGTGTCGGCCTCCTGAAGGGCTTGCAGCGTGCCAAAGTGGTTGGCCACGTTGGCGGCGGTGGCTTCGCCCACTTCACGAATGCCCAGTGCGTAAATGAACCGTGGCAGCGTGGTCTGCTTGGCTTTTTCCAGCGCATTGACCAGGTTGGTGGCGGACTTTTCCCCCATGCGCGGCAGGCTTTTGAGCTGCTCGACGGTCAGGTGGAACAGCTCGGCGGGGGTCTTGACCCAATCCTGCTCGACCAGTTGCTCGATCAATTTCTCCCCCAGGCCGTCGATGTCCATGGCCTTGCGGCTGGCAAAGTGCTTGAGCGCTTCCTTGCGCTGGGCCGCGCAGTAGAGGCCGCCGGAACAGCGGGCCACCGCCTCGCCTTCCAGGCGCTCGACTTCTGAGCCGCACACCGGGCACTGATCAGGGAATACAATGGCGCGGGCTTCGGCTGGGCGCTTCTCGACATCGACACGCACCACCTGAGGAATCACGTCCCCCGCCCGCCGAATCGCCACGGTGTCGCCAATCATGACGCCCAGCCGCTCGATCTCGTCGGCATTGTGCAGCGTGGCGTTGGACACCGTCACCCCCGCCACCGTGACCGGCTCCAGCCGCGCCACCGGGGTAATCGCGCCGGTACGGCCTACCTGAAACTCCACGTCGTTGAGCAGCGTGACTTCTTCCTGGGCAGGGAACTTGAAGGCCACCGCCCAGCGTGGCGCGCGGGCCACGAAGCCCAGCTCCCGCTGGTGGCGCAGGTCGTTGACCTTGATCACCACGCCGTCGATGTCGTAGCCCAGCTGGTCACGCTTTTCGCCCAGCCGTTCACAGTAGTCGGCCACGGCGTCTGGCCCTTGCAACACGCTCAGCTCGGTGCTGGTTTTGAACCCCAGCTGGGAGAGCCTGACCATCAAGGCGCTGTGGGTGGTATCGCCCATATCGGGCTCCAACCGCGCGGCCTGATAGGCGTGGAACTCCAGCGGTCGCGTTGCAGTGATGCGCGGGTCGAGTTGGCGCAGGCTGCCTGCTGCCGCGTTACGCGGGTTGGCAAACACCTTGCTGCCCTCGTCTCGGGCACGCTGGTTCAGCGCTTCGAACCCGGCGTGGCGCATGATGACCTCGCCACGCACCTCCACCAGCTCGGGCAACGTGCCGCCCATCAGCTTGAGCGGCACCGAGCGCAAGGTGCGCAGGTTGGAGGTAATACCCTCGCCCGTACGCCCATCGCCACGCGTTGCCCCGCTGACCAGCACACCCTGTTCGTACACCAGCGAGACCGCTGCGCCATCCAGCTTGGGTTCGCAGCTGAACTCGATCTCCTCGGGCTGGCACTCCAGGCGCTCGGCCACCCGCTGGGCGAAGGCCACGATGTCTTCCCGGCTGAAGGCGTTGTCCAGCGACAGCATGGGAATGGCGTGGGCCACTTCCGGAAAGCCTTCCGCCGGGGCCGCGCCCACTCGCTGGGTGGGCGAATCTGGTGATATCAGGTCAGGGTGTTCTGCCTCGATCTGCTGCAAACGCTGCAGTTTGCGGTCGTAGTCGGCATCGGTCAGCGTTGGCTCGTCCAGCACATAGTAGCGATAATTGGCGTCATCCAGATCAGCGCGCAGTTGGCCAATCTCTTCCAGCAGGGCGGGGTCTAGCGAACTCATGCGGACATTCCGAAACAAATGAAAAAGGGGTCAGTGAATCATCAATGCGGTCGTAACAAAAACACCCGCCTTCGGGTGGAAGGCGGGTGTGGGTATGACAAAAACGTTTAGCGTGCCTGTAGCTGGCGATGCAGCCGATGGCGCCGCTCGAAATCGCGCACCCGCTGGCGGGCAAACTCGATGGTTTGTGCCGTCATGACGCTGCGGTTCTCGTCTTTCAATTCGCCGCCCATGTGGCGCACCACCACCATGGCGGTTTCCACCATGGCTTCGAAGGCGGCGGCGCTATCCAGCGCACCGGGCAGCGGCATCAGGAAGGTGATGCCCGGGGTGACGAACTCGTCCATCTCTTCGATGGGGAAAGTGCCGGGCTTCAGCACGTTCACCATGGAGAACTGCAGCTCGCTTTCCTCGCTTTCGGTTTCAAACCGGTTGAACACGCCCATGGTCCGGCTGTAACGCAGGCCACACGCCATCATCAGCTCCAGCAGCTTGCTGCCATCGAACCCTTCCGGGTCGCGAGACAGCACGCTGATGACGATCATCTCTTCGGCATCTGCCAGAGTTTCTCGTGCGTGCTCGCCGTTGACGTCGTGACGCAGCGCCTTCTCCAGCGTCGGGTGGGCGCGTACCACGCTGTCCCGAGCCTCGTAGGACTCATCGTAGCCCGCGTCGATATCCGCGTAAGCAGCGTCGTAACCTGTCTCGGCGGCGCTATCGGCATAATGAGCATCGTCGGCATAATGAGCATCATAGCGCGGCGAGGCATCATCATGGGCGCTAAGCGGTGCATCGAAGCGCTCGGCAGCCTCGTAGCTGTCCAGAGCCGGAGCCTTGCCACGCGTAGTGCGTTTGGCGGCAGCTTCCGTCGCCGCTAACTCGCGGGCCTGGGCTTTTTCCTGTGCGATGCGCGCTTTCTCTGCTTCTGCCGCTTCCCTGGCCACGCGGCGCTGCTCGGCTTCCAGCGCTTTGCGCTCGGCTTTCTGCTTGGCCAGCGCTTCGGCGCGCTTGGCTTTTTCGGCTTTCTTGATCGCTTTCTGTTTGCGACGCTCGATAATACGGCGCTTGAAGGAGCGGCCAATGCCTTCGAAATCGACCAAGCGGTAACGATCTACCTCGTCGTCGTCCAGCTCGTCCACATCACCTACGATATCCGAGCGCAGCTGGCGGCGTCTCGGCGTCTCGGAGGTCTTGGCAAAGACGGCATCTTCCGGCTCGGCGCGCAGCACCGGCTCGGCATCGGGCTCTGGCTCCACGGCGCTCAGCGGCGTGCTTTCTGTCGTGTCACCGGCTGACAGAACGGGCTCGTCGCTTTCAGGGTTCGCCGCGACTGTCTGATCGGCCGTGGCTTTCTGGTTCGTCACGTCGTTCTGATTCGTCACGTCTTTGGCAGCCACGCGCTCACTGGAAGGTGCGGATACGGTGACGTCGTCGCTGGCCGCTGACTGGTCGGGTGCATCCATACTAGCGGCTGCGTCACTGGCAGGTGCTTCACTGGCAGGTGCTTCGCTAACCGTTGCTTTACTTACGGCAGACGCCGCGGGGGCTTCCACGCGAGCGGTTGGCACGGATGCGGCAGCAGGCTCGGAAACCGTGGGAGCCGCCGTTTCCGGTGAAGGCTGCTGCTGAGTGGCTGGTTCAGTGGCTGGCTCAACGGGGGCAGCAGCGGAAACGGTGGTGTCCTGCGGGGCCACAGGCTGAGCCGCAAACAGGCTGGGTTCACGACGGGGCTCACTATGTGGGGTCTCTTGAGAAACAGTGTCGGCGGCCTCGGGCATGGCACTCTGTGCAGCAGATGCAGTAACGGACGATGGAGCCATCGGCGGCTCGGCCCGAGACGGCATTTTCAGGGGCTCACTGTGCCTGGCTGTCTCACCCGTTGTCGGTTCGGATTGGGCCACGGCAGGTTTGGCAGACTTCGAAGTAAACGACCTGGCGTTTGCAGTAACGGATTGGGCAAACGAGCGGCGGAAGTCAGAAAGGACTTTTGAAGGCCCGGGGTGCTCCTGACGCTTTAATTTGGGCTTTTGGCCCAGGCCGCTGTAATCGGCAGGTTTGACCACCCGCGCACCGCCGTTGGGCAGCTCCCAGTTGATTTCAGCTTCTCTGGCCTCGTCACTCAACTCTTCCGGCTTGACGGCGGGCAGATCCTTGCCAGCCTGATCCAGCTGCGGAACACGACGTTGACGTTGAAGCCTTCGCACACCATCAACGACGATGAGCGATACCAGAGCCAGTCCTAGAATGATTAACCACTCTCTTAATTCCATGTCGAGCATTCCATGGGTCAACTAACCGGTTACAAGATGCAGCGCATGCGCAGCACCCAAATATGGGGGACCTTCTGATCAATATACGTTTAATGCCTAGCATAGCGCGATTATTACAAAAAGGGCCACTTTTTGCAGGCATTTGCACTTTTAAACTGGCATATACGTTTTTTAAGCCAATCCACAGACCTTATCAAGCTCATAAAGTGCCGCTATGAGGCTGTCGTGTTCTTGCCTGTCTGAGTAGCCACCAGCGTTTGCCAAAACGAGCTGGCAAAGGGACTGGCCAACTGGCGTGGTCGTGTCAGCTGGATAGCCACCGGCACATCCCATTCCGGGGGCAGCGCACGCACCAGGCGCCCTTCCTCAACTTCTTGTTCGGAAAGACTTTCAGGCAGCCAGGCCAACCCCTTGTTCTCGATGGCCATGGACATCAGCACGGCGGCCAGATGGCTGCTGAAATGGGCCTGGGAAGAGAGGGTCGCTGGCTGCCGCTGACCCAGACGATGGCGCAAGATGCGCCCTAGCCCCGAGGCGTCAGTGTACGCTAAATAAGGAAAAAACGAGGAAGCCGCGCCAAGCCCCAGCTCGCGCCCCACCAAAGGAATCAATCGATCCTGACCGACGGTGAGACTCTCGAAGTGCTCCGCTTCCAGAGGCGAGTCGACGGCGGGGTCTCGATGGCTCAATAAAAACTGTGCCGTTCCGCGCAGTAAGAGCTGCTCGCAGTTGGCCATGCTATCGGAGTGAAGTTGTACGGCATGCAGCGCGGCACTTTGCTCTTGTTGGCGTATCCAACGCGGAAAGAAAGTAAACGAGAGTGAATGAGTGGCCGCAAACTGGAGCGCCGCCGTTGCGCGCTGGGCAACTTCCTGGGCTTCACTGCGTAAACGATAGAGTCGCCCTGCGGCATCGATGACACTAGCCTGAATATGCTGGCCCGCCTCGGTCAACGTGGTGCCTTGGGGCGTGCGCACGAAAAGAGCCACCCCCATCCACTGCTCCAGCGCTCTGACTCGGCGGCTGAACGCGGGTTGCGTCACATGGCGCGCCTGGGCGGCACGGATGAAACTGCCGTGTTCGGCCAGGGCATTGAAGTCTTCCAACCAGTTCAGTTCCATCTCGGGCAATGCCATTTCAGCATGGGGTAGCTGACTAATAGCATTAGTCAGCCGCCACTGTCACCCCCTATGGTGAGGCGACCACTGTTTGAGGAGCCAGCCATGCGTATTCTGGAAATTCGTGAGAAAACCGTCTCTATCGCCTCCCCCATCGCCAATGCGTACATCGACTTTTCCAGGATGACCTGTTCGGTGGTGGCGGTCGTCACCGACGTCATCCGTGACGGTAAGCCTGTGATTGGCTACGGATTCAACTCCAACGGACGCTATGGCCAGGGTGCTCTGATGCGCGACCGTTTCCTGGATCGCCTCAAGGAGGCCGACCCGGACAGCCTGATCGACCATGCGAACGACAACCTGGACCCGTTCGCGATCTGGAAAACCCTGATGACCAACGAGAAGCCAGGCGGCCACGGCGAGCGTTCCGTGGCGGTAGGCACGATCGACATGGCCATCTGGGATGCCGTCGCGAAAATCGAGGGCAAGCCGCTATATCGTCTGCTGGCCGAACGGTATCGCGGCGGGCAGGCCGATGACAATGTGTGGGTCTATGCAGCAGGAGGCTATTACTACCCCGGCAAAGACCATTCCAAACTGCAAGATGAGATGCGTAGCTACCTGGACCGCGGTTACGAGGTAGTGAAGATGAAAATTGGCGCGGCCTCTCTGGATGAAGACCTGCGCCGTATCGAGGCCGTGCTGGAGGTGGTGGGCGATGGCAGCCGCTTGGCGGTCGATGCCAACGGGCGCTTCGACCAGCAAACGGCCATTGCCTACGCCGAGGCAATGAAGCCTTACCGACTGTTCTGGTACGAAGAGGCCGGAGACCCGCTGGATTACGCGCTGCAGGCGGAACTGGCCAACCATTACAGCCTGCCCATGGCCACCGGCGAAAACCTGTTCTCCCATCAGGATGCGCGCAACCTGCTCCGTCATGGCGGCATGCGCCCAGACCGAGATTTCGTGCAGTTCGACTGCGCGCTTTCTTATGGCCTGGTGGAGTACATGCGCACGCTGCAAGTCATGGATGAGCTTGGCTGGTCCTCACGCCGTGTGGTGCCTCACGGTGGCCACCAAATGTCGCTGAATATCGCGGCGGGGCTGCACCTGGGAGGCAACGAGTCCTACCCGGATGTTTTCCAGCCCTTCGGTGGCTTTGCCGACGGCATTCGCGTCGAGAATGGCTACGTGGGGTTACCGGACATTCCCGGCGTGGGTTTCGAAGCAAAATCGGCGCTGTACGCGGTGATGCGGGAGCTGGGCGAAGGCTAATCCACCAGCGCGGCGGCTTCGTCGATGCCCACCGACACCAGCCGCGAGACGCCGGGCTCCTGCATGGTCACCCCCATCAGGCGCTCGGCGGCTTCCATGGCAATCTTGTTGTGGGTGATGTAGATGAACTGGACGTTCTCCGACATCTCCTTGACCAGCTTGGCGTAGCGCCCCACGTTGGCATCGTCCAGCGGCGCGTCCACCTCGTCGAGCATACAGAACGGCGCGGGGTTGAGCTGGAAGATGGCAAACACCAGCGACAGCGCCGTGAGCGCTTTTTCGCCACCGGACAGCAGGTGAATGGTGCTGTTCTTCTTGCCCGGTGGACGTGCCATGATCGCCACACCGGTTTCCAGCAGGTCGTCTCCCGTCAGGGTCAGCCAGGCAGCCCCGCCACCAAACACACGGGGGAACAAGGCTTGCAGCCCGGTATTGACCTGTTCGAAGGTTTCCTTGAAGCGCACCCGGGTTTCCTGGTCGATGCGCTTGATGGCGCGCTCCAGGGTCTCCAGCGCTTCGCTGAGCTCTGCATGCTGGGCTTCCAGGTAGTTACGCCGCTCCGCCTGCTGGTCATACTCTTCGATGGCCGCCAGATTGATGGCGCCCAGGCGACGAATTTTTTCGGAGGTATTCTCCAGCCGCTCCTGCCAGGTGGGTTCGCTGGCGTCCTGGGGGAGCGTCTCGGCCAGCTCATCGGCATTGTGCCCCAGTTCCGCCAACTGCTCGTCCTGGGTGGCCGCCTTGAGTGCCAGCGCCTGCACCTCCATGCGCCGCTGCTGTAGCTGTTCGCGACTCTGCTCCAGATTGCGCTCGTGCTGTTGGCGGGCCAGCTCGTCATTGCGCAGCTGCTCGGCCAAGGCCTGGGCCTGCTGGCGCGTCTCGTTCAGGCGGCGCTCCTGCTGCTCGCGCTGATGCAGCAGCTCTTCCAGCTCTTCGCCGGCGAGTTCATCCGGCTCTACCAGCATTTCCCGCGACTCTTCCAGCTCGGCAATGCGCAGGGTCAGCCGCGCCTCGCTATCGCTGGAGCGGGCCTGCTGGGCTTGAAGGCTGTCACGCTCGGCCTTCAACCTTTCTCGCTCTAGCGCCAGCGCCTGTTGCCGTGCCTTGAGCGGGGCGTGCTGCTGATTGAGCCGCTCGCGCTGCTCACGCTGTTGATGGCGCTGCTCGGCGCTGGTTTCTCGGGCTTCGGAGGCGGCTTCCAGCTGCTCCATGGCGGTGTGCCAGCGGGCACGCTGCTCTTCCAAAGTAAGCGTTAACTCCGCCTCATCCTCTTGCAGCCGGGCCAGCTCATCGTCCAGCTCGGCGGCACGGCCTTGCAGATGCTCCAGCCGCTGGGCCAGGCGCTGCTCCTGGATGGCCAGCTGTTGGCGGGCGCTGGCGTGATCACGCTCCTGCTCGGCCTGCTGCTCGCGCTGCTCCTCCAGCGCGTCCAGCGCCTCGCTGGCCGTGTCGCACTGCGCATCGAGCAGCGCCAGCGCCTCTTCGGCCTGGGCGCGCTGCTCGGCCAGCTCGGTGAAGCGGCGGCGGGTCACCAGCAGAGCATCCACGCCTTCACCGTTGGCCTGCTGATGCAGCCACCCCCGCCCACGCCAGACGCCATCGCGGCTGACCACGCTTTCACCCTTGGCCAGGCTGGGTAGCAGCGCCTCAATGTCATCCGCGCTGTCGACGAAGTGAATGCTCGCCAACCACTCGCTCAAGGCCCCTGCCCCAGTGACCAGTGTGTGCAGCCGCTGGCCCGTATTGGGCAGCCCGGCGGGCAGCGCCTGGTCGATCAGGCACCAGTCGGTGGCCAGTGCTTCGGGTAGCGCCTGCAGCTGTTGGGTAGCCACCAGCCGCGCGTTGAGCCAGGGGGCCAACAGCCAGGAGATCACTCGCTCCCAGCCCGCCGACACGTCGATGGCCTCGCCCAACCGCGGTGCCTCGGCCAAACCGTATGCTGCCAGCGCCTCACCAGATTGAGGGTCGTGGTCCGCCAGGGCGGCATCGATCAATGCTTGCAGCGATGCCAACTCGCCCTGCTGCTGGCTGAGCGCCTGACGCTGCTGGTCTCGCGCTTGCTGGGCCTGCTGGTAAGCCGCCTTGGCATCGCTGAAGCGCTGCTGCCACTGCTCGCGCTGGCTCTGG
>NZ_LFGT01000010.1:0-19638 GCF_002078115.1 Halomonas sp. BC2 | reverse complement strand
GCTGCTCCAGGTCACGCAGCTGATCCTGGCGGCGGTCGGCATCGCGGCTGGCTTCGCGCCAGCGATTTTCGGCATCGCTCCACTGCTGCTCGGCGGCCTCCAGGGCGGGGCTGGCCGACGCCAGGGTCTCTTCCAGCTCCGCCAGCTGCTCTTCGAGGGCTTCGTATTCGGGCAGTACGTCTTCCAGGCGTTCGTCGATGGCGAACAGTCGCTCGCGGTCGCCTTCGCTGACCAGCCGCTGCTCATCCAGGTCGCGGCGGGCTGTGGCGATGTCGCTGGCCAGCTGCGCTTCACGGCTGCGACGGTGGGCCTGGTCCTGTTCCAGCCGGGCGATGCGGGTGGTGGTCTCGAAAAACTGCTGCTGGTGACGCTCCAGCACATCGGCCAGCTCGTCATGCTGTTCGCGGGCCTGCTCCAGCCGGGTCTCGCACTGGCGCACGCCGAACACGTCTTTCTCGACGGCAATTTCCAGCTCGCGCACCCGGCTTTCCTGATGCGACTGCTCGGCACGCAGGGTGCGCCCACGCAGCAGCGCCAGCTCGCCTTTGAGGCGATACTCCTGCTGTTTGAGTTCCTGATAGCGTTTGGCGGCTTCGGCCTGGCGTTTGAGGCGCTCCAGCTGCTTGTCCAGCTCGTCGCGGATGTCGTCCAGTCGCTCCAGGTTCTCCTGGGTCCGGCGCATGCGGTTTTCGGTTTCCCGGCGACGCTCCTTGTACTTGGAGATACCGGCAGCCTCTTCGAGGGTGGCACGCAGGTCGTCGGGGCGCGCTTCGATGAGCCGCGAAATCATGCCCTGGCCGATGATGGCGTACGAACGCGGGCCGAGGCCGGTCCCCATGAACAGGTCGGCGATGTCCCGGCGGCGGCACTTCTGGCCGTTGAAGAAGTAGTTGGATTGCCCGTCTCGGGTGACCAGACGCTTGACGGCAATTTCAGCGTACTGGGCATAGACACCGCCCATGCCGCCGTCGCGGTTGTCGAACTTGAGTTCGATAGAGGCCTGCCCGACGGGCTTGCGCCCCGTCGAGCCGTTGAAGATGACGTCGGCCATGGATTCGCCGCGCAGGGTTTTGGCAGACGACTCGCCCATGACCCAGCGCACGGCGTCGATGATATTGGACTTGCCACAGCCGTTGGGCCCCACGATGGCGGTCATGTTGCCATCGAAGGGGACGGTGACCGGATCGACAAAGGACTTGAACCCGACAAGACGAATGGAGGTTAAGCGCATTGTGATCCTTTCCTGCAGCGAAAGTCGCGGAGGTTACTCAAAAACGCGGTTGATGACCACCTCGGCTGCTTCATCATCACTGATCGGGCCCACGGTGACGCTCTCCAGGTCGCCGAACAGGTCCCCGGGTTGCGGTGTGGCCTGGCCCGAGGGCGACACGCGCACCATCAGGCGTGCTTCACGCACCTGGGAGATCTGGGCATCCGCCGACATGGCCGCCGTATCGTCCAGCACTACCGTCATCGGCAGCTCCGCGACCTGGGCACGAATCACCGCCAGCGGTGGTAGCTCGCCATCCATATCGCGAGCGGTAACGAACACCGTGGCGTCGTCGCTGACGCTGCCTTCCAGCTCGGCGTCCAGCGAAACATTCACCCGAATTCCCTGGCTTTGTGCGGCCGCAGCATCGGCATTTTCCGGCACGACACCCATCCGCTCCTGAGCTACACGGATACCGTCGCGCAGGGAGGCCGCCGTTTCCGGATTTTCGATGTTGGCCACGGCTCGGCGCCAGCGGTCGATGGCCGTTTCGTAATCACCACTATCGAAGGCGTGAATGCCCAGCAGGCCGAGCACCGTGGGCTGGCGTGGGTCGAGCGCCAGCGTTTCGTCTACCAGCGCCTGCACTTCCGGCGTCAACTGACGCTCTGCCAGAAAAAACTGGAGCTGAGCCATTTGTGCCAGCAGCGGCGGGATACGCCCATCGATATCCAGCAAACGTTCCAGCGCATCCACGGCCTTATCGGTCTGGCCGGTGTCGCGATAAATGGGAAACAGCGCGCTCCACACGTTGGGGTTGTTGGGCTGGCGCTCGGCTTCGGCTTCCATCCGCTCGGTGAACATGCTCAGCGAGCCTTCAGGGTGCTGACGCACTTCCTGCTGGATGGCGTACAGCGTCAGGTCACCTTCGGCACCATACTGCTGGTACCAGAACGTGCTGGCACCGACCACGGCCACCATCACCAGCGGCACCATCAAGCGGCCAGCACTGGCTGATTTCAGCGGCCGACGGGTCTCGACGACGGTGTCTTCCAGCAGGCTACGCTCCAGTTCCAGGCGATCTTCCTGGTAGCGTGCGTCGTCGATGTCTCCCCGATCCCGGGCGGCCTCCAGCGAGGCCAGACGGCGCTGAAAAATCGCCACGTTCTGCTCGGCCGTGGTGTCGTTGGCCTCGAAGGTTTCCAACTGGTCACGCAGCGTGCGAGCGCCGCGCATGGGTGCCACCAGCAGCCACAGCGCAGGTATCAGCAGTAAAGCAATCGCAATCCAGACCGGTGTCATGACGACCTCTCGCGGTTAATCAGGGCATTCAGGCGGGCGCGTTCTTCTGCGCTCAGGGCCTTGGCAGAGGCGTTGCGGCGGGCACGCACCACCATGATGACGACCACCAGGCCAATCAACACCAGAACGATGGGCAACCCCCACAGCAGATAGGTGCGGTTCTCCAGACGCGGGTTGTAGAGAATGTAGTCACCGAAACGCTGCACCATGTGGTTGATGATTTCGATATCGGCGTAGCCTTCGTTCAGCAGCACGTAGACGCGCTCGCGCATGTCCGCCGAAATGGGCGCATCGGAGTCGTCGATGGCCTGGTTTTCACACAGCGGGCAGCGCATGGAGGCGGTCAGGTCGCGGTAGCGCTTTTCCAGTACCGGATCATCGAACTCGCGCACTTCGATTCCGCCGGCCATGACGCTACCGGCGGTGGCCAGCAGCATGGCCGTCACTATCCAACGAATTATCGCCATTTTTCTACCTCCGGCAGGATACGGTCACGGACATCTTCCGGGGAGACATAGCCCTTGTGGTGATAGCGGATCACGCCCTCTGCATCCACCAGAAAGGTTTCCGGCGCGCCGTACACGCCCAGGTCGAAACCAAGGCTGCCATCCGGGTCAAAGATGTTGATCTCGAAGGGGTCGCCGAATTCGGTCAAAAACTCCAGGCCTTTCTCGCGGGTATCCCGATAGTTGATGCCCACCATGCGGATACCGTGATCCGCCAGTGACAGCAGCTGCGGCATCTCTTGCTTGCAGGCCGGACACCACTCGCCCCAGACGTTGACCAGCGTCACTTCGCCGATGAACAGCGACTGGTCGACCTGGCGTTCGGCGTCACGCAAGGTAGTGGCCTGAAACTCAGGAAACTCCCGCGCCATGAGGGCCGAATCCCGCTGGGAAGGGTCCTGCCCTAACCCTTGATAGAGAAACAGCGCAATGCCCAGAAAGCCGATGGGCAGCAGTAACAGCAGCAAACGTCGCGTCATACCGGCGCCTCCTGGAGCGGGCTGGGCTCGGGCAGTCTCAGGTTGGCGTACGCTGACTCGGCGGTAGCGCTTGTCGATGACGGCCAGCAGGCCACCGAAGGCCATCAGCAGGCCACCCAGCCATAGCCAGCGCACGAAGGGCTTGTATTGCACGCGCATGGCGTAGCTGCCATCGCCCAAGTCTTCGCCCATGGCCACGTAGAGGTCACGGAAGAAACCGGGGCGCAGCGCTACCTGGGTCATGGGCATGCCGGTGGCCAGGTAGAGGCGTTTTTCCGGCCGCATGACGAAGCTGCGTCCTTCTTCACCGCGCTGAACCTGAATGATCGAGGTATCGGCCAGGAAGTTGGGGCCACGACGATTGGTCAGTTCGGTCATGGTGAACTGGTACCCGGCAACTTCCACCGTCGTCCCCGGCGACATGCGCACGTTACGCTCGATGTTGTAGTTCGACACCACGGCCACGCCCACGATGGTGACCGCCACGCCCAGGTGGCCCAGCACCATGCCCCAATAGGAGAGCGACAGCTTGCGCAGGCCCGCCACGAACGAACTGGCGTGGCGTGTCTTGTCGAACAGGTCGCGCACCATGGGCAGCACGATCCACAGCGCCGAAATGATGCCCAGCGCTACCCACAGGTTCCATTCACGGCCATACACCAGCGGCATGGCGATGCCCAGCGCCAGCGAAGCTGCGCCCGCCAGCCACAGTTTGCGCCACAGCTCCTTGCCGCTCATGCTCTTCCAGCGGGCCAGCGGGCCAAGGCCCATGAAGATACACATCACCACGGTCAGCGGAACGAACAGGGCATTGAAGTAGGGAGGCCCGACGCTGATCTTGCCCAGCCCCAGCGAATCCAGAATCAGCGGATACACGGTGCCCAGCAGTACCGTCACGGTCATGATGACCAGCAGGACATTGTTGATCAGCAGCAAGGAGTCCCGAGAGAGCCAGTTGAAGCCCACCTTGTGGCTGACCCGCGGAGCACGCAGGGCAAATACCAGCAGCGACAGGGTGACCGTGATGGCCAGCAACATCAGGATGAAGAAGCCACGGAACGGGTCGTTGGCAAATGCGTGGACCGAGGTGAGCACGCCCGAACGCACCAGGAACGTACCCAGCAAGGAGAGCGAGAAGGTCGAGATGGCCAGCAGTACGGTCCAGCTCTTGAACGAGCCGCGCTTCTCGGTCACCGCCAGCGAGTGTACCAGCGCCGTGCCCGTCAGCCAGGGCAGCAGCGAAGCGTTCTCCACCGGGTCCCAGAACCACCAGCCGCCCCAGCCAAGCTCGTAATAGGCCCACCAGCTACCCAGCGCGATGCCCACGGTCAAAAACGCCCAGGCAATGTTGGTCCAGGGGCGCGCCCAGCGGGTCCAGGCGGCATCCAGACGCCCCCCCAGCAGCGCCGCAATGGCAAACGCAAACACCACCGAAAAGCCCACGTAGCCCATGTAAAGCATCGGCGGGTGAACAATCAGGCCGAAGTCCTGCAGCAGCGGATTCAGGTCAGCGCCGTCGGCGGGCATGTTGGGCAGCAGCCGCTCGAAGGGGTTGGAGGTCATCAGGATGAACAACAGGAAGCCGACACACACCATGCCCATGACGCTCTGCACCCGAGCCACCATGTCCCGAGGCAACTCCTTGGAGAACACCGAAGCCGCATAGCCCCAGCCTGCCAGCATCAGGCTCCAGAGCAGGACCGAACCTTCATGGTTGCCCCAGACGGCGCTGAACTTGTAGTACCAAGGCAGCAGGGAGTTGGAGTTGTTGGCCACGTTGGCCACGCTGAAATCATCCAGCATGTAGCTGGTGGTCAAGCACAGGTAGGCAATGGCCACGAACAGGAACTGGCCGGTTGCCATGGGGTAACCATAGGCCATCCAGAGGGGGCGGCGGGTAGCGGCTCCCAGCAGCGGCATCACGGCCTGCACGATCGCCATCAATAGCGCGATAACCAGCGCAAAGTGGCCAATTTCAGGAATCATTTTAATCAGCATGAGCGCTCCGCATTGGCAGTAAGCATTACCGAATATTGCAGGGATAAGCCGTTAGTAATCGCTTGCTTGTGGAACGCCCTGCTGCTCCAGGCGCTTACCCACTTCGGCGGCCTTGGCCTGGAAATCAGCGGGCGAATAGCCCGCTTCTTTCAGTGCCTGGGCGACTTCCGGCGGCATGTAGTTTTCGTCGTGACGCGCCAGCACTTTATCGGCGTAGAGTCGGCCATCGGCCTGCAGCTGGCCCACCACCACCACGCCCTGCCCTTCACGGAACAGGTCGGGCAGGATGCCGCTGTAGTAGACCTCGACATCGTCCACGTAGTCGGTCACCGTGAACGCTACGTCGAGGCTGTCGGGGTCACGCAGTACCGAGCCCTCTCGGACCATGCCACCGGCACGAATCTGGCGGTCCAGAGGGGCATCCCCCTGGGCGATTTGTACCGGGCTGAAGAACAGGTTGATGTTGGCGCGCAGCGCATACAGCGTGAGCCCCACGGCGATGGCGGTCAGCGAGACCAGGCCCAGAAAGATAAACAGCTTTTGCTTGCGTTTAGGCGTCATTGCGAACATCCCCTTGAGCAGAGTTAACCGGGTTCTGCGCAGCCGTAGTACCGTAGGGGGAAGCCGTGCGCTGCGCTTTTTCACGACGCATGCGGCGTTTGACTCCCTTGATCAACTGGCGCCGCTCCAGGCGAGCATGCAGCAGGATCCCTAACATCAGAAGCGCAGTTACGCCCCAGGCGGCCCACACATAGAGACCGTGGCCGCCCATGGCAAAGAATTCGTTCAGCGAGGCAAAGGTCACTGGCTCACCTCCTCGGCGAGTTCACGCACCCAGCGCTTGTTGGCTTCCCTGCGCAGAATTTCACTGCGGGTACGCATCAAGGCAAGCGCGATAAAAAAGCTGTAGAAGCCCAGCACCATGATCAGCAGCGGTGCCCACATTTCCATGGGCATGGCCGCGCGCCCGGTGATGGTGAACGTAGCGGGCTGGTGCAGGGTGTACCACCAATCGACGGAGTATTTGATGATCGGAATATTGATCACACCCACCATGGCCAGCACGGAAGCTGCCCGCGACCCGCTGTCACGGCTGGTGAAGGCGCCACGCAGGGCGATGACCCCAAGATAGAGGAACAGCAGGATCAGCATCGAGGTGAGCCGAGCATCCCACATCCACCAGGTGCCCCAGGTGGGCACGCCCCAGACGGCGCCGGAAAACAGCGCGATGAAGGTCATGGCGGCACCCAGCGGCGCAATCACGGTGGCCAACATGTCGGCGACCTTGATTTTCCAGACCATAAACACCAGCCCGGAGATAGCCATGGAGACAAAGATGGACTGGGCCAGAAACGCAGCAGGCACATGCACATAGATGATGCGAAAACTGTTGCCCTGCTGGTAGTCGGCCGGGGCGAACACCAGTCCCCAAACGGTGCCCACGGCCAGCAACAGCGCGGCTGCCACCCAGAACCAGGGCTGTAGCTTGGCACTGATCGCATAAAACCACTTGGGAGATCGCAGTTTATTTATAAAGCCCCACATGGTCTTCCCATCCTTTAACCGTTAATACTGATGCGTAGCGACGCGGCAATCGCCCAGGGTGCCAGCATGAGCGACACCGCCAGCAGCGCCCCCAGTATGGCCAGGTGAGCGGCCATCCCATCACCCAGAATGGCGGCCTGCACCGCGCCCGCCCCAAAAATCAGAACCGGGATATACAGCGGCAGTACCAGCAGGGACAGCAGTACCCCGCCCTTGGCCAGCCCCACGGTCAGCGCCGCGCCAATGGCCCCTATCAGGCTCAGGCTCGCGGTGCCCAGCGCCAACGACAGCGCCAGCACCCCGTAGCTGCCTGCTGGTAGCGACAGCATGATGCCCAACACCGGCGCCATCAGCGCCAGCGGCAGCCCGGTCAACAGCCAGTGCACGGCCACCTTGGCAAGCCCCAGCGCCGCCAGCGGCTGGGGGGCCAACAGCAGCTGCTCCAGGCTGCCGTCTTCGAAATCGCTGCGAAACAGACTATCCAGTGACAGCAGGGCTGCCAGCAACGCCGCTACCCACAGCAGTCCCGGCGCAATGCTGGCCAGCAAGACAGGGTCAGGCGAGATGCCAATGGGAAACAGCGTGATGACCAGTGCAAAAAACACCAGCGGGTTGAGCACCTCACCCTTGCGCCGCAACATCAGCGTCAGGTCGCGCTTGAGCGTGGCATGAATGGCCACTCCAAGCCCCCCCTGCGGTGTATGCAGGACCACCTCAGGGGCACTCGATAGAGCGTGTGAACGTTGCAACGCTGACTCCTTTTTACCCCAGCTGAATACGTCTCAGCACCGATGATTCGGTCAGTGCATGGTGGGTCGTCACCAGAACACAGCCGCCAGACTGAGCATGTGCGACCAGCTGCGCTTCCAACGCCATGACACCGTGGCGGTCAATCGCCGTGAAAGGCTCATCCAGGACCCATAGCGCGCGCGGGGTCAGCGTCAACCTTGCCAAGGCAATACGCCGCTGCTGACCAGCGGAAAGCTGTCCTGCCGGGACATCTTCAAAGCCCGCCAGACCAACCTCGAACAGCGCTTGCTCACGCTGTTGATCGCTGCCCTTTTCGCCATTGAGCGCTTGATACCACGCCAAATTTTCCAATGGCGTGAGGCCCGCTTTAACGCCGGGGGCGTGCCCTAGATAGAGTAGGTTTGCGAGAAAATGTTCACGGGTCTGGTGCATGGGGGCACCGTTCCAGAATAGCTCGCCACGGTAGTCGGTCAGTTGGCCGGAGAGGATCTTCAACAACGTGGTTTTACCACTGCCGTTGGGGCCTTCGATACGGACGATCTCGCCGCCCTTGATGTCGAGGTCAAGTCCTTCAAATAGCCAACGATCATCGCGTTCACAGGCCAGTTGTCGGGCTTGCAGGCACAGGCTCAAGAGACTCTCCAGACGCATTAATTTTGGGTCGAACTCTACACGGAAAGGCGCTTTCTCGCCAGTCACGCTCTGCGGCCTGGGGTCGCAGCATGACACAGCTCAAGCCCTCGCCACAAAACCCACGCTTCAAACAGTACTAGCACTGTATGCAAAAACAGGATTATACTGTAACCACTGTATGGATAGACACCTCTTCAGCCACGCCTATCCATTCGCTCACTCGACCGCCTTGGCACAGGCGCTGCATGGGAGAACACAATGACGATCTGCCTCGCCCCCCAGATAACGTCTCACGTACCTTCTCAACCGCTGCCACCGTCTAACGTGCGTCAGCGCCTTGCCTCTCCCCACCGCCAGGTAAACCAGGACGGTCAAGTGACCCGGCACAACACCTATGCCCTACGCATTCGCGGCGACCGCTTGCAGGCCAGCCAGCTCTTCGACGGTGATCTGCTCATCATTCATCGCCATCAGCACGACACCCAGCAGGAAACGGCCACCCTGACCATCAACGATCGCCAGCTTCCCTTGAGCCATTTATCGATTACCCGCCTGGGGGTGCACTTGTGCCCCGAAGATACAGCAGTGCCCGCGCTATTCCTGCATAATGGCGACATCCAGGTGCTGGGCATGGTCATGGGCGTGGCGCACCACACCCGGCAGACTCGGCACCACTGATTCGCGCTCATGTTGGCCAGGAGTCCTGCTTGCGTTACCACGTTCCCGACATTGCCCCCGAGGCGTGGCACTCCACCGAGACCGAGGTAGAGAAAAGCCAGTTTCTGACCTGGCTATGCCACGCCCCCAGCACCAGCGCCTTCGATGCCCTGCTCCAGGCCGCCAAAATCGCCCACCCCAATGCCAGCCACCACTGCACCGCCTTTATCGCTGGCCCACCGGGGGAGCAGACCCGCATTGGCTTTTCGGATGACGGCGAGCCCGGCGGCACGGCGGGACGGCCCATGTTTCAGGCGCTGCAAGGTAGCCAGCTAGGGGAAGTGGGTTGCGTGGTCATTCGCTACTTTGGCGGTACCAAGCTGGGCACCGGTGGGTTGGCCAGAGCCTACGCCCAGGCCGTCAACGCGGCGCTGGAAACACTGCCTACCCGGGAGGTGATCGAGCGCGACAGCTACCGGTTACGTGTAGGCTTCGCCCATGAAGCGCAGGCCCGAGCCTGGTGTGAAGAGCAGGAACTGCCTGTGGAACAGGCTGAGTACGATGGGCATGGCGTGTGCCTGACCATCGGCTGGCCCAGCGACGTGGCGCTGGATATCAGCGGTCTGGAGAATCGCCTGAAAACGGCCGTGGCATTCGAAGCACTGTAAGTTCACGGCCTGCCGATGAAGGCTCGGCAAGCCGTGACACAGCTCAGACTCGGGTTCAGCCCAGTTCTATCGCCAAGTACCCGTTCTATCTATAAGTACCAGCTCTATCCCAGGTACTTGATCATGACCCCGGCGGCCACCGCCGAGCCAATCACCCCGGCCACGTTCGGCCCCATGGCGTGCATCAGCAGGAAGTTATGCGGGTTTGCCTCCAGGCCTACCTTGTTGGCGACCCGTGCGGCCATCGGCACCGCCGACACCCCTGCTGCCCCAATCAACGGGTTGATGGGCATCCTGCTGACCATGTTCATGAGCTTTGCCATCAACACGCCTGCTGCCGTGCCGATAGCGAAGGCAACCATACCCAGCCCTAGAATGCCCAGCGTTTCGAAGCTCAAGAAGCTCTCGGCCATGAGCTTGGAACCCACGGACAGGCCGAGAATGATGGTCACGATATTGATCAGCGCATTCTGCGCAGTATCCGACAGTCGCTCCACCACGCCACACTCACGCATCAGGTTACCAAAGCAGAACATGCCCAGCAGTGGCGCAGCGTCAGGCAGGAACAGCGCCACGGCAATCAGCAGCATCAGCGGGAAGATCACCTTCTCCAGCTTGGAGACCGGACGCAGTTGCGTCATGGCAATCTTGCGCTCTTTTTCGGTGGTCAACAGCCGCATGATGGGTGGCTGGATGAGCGGCACCAGTGCCATGTAGGCATAGGCCGCCACGGCAATGGCACCCAGCAGTTCTGGCGCCAACATGCTGGACACATAGATCGACGTCGGCCCGTCCGCCCCGCCGATGATGCCGATGGCGGCCGCCTGATTGAGCGAAAAGTCCATGACGCCCAGAGAGGTAAGCAGCACCGCCCCAAACAGCGTAGCAAAAATCCCGAACTGGGCCGCCGCGCCCAAAAACAGCGTACGCGGATTGGCCAGCAGGGGACCAAAATCGGTCATGGCCCCCACGCCCATGAAAATGAGCAGCGGCGCAATACCCGAGGCAATGGCAACGCTATAGAAGCTATACAGCACACCATCGCTGTAGCCTGCCCCCAAGGCAATGTCCTTGGCGGCGCGTAGCTGGTCGTAGGCTGCCGTGTCGTGAGCGACGGCTTTCAGCACTTCGCGCCACCCCTCGACACCTGACAACGGGTCCAGCGTGACGCCCAGTGCAGCCGCCATCTGCTGTAGCACGGCGGGCCTGGCCACTTCGATGGCTTGATCGAGCGCTGAAATGGCCAATCCCGCTTCCGGGATATTGGCCAGAATGCCGCCAAAGCCGATGGGTACCAGCAGCAAAGGCTCGAACTTCTTGTAGATCGCCAGGTAAAGAAGACCCAGCCCTACCAGTACCATGACCGCCTGGCCAGGCTGCAGGTTATAAAGCCCGGAGCCTTCCCATAAGGTGATTAGTTTTTCCATGCCGGTGCCCTTAAAGCTCGATCAGCGCATCGCCAACGGCGACGCTATCGCCCTCGCTGACATTGACTTTGGACACCGTTCCGGAGCTGCTGGCACGCACCTCGGTCTCCATCTTCATGGCTTCGAGAATGATCACCACATCGCCCTCGGCCACCTGATCGCCAGGGCGTACGTTGACCTTGAAGATGTTGCCTGCCAGCGGCGCATCGATACTTTCACCGCTTCCTCCAGCGCTTTCTGCCGCACCCGCTCCAGCACTAGCGCCTCCACTGGCGGCAGCCTGCTCCTTGATCTCGCCAATATCGCCGCCCTGGGCCACCTCGACCACATAGGCCTTGCCGTTGAGCTTGACGGTATAGGTTTCCGGGCCGCTGTTGACCACGGTGGCAGGTACCGCCGGTTCTGCCTTGGCAGGCACGGCCGCGTTTGTTGCTGCTTGTGGCGCGGGCTCGAAGGCTTCCTTGTTGTCACGGTTCTTGAGGAACTTCAGGCCAATCTGCGGGAAGAGCGCGTAGGTCAGCACGTCATCCACCTGCCGCTCGCCTTCTGCCAGGCGCAGCTTGTCGGCACTGGCTTTCTCTTTCAGTTCCGAGGCCAGGCGCTCCATTTCCGGTGACAGGTTGTCCGCAGGGCGGCAAGTGATCGGCTCGCCACCTTCCAGCACGCGCTTTTGCAGCTCCACATTGAAGGGGGCAGGCGCTGAGCCGTATTCACCTTTCAACAGCGCCTGGACCTCCTTGGAAATCGACTTGTAGCGCTCGCCCATCATGACGTTCATCACAGCCTGGGTGCCCACGATCTGCGAGGTCGGCGTTACCAGCGGGATGAATCCCAGGTCTTCACGCACACGCGGAATTTCACTCAGCACGTCATCGAGCTTGTCGCCAGCACCCTGCTCTTTCAGCTGGCTCTCCATGTTGGTCAGCATGCCGCCCGGCACCTGCGCCACCAGAATGCGTGAGTCGATCCCCCGCAGCGAGCCCTCGAACGCCGCATACTTTTTGCGTACCTCACGGAAATAACCGGCGATGTCCTCCAGCAACTCCAGGTCCAGCCCCGTGTCACGGTCTGTATCCTTGAGCATTGCCACCACGGATTCAGTAGGGCTGTGCCCATAGGTCATCGACATCGAGGAGATAGCCGTGTCCACGTTATCGATCCCGGCTTCCACAGCCTTCAAAATGGTGGATGTCGAGAGCCCTGTCGTCGCGTGGCAGTGCAGGTGAACAGGAATGGAAAGCTCTTTCTTCAGACGCGTCACCAGCTCGAACGCCGTGTAGGGCGTCAGCAGCCCCGCCATATCCTTGATAGCCAGAGAGTCCGCGCCCATGTTGGCAATGGTTTTCGCAAGATCTACCCAGCTATCCAGGGTATGTACCGGACTGACGGTATAGGAAATGGTCCCCTGGGCATGACCACCCACAGCGCGCACCGCCTTGATGGCACGCTCCAGATTGCGCGGGTCATTCATGGCGTCGAACACGCGGAATACATCCACGCCGTTGGTTTTGGCACGCTCGACGAACTTGTCGACTACATCGTCGGCATAGTGACGGTAGCCCAGCAGGTTCTGCCCGCGCAGCAACATTGCCTGCGGCGTGTTGGGCATTGCCTCTTTCAGGGCACGAATGCGCTCCCAAGGGTCTTCACCCAGATAACGAATACAGGCATCGAAGGTGGCGCCGCCCCAGGTCTCCAGCGACCAGTACCCGACCTTATCGAGCTTTTCGGCGATAGGCAGCATGTCGTCGAGCCGCAGCCGGGTCGCGAATAGCGACTGGTGGGCATCGCGCAACACAACATCAGTGATTCCTAGCGGACGTTTTACATCGTTCATGGTCGTGACTCACCGTTTAGCTTTATTGACTTGTAGTAAATTTAGCAAAATTCATTCTTGAAGAGGGAGTGTATTCGTTATCCATTCCGCCGTTAACGGCGATGCGCAGCCCGATAACGGTGCACTGCAGCACTGATCACGGCCACCACCTCATCGTCAAGGCCTGCCTGAGCAGCGGTCTGACGGCCTTTCCGCTTGGCAGCCGGTGCCACCGGTGCGGGCTGAAAACGCCCAACCAGCTTCGACATCAGCGTGACACTGATCACCAAAACCGTAAGAAAAACAAAAACAAACCCCATACCAAGCCCCATCAGGGCGAGCCCCTCCTGGAGCAACTCCGACCCTTGCATAGCGCGCTCTCCTTGTTGTGTAAGGTGGTTGGCACACCAAACGCCTCCAGCGGCGCTTGGCGGAGTAAGGGTAATACACTAACCTGCCACATCCAGCATAGAATGCAATCGCGCCATAGTGGAAGTCATGGTTGTTAATTTACTACATAAAGGCAAGATTGGCCTTGCGCCAATGGAAGGGGTCATCGACGCACTCACCCGCGACCTGCTCACCCGCCAGCCCGGTTTCGACTGGACGGTGACAGAGTTCGTGCGGGTGGTGGATACCCGCCTTCCCCCCAGGGTGTTTTACAAGCACTGCCCTGAGCTCCAACAGCGCCCTGTGGCTACTCCCAGCGGCATCCCGGTGCACCTGCAGCTACTCGGCTCCGACCCCAGCGCGCTGGCCGAGAATGCCCGTCAGGCGCTAGCACTGGGCGCCATCAGCGTCGACCTCAACTTTGGCTGCCCGGCCAAGCTGGTCAACCGTCACGATGGCGGCGCCTCCCTGCTGCGCCAGCCCGAGCGGGTCTACCAGGCTGTCAGGGCGGTTGCTGATGCCTTGGCCGGTGAGATTCCGGTCACCGCCAAGATACGTCTGGGCTTCGCCAATCGACGCATGGCGGTAACCTGCGCCCAGGCGACCCAGGCAGGCGGCGCCGCACGGCTGGTGGTGCATGGACGAACCCGAGACGAGGGCTACCGCCCGCCCGCGCACTGGGAGTGGATCGGCAGAGTTCGTCACCACGTGGACATCCCCGTGGTGGCCAACGGCGATATCTGGACGCTGGAAGACTACTGGAAGGCGCGCACGCTGTCGGGCTGCCATGACGTCATGCTGGGCCGCAGCGCCCTGGCTGACCCTTGGCTGGCACCCCGCATTCGCCACTGGCAGGAAACCGGCGAGCGGCTGCCGGATACCACCTGGGCAATGCGTGCCAGCGTGCTACAAGAGTACGCCGAGCATCAACGCCAACAGCTACCCGATCGCGTCGTGGTTTCTCTGGTAAAACAGTGGCTGGCACAAATGCGCCAGGGCAATGGCGAAGCCGAGCAGCACTTTCAGCGCCTGAAGCGGGTCACGGACCTGGACATACTGCTCGACAGCCTGGTGCCGTAACGCTTCGCCCCCTGACTCAGACCCCAACGCTTACGAACCAAAAAAAAGCGCCCTTCCGCAAGATGCGGGGGCGCTTTACACGATCGCAAGAGCAACGTGCGAGCTACGTTGGTCAGGCTAGAAGCAGAAAACCCGCTCTCTAATAAGAGAGCGGGTTTTGAAATCTGGCGCGCCCGGGAGGATTCGAACCTCCGACCACCTGATTCGTAGTCAGGTACTCTATCCAGCTGAGCTACGGGCGCTTGACAGTCATGCTTTTCTCGAAAAGCAATGAATCCACTGTAACATCAAAACCTTACGTTTGCAACTTGGCGCGCCCGGGAGGATTCGAACCTCCGACCACCTGATTCGTAGTCAGGTACTCTATCCAGCTGAGCTACGGGCGCATAGCTAACGATGTTACATGGTGCGGCTGGCGGAGAGAGAGGGATTCGAACCCTCGATAGGGCTATAAACCCTATACTCCCTTAGCAGGGGAGCGCCTTCAGCCACTCGGCCACCTCTCCTCAACAGCACGGCGCGAATGTTACCGATTATGGGGACTGGTGTCCACCCCTGTGCCGATTTTTTTTCACGCCGCCCTGATAGTTACCGCTACAGCGCCCTTTTTGAGCACAACACTGGCGGCCATTTATTCCACTTCGCTTTCGCTATTGCGTTCACGCTGAATGCGCTGATAGATCTCTTCACGGTGTACCGCGACATCTTTTGGTGCGTTGACACCAATGCGCACTTGATTACCTTTCACACCTAACACTGTGACGGTGACTTCATCACCGATCATCAGCGTTTCGCCAACGCGGCGGGTTAGGATGAGCATGGCTGATCTCCTTCTCAGACGTTTGATACAACGGGATGTGTCCGCCGGTAGCGCCACCACGCCATTATGCGGCATGGTGACCCCTGCTACCAATGGCTTTAACCCTATGACACCTTAACCTCCCGTTGAATGGAAGCCCACCACCACACGGCAGCGAGTACCCTCAGCGTAGAAGGTTTGAGGGACAAGTGTTATTCAGATTCGCTATCGGCCTTATCCAAGCCAAATGCCTTATGCAAGGCATTGACCGCAAGTTCCATGTGTTTTTCGTCGATCACCACGGAAATCTTGATTTCAGACGTCGATACCATACGAATATTCACGTTCTCTTCGGCCAGCACGCGAAACATCTTCGATGCTACGCCGGCATGTGAACGCATACCGACACCTACCAGCGACACTTTGGCAATGTTGTCGTCGCCGCGCAGTTCACCGCCGCCCAGATCGGGAATGACGGTCTCTTCCAGCAGCTTCTTGGTGGCCTTGTAGTCACCTTTTGCCACCGTGAAGGTGAAATCGGTGTAATCACCTGCCGGTGCTACATTTTGGACAATCATGTCCACTTCAATGTTGGCGTCGGCAATCGGACCTAAAATACGCGAGGCAACGCCGGGCACATCGGGGGTATTCAGCAGCGTCAGCTTGGCTTCGTTCTTGGTAAACGCGATACCGGAGATTAGCGGTTCTTCCATAGAGTCCTCGTCTTGGTCAGAGTCTGCAACAATCAGGGTGCCAGGGCCATCTTCAAAGCTCGACAGAACCCGCAGCGGTACGTTGTACTTGCCAGCGAATTCCACCGCGCGAATCTGCAGCACTTTGGAGCCCAGGCTGGCCAGTTCCAGCATTTCCTCTACCGTGATGCTCTCCAGGCGCTGAGCCTTGGAGCAGACACGCGGGTCGGTGGTGTAAACACCGTCCACATCGGTATAGATCTGGCACTCATCAGCCCCCAGGGCCGCTGCCAGCGCCACACCAGTGGTGTCCGAGCCGCCACGCCCCAGCGTGGTGATGTTGCCGTTTTCGTCCACCCCCTGGAAACCGGCGACCACCACGACCTTGCCAGCGTCCAGATCGGCTTTCAGATCGTCGGTTTCGATACGCTGGATACGCGCTTTGGTATACGCGCTATCGGTATGAATGCCTACCTGTGCGCCGGTGTGCGAGGTTGCCGAGACGCCAATGTGCTGCAGCGCCATAGCCAGCAGAGAGATGGTGACCTGCTCGCCTGTCGAGAGCAGCATATCCATTTCACGCGGGGCGGGGTCTTCGTTCAGGGCATGCGCCATATCGGTCAGGCGGTTGGTTTCGCCACTCATCGCAGAGACGACGACGACGACCTGGTGCCCCTGATCACGAAAGCCCTTGACCTTTTCCGCCACGGCTTTGATACGGTCGACAGAGCCCACCGAAGTGCCGCCGAACTTCTGTACGTATAGTGCCATATGCCGTTTTTCCTTTACGTTCGGGAATGGAGGGTGAATGTTGTTATTGCCAATTTTCCTGACGTACAAAAAGGCCGGTAGCAAATAATGCCACCGGCCTTCTCATTTAGCTAAGCGTGTTTTCCAACCAGGCCGGAACGCTATTCAACGCTCCGGGCAGCGCATCGGGCTGGCTACCACCCGCCTGAGCCATGTCGGCGCGACCGCCTCCTTTGCCGCCAACCTGCGACGCCACATGGTTGACCAGCTCGCCAGCCTTCACACGGCCGGTCAGATCAGCCGTGACACCTGCAATAAGACTGACCTTGCCAGCATCGGCATCGGCTACGCCCAGCATGATGACGCCCGAGCCAAGCTTGTTCTTGAGCTGATCCAACACGCCGCGCAGGTCCTTGCCAGAGACGCCTTCGAGCTGGGTGACCAGCAGCTTCACACCCGCCACTTCCTGCACCTGGCTGAGCATGTCGCTACCTGCCGCGCTGGCCAGCTTGGCCTTCAGCTGCTCCAGTTCTTTCTCCAGGCTGCGGTTGCGCTCGACCAGCGATTCCACGCGTGCTTCCACCTGCTCGGGCTTGGTTTTCAGACGCTCGCCCAAGCGCTGTACGCGGGCCTCCTGCTCGCGGAAGTAGGCCAGCGCGTTTTCCCCGGTAATCGCTTCGATACGGCGCACGCCGGAAGCGATGCCCACTTCACTGATCACGTGGCAGCAGCCGATGTCACCACTGCGGCTCACGTGAGTACCGCCACACAGTTCGATGGAGAAGTCATCGGCACCAATGGTCAGTACGCGCACGCTATCGGCGTATTTCGCTTCGAACAGCGCCGCCGCGCCTTTGGCCTTGGCCTCAGCCAGGCTCATCTGTTCGATTTTCGTTGGCGCATTGGCCAGAATCTGGGCGTTGACGATGCGCTCCACTTCGGCAATCTGTTCAGCGGTCATCGGTTCGAAGTGGCTGAAGTCGAAGCGCAGGCGCTCGGCGTTGACCAGCGAGCCCTTCTGCTGAACGTGATCCCCCAGCACCATGCGCAGTGCTTCGTGCAGCAGGTGGGTCGCCGAGTGGTTGCGCAGCGTGGCAGTACGCAGGCTGGCATCCACCTCGCCGCGCACGCTGGCACCCACGCTCAGCGAGCCTTCCACCATCACACCCTGATGCAGGTGATGGCCGCGCTGCTTCTGGGTATCGGTGACCTGGAAGCGGCCACCGTCGACGTGCAGGTAGCCTGTGTCGCCTACCTGGCCGCCGGACTCGCCATAGAACGGCGTGCGATCCAGCACCACGGTGCCCTTCTGGCCCGCTTCCAGGGCCGCCAGTGCATTGCCTTCGCTATCCACGAGTGCCATCACGGTGGCCTTATCGACCAGCTGATCGTAGCCGGTAAACTGCGTCTCGCCTTCCAGGTCGATGGAGGCGGTGTAGTCGGCACCGAACTGGCTGGCGGCGCGGGCACGTTCACGCTGCGCCTCCAGCTCACGCTGGAAGCCCTCTTCATCCAGGGTGACTTCCCGCTCGCGGCACACGTCGGCGGTCAAATCGAAGGGGAAACCGTAGGTATCGTACAGCTTGAACACAGTCTCACCGGGCAGCACGTCGCCTTGCAGCTCTTCCAGCGCAGCATTCAGCAGCCCCATGCCGTGATCCAGCGTACGGGCGAACTGCTCCTCCTCTTTCAGCAGCACGCGGGCAATCTGCTCGCTGGCCTCACGCAGCTCGGGGTAGGCATCGCCCATTTCGGCATCCAGCGCGCTCACCAGCTTGTGGAAGAACGGCTCGGCCGCACCCAACTTGTGGCCATGGCGAATGGCGCGACGGATGATACGACGCAGTACGTAGCCGCGCCCTTCGTTGGAAGGCAGGACGCCGTCGGCAATCAGGAAGGCGCAGGAGCGGATATGGTCGGCAATCACACGCAGCGAGGGCGTCGTCGTGTCCGGATGCCCGGTGGCCTTGGCAGCGGCTTGCAGCAGGTTCTGGAACAGGTCGATCTCGTAGTTGGAGTGAACGCCCTGCATCACCGCCGCCACGCGCTCCAGCCCCATGCCGGTATCGATCGACGGTTTGGGCAGCGGGTGCAGCGTGCCATCCGCTGAACGGTCGTACTGCATGAAGACCAGGTTCCAGATTTCGATGAAACGGTCACCGTCTTCCTCAGGCGTTCCGGGCGGGCCACCCCAGACTTCCGGGCCGTGATCGAAGAAGATCTCGGAACATGGGCCACAGGGGCCGGTGTCACCCATCTGCCAGAAGTTGTCCTTGGCACCAATGCGCGCAATGCGATCATGCGGCACGCCAATCTCATCGGCCCAGATGGCGTAGGCCTCGTCATCTTCGGTGAACACCGTGACCCACAGCTTTTCGGCAGGCAGCCCCAGACGCTCGGTCAGGAACGTCCAGGCAAAGCGGATGGCATCACGCTTGAAATAGTCGCCAAAGCTGAAATTGCCGAGCATCTCGAAGAAGGTGTGGTGGCGCGCGGTATAGCCGACGTTATCCAGGTCGTTGTGCTTGCCGCCAGCACGCACGCAGCGCTGTGAAGACGCCGCACGAACGTAGGGGCGCGGATCTCGGCCTAGAAAAACGTCCTTGAAGGGCACCATGCCCGCATTGGTGAAGAGCAGCGTCGCGTCGTTGCCCGGCACAAGTGAGCCGGTGGGTACGACGGTATGCCCTTGCTGTTCGAAATAATCGAGAAAGGCCTGTCTGAGTTCTGCGCTTTTCATAGGGTATCCGTGACAAGAAAGCGTGATGCCCCAGGGCGCTGTCGCCGCTACCCGCTGGGGTCGCAAAACGCCCATTATAACGCAGTTGTCAAACGACTAAAGCCGCAGATAGTGACAGAGCCCCTACTGGCACGATAAATAGAGGGCAGGAACCACGTGGTGAACAGCCTTGAGCGGGCTTTTGACGTCCTCCCCG
>NZ_LFGT01000009.1:438482-452927 GCF_002078115.1 Halomonas sp. BC2 | reverse complement strand
TAATACTCATCGAAGGTCGTCTTGGCGGGCTCGGCTTGGCTACCTAAACTTCTTCAAGAACCAATAATAACGTTGCGTTATCAGGAGCCCTCCATGGCCAAAGTCTTAGTGGTCGACGATGAACCCAATATTGTCCTGTCTCTGGAGTTCTTGATGTCCCATGCCGGACTCGAAGTCGTGACTGCCGAGGATGGAGAAAGCGCACTTTTACGTCTGGAAGATGCCTCCCCCGACCTGCTGTTATTGGATATCAGCCTGCCCGGCATCAGCGGCTTCGAAGTGCTCGAGCAGCTGCGCCAGCGTGAACAGCAAGCAACGACCCAGCGGCTGCCAGTCATCATGCTGACCGCCCACGGCCGCGAGGTAGAGCGCGAGAAAGGCCTGGCGCTGGGAGCGGACGACTACGTGACCAAGCCCTTTTCCACTCAACAACTGGTGGAAAAGGTCAAATCCCTGCTGGGTGAGCGAACATCATGACCGGCAAAGGGTTACCCAAACGCCAGCGACTCATGGGCGTATGGCTGCTGTTGAGCGGGATCAGCCTCCTCGGCGGGGCTATTTTTGCCGCCTGGCTCGATGCCCAGTTGAACCTCTCGGGGGCTGGGCGCGCCGCGCTCTGGCTGGGCAGCTTCTCTGGCGGCATGACGATTTTTCTGGTCGGGCTGCTGCTCGAACGCATGCTGTTTACACCGCTGCGTCACCTTCAGGCCCAGCTGGCTCGCTGGGTGGCCAACCCGGATGCCCAGGACGAGAACACCCCCGAAGGTTGGCTGAAGGGCCTCGGCCCGGATTTGCGGCGCCTCAGCCAGAGCTGGCGCGCTGACCGGGGGCGGTTGGCCACCGCTCATGCAGAGGGTGCGCGTAGCGCCACCCGCATACGCCAGGAGCTGGAAACCCTTTTGCAAGTGTTGGAAACGCCGCTACTGCTCTGCGACCGCCATCGGCGAGTCATGCTGTTCAACCAGGCTGCCGAGGACTTCTTTGCCGGGCACACGGGGCTGGGGCTTGGTAAACGTCTCGACACGCTGCTGCCCACCGTTGGTCTGGAGCATGCCCTGACCCAGCTACCGGACGATGGCTCTCCCCGCGAACTGCTGGCCCCCTGCGAGCAGCGCTGGCTAAAAGTGGTGATTCGTCGCGTGCCGGGTAGCGAGAAAGAAACCCTGGTCACGTGCAGCGATGCCACCACGGCATGGAACAATGAGATGGGCGTGCGTGCCGACCTTGGCAGTCTATTGCCATCGCTACGCCAGCACTCTGCCAGTCTGGGCAGCGCAGCGGATGTGATTCGACAGCTGGGCACTCTGCCCCAGGACCCTGCATTAAGAGAACGCCTGGAGCAGGTCATTCATGAAGAGAGCCATGGCCTGAACCAGCAGGTCGCCAGAATGGCCACGCTCCTCGAAGACATGCAGTACCACGGCGAGCGCTTGCGGCCCATGTGGTCCAATGATTTCTGGCAATCCCTGGATGAACGCCTGGACCCTGCCCATCGGCTGATCACCCCTATTGGCATGCCTGCCTGGTTCAAGGGCGATGCTCCCGCTCTGATCGAGCTGTTCAACTCATTGGTACGCTATTTACATAGTCACTTGCCCAGCGGCGGCTTCGAGGGTGAGCTGAGCCATCATCAGAAACGCGTTTACGTCGACCTGATCTGGCAAGGCCCTCCCGTGCCCGAGAGCGAGCTGGTACGCTGGCGTGAAGAGCGACTGACGGCGCTGCCGCTAGGGCCATCGGTGGCCGACATCCTTCGCCAGCACGCCGCCGATATCTGGAGCGTTGCCGACAGCGACAAGCGCCACGCGCGTTTGCGCATGCCGCTACCCACCATAGAGCGTACCGACGCCCCCCGTGAACCCGCCCCGCCACGGCCCGAGTTTCATGACTTCGGCATTGCCCAGCTGCCTGCCCCGGATGATGCGCTGGCCAACCGACGCTTGCGCAACCTGGATATCGTCTCCTTCGATACGGAAACCACCGGACTGGAGCTGCGTCGAGGCGATACGGTGATCAGCCTGGGGGCGTGCCGTATCGTCAATGGCCGGCTGTTGGCCAGTGACGTTTTCAACCATTACGTCGACCCCCAACGTCCCATTCCGGCAGCCAGCACGGTCATCCACGGCATTACCGATGCCGATGTGGCGGGGGCTGCCACGCTGGACAGCGTGCTGACCTGGTTCAGCGCCTATGTGGACAATGCCGTCTTGCTGGCCCACAACGCCGCCTTCGACATGCTGGCCATCAGCGGCCACGGCGTGCGCTTTGACATGCCGGTGCTCGATACGCTGTTGATCTCCAGAGCACTGGACGAAGCGCTGGATGGTCACGACCTGGATACCCTTGCCAAGCGCTACGATCTGCACTTTCCCCCCGGCACGCGGCATACGGCGCTGGGCGATGCCCGCGTCACGGCGGAGCTATGGTTGGCGCTGCTGCCCCGGCTGGAAGCCAGAGGTATCGATACCCTGGAGGAGCTGCTAGCCCTGCAGGCCAATGCCTTCGACCGTGAGGATGCCAGCGCTTCATGAAAACCTCCCGCCCGCTCTCCCGACGTCAGGAAAGATTGATCGCCTTGATCATACTGGCCTTGCTGCTGTTTTGTCCGCCCGCCCTGCTGATCATGGACCGTTTGCCCTCTTCACTGGGTTGGCTGCCGCTCTACCTGTTCGTGGTCTGGGGCGCGCTGATCGGCATGACCGCCTGGCTGGTGGAAGCGCCCAAGCGGCGATGACCATGCGTACCGACCTGGTGGTGATTGGCGCTGCCTTCAGCTACTTGGCACTGCTGTTCATGGTGGCCGCCTGGGGAGACCGCCGCGCCGAACAGGGGCGCTCGCTGATTGGCTCGCCCACGGTGTATGCGCTCTCCATTGCGGTCTACTGTACCGCCTGGACCTTTTACGGCAGCGTGGGCCGGGCCGCGCAGTTTGGCCCTAGCTTCTTGCTCATCTATCTGGGGCCAACGCTGGCCATGCTGCTGGCGCCTTTCACGCTGCGCAAGATGGTGCGCATTGCGGCTCAGCAGCGGATCACCTCGATTGCCGACTTTATCAGTGCTCGTTATGGCAAGAGTTCTCTGCTGGGTGCTCTGGTGGCCCTTATGGCCTTGATTACCATCACGCCTTATATCGCGCTGCAGCTCAAGGCGATCACGGTCAGCCATGCAGTGCTGATGAATTACCCGTTGAGTGCCGACGCGACCCTGGCCACCGAGCGGTTCTGGAGTGATCGCTCGTTCTGGATCGCCATGGTACTGGCCGTGTTCATCATTCTGTTCGGCACTCGGCATCTGGATGCCAGCGAGCGCCATGAGGGCATGGTCGCGGCCATTGCGGTCGAATCGCTGGTCAAGCTGGTGGCGTTTCTAGCGGTAGGCATCTTCGTCACCTTCGTGCTGTTCGAGGGGCCTGCCGCCCTGTTCGCGCAGGCCGCGGCCATGCCGGAGCTGGCCAACGCCATGCGGCTGGAGAGTGTACCCGGCGGGGCCACCGGCTGGGTGGGCATGCTGCTGCTCGCGTTTCTGGCTTTTTTGACCCTGCCACGTCAGTTCCAGGTACTGGTCGTCGAGAACGTCGATGAGCAGCACCTGATTCGCGCCAGCTGGCTGTTTCCGCTCTACATGCTGCTGATCAACCTGTTCGTGATTCCCATTGCCCTGGCGGGGCTGCTGCTGGATGCCGGAGACCCGGACAGCTTCGTGCTGACGCTGCCTCTCTCCGCAGGTCTCGAGGGCCTGCCCTTGCTGGTGTTCATCGGTGGGCTGTCCGCGGCTACGGGGATGGTGATCGTGGAAACCATCGCGCTCTCTACCATGGTGAGCAACCAACTGGTCATGCCGCTGTTGCTCAAGGTCAAAGGGCTCTATATCGGCAGCCACGGCAAGCTGGCCGATTGGCTGCTGGGGATACGCCGAATCGCCATCGTCGTGATTCTGCTGATGGGGTATCTCTACCACGCACTGATTGGCGACACTTACAGCCTGGTCACCATTGGACTGGTCTCGTTTGCGGGCGTCGCTCAATTTGCCCCCGCGCTGCTGATTGGCCTTTACTGGCGCGGCGCCACCCACCAAGGGGCAGCCGCAGCTCTGATAGCAGGTTTTATTGTCTGGTTCTACACCCTGCTGCTGCCGGGCTTTGCTCAATCGGGATGGCTGGATAGCGCGCTGATCACCCAGGGCCCCTGGGGGCTAGCGTGGCTGTCGCCCTATGCCCTGCTGGGCCTGACCGGCTGGGATATTTATACCCACTCACTGTTCTGGAGCATGCTGTGCAATGTGGGACTGCTGGTGGGTGTGTCGCTGTTTACCCGGCCCACGCCGCTGGAGCAGACCCAGGCAGCGCTCTTCACCGGCGCCATGCATCCGGACCTGCACACGACCTCTCTGTGGCGGGGGGAAACCACAGAAGGCGCCCTACACGCCCTGCTCATCCGCTACCTGGGCAGTACGGCCACTGAGCGCGTGTTTACCCAACATGGGCCGCTGAATAAAACACAGCCTGCTTCCAGCGCGCTGATCACGCGGGCCGAGCAGGCGCTGGCAGGCTCGCTGGGCAGTGCCTCCGCCAGCGTGTTGATCAATTCGGTGCTGCGCGGTGAAGCGCTGGACGTCGCCTCGGTGCTGAGCATTCTGGATACCACGTCACAGACGCTGGAGTACAACCGGCGCCTTGAGCAGAAATCCCAGGAGCTGGCCCGGGTGGGCAAGGAACTGCGCAGTGCCAATGAGCGGCTGCGCGAGCTGGACCGGATGAAAGATGAGTTCGTGGCCATGGTCAGCCATGAGTTACGAACCCCCCTGACGTCGATTCGCTCGTTTGCCGAAATATTGCGCGACACTTCGGACATCAGCGATGACAAGCGCCATCAGTTCCTGACCATCATGGTGCAGGAAAGTGAGCGACTCTCCCGGCTGATTGAGGAAATACTCGATCTGGCGCGCCTGGAAAGTGGTCGTTTCACCATGTCACCCCAACCCGTCGATCTGGTGGTATTAGCCCGACAAAGCAGCGACGCACTGGCCCGCTTGCATCAAGAAGAAGCCCTGACCTTTGAATTGGTGGTGCAGCCCGAGACTGCCATGGTAGAAGCCGACCCCGACAGGCTGGAACAGGTGATCATCAATCTGCTGGAAAACGCGCGCAAGTTCGCGCACCACACCCATCCCGAGATAATGCTAAGCGTAGAAGCCTATGAAGATCATTTTCGCCTGAGCGTGGACGATAATGGGCCAGGCATTCCCGAAGAAGAAAGGGAGCATGTTTTCGAAAAGTTCTATCAGTTGCAGCGCAACGGACACTCCAGCCCACAGCGACCCAAAGGCAGTGGGCTGGGATTACCCATCAGCCGTGCCATCGTTCTGCATCTCGGGGGAAAATTGTGGGCAGAGGCCTCGCCCTTGGGTGGCACTCGGATGTCGATCGAGTTACCCGCCCTAACCTTCAAGTAACGCCTCTCTTTTTGTCAACGCAATGTGTTGTGATGTAACTAGTATGTTCCCGCAATTATACGGTATTCTTTGGATCCTTGTACGCCGTTATGTCTCTATGCTGGAGCTGTATCATGTTGAGCGGGTCAGAACTTATCGATATCGAGAGCGACCATTACACGATCGCTATCCAGCCCATCGTCAACGTGCAGCTGCAGCATGTCGCGGATGAGTTACTCTACCGGGGAAGCGCCAGCGCGGGGAGTGCCGTCATTATGGACGACGTTCAAGCGACGGCTCGCGCCTGTGCCGTCGCCATTTATGAAATCGGTCTCGATAAGCTCTGCGGCCAACGTCAGCTGTTTATAAACGCTTCCCATGACTGGCTGTTGAACCCCGATTTAGCTGGCCTTCCTGCGGATCAAATCGTCATCGAAATTCTGGAAGACACGCAGCCCAGCGAACCCTTGACCGACGCTCTCAGGCGGCTGAAAAAGCAGGGCTATCGACTGGCGCTGGATGACGTAGAGCCCCACTCAGCCAATCAAGGGCTGATGGCCTTTGCCGATATCGTCAAATTCGATATTTCGGTGGGCTTGCCCGTTGATATGATTTCGTCTCTCCACCGGCAGGGCTACACATTGCTGGCAGAGCGGGTCGAAACCCATGACGAATTCGAGCAGTGCAAAGCGCTCGGTTTTAGTCTTTTCCAGGGCTATTTCTATCAGCGTCCAAAAATTCAAACCACCAGAACCCGGCGACATAGCACCTCGCGCGCCAATCAGATGCAGCTACTGGCGCAGCTTTACAGCGACCGGGTTCGTTTGCCTGCACTGAGCACGCTGATTGCCCGCGACCCGTACTTGCTCAATGCGGTGTTGAAGCGAGCCAATTCCGCCGAAAAAGCCGCACAGCGTCCCGCCTACAAGCTGCTGGATTGTATTCACATTATTGGGTTGAAGGAGCTACGCACCCTGGTATCGATCGTCATGCTGGCAGGCAACAATCCGGCCAGCAAGGTCAACCTGATCAATGGGCTGACGCGCGCTTTTGGCTGTGAGGCCTTGGCGGAGCAGCGCGGACTGGACGCAGAAGAGGCCTTTATCGTCGGGCTGTTTTCGCGCATGCCGGTCATACTGGGGATTGAAATGGCTGACATGCTGCAGGAGCTGCCCCTGAGCCAGAGCATACACAAGGCGCTGGCAAGCTATGCCGGCGCACTGAGGCAACTGCTGGTGGATATAGCGGCCTGTGAGCAGGGCGCCGTCCTGACGAGCGTGCCCGCAGAGTTCATGCTGAAAGCGGCCGCTGAAGCGCGTGCCTTGATGGATTCACAGCTTAGTTAGGGGTACCGCTTTCACGACGGGGGTCCGGTTCGAACATCGCGTCCCCCACCTCATCGATGAAGCGCTGCGCCTTGCTGACCATCAGCGCATCGCAGGCATCACGCCCTGGCAGCATGTCAGAACGCTCGAAACGGTGCTCTTGAACGCTATCACCCGCAATGGCTTTACGAATCACACCGCTGACACGGTACTGGCCACTCTGGTCATCCGGCTGGGAAATGATCAGGTACTCTTTGTAGGCAACAGGCTCTGCCGCCTTGGTGCCCGAAGCGCCTCCACGCTCATCGCTTGACCCAAACAGGCCCGCAAGTAGTTTTTTAAACATGACCACTCCAGGAAAGAGTGACCAACCCACCGGGGCTGGCCACAAGGGAAGAGACTAGCTTTGCTGGCGACCTTTACCTGCCGCAATGCGCAGGCGCAGTGCGTTCAGCTTGATGAAGCCTTCGGCATCTTTCTGATTGTAGGCACCGGCATCGTCTTCGAAGGTGGCAATGGACTCGTCGAACAGCGACTGCTCGGATTTGCGGCCCACCACCGTGGCATTGCCCTTGTAGAGTTTCATGCGCACGACGCCTGAAACGTTTTTCTGCGTTTCGTCAATGGCCGCCTGCAGCATGCGACGCTCGGGGCTCCACCAGTAGCCGTTGTAGATCACTTCGGCGTACTTGGGCATCAGCTGATCTTTCAGGTGTGCTTCTTCACGGTCCAGCGTCAGCGACTCGATGGCGCGGTGGGCACGCAGCATGATCGTGCCTCCGGGAGTTTCGTAGCAGCCGCGAGACTTCATGCCCACATAGCGGTTTTCGACGATATCCAGACGACCGATACCGTTGTCGCCGCCCAGCTTGTTGAGCTTTTCGAGGATTTCATGGGGCTTCAACGGCTCGCCATCGATGGCCACGATATCGCCTTGCTCGAAGGTCAGCTCGACGTAGGTGGGCTGCTCAGGGGCGGCTTCCGGTGAAACGCTCCAGCGCCACATGTCTTCTTCGGCTTCGGCCCATGGGTCTTCCAGAATGCCGCCTTCGTAGGAGATGTGCAGCAGGTTGGCATCCATGGAGTACGGGGATTTCTTCTTCTTGTTGGAGAAATCCACCGGGATATTGTGCTCTTCGCAGTAGGCCATCAGCTTCTCGCGGGAAGTGAGGTCCCACTCGCGCCAGGGCGCGATGACCTTGACGCCCGGCTTGAGCGCATAGCCGCCCAGCTCGAAACGCACCTGGTCGTTGCCTTTGCCGGTCGCACCGTGGGAAATGGCGTCGGCGCCGGTTTCGTTGGCGATTTCGATCAACCGCTTGGCAATCAGCGGGCGAGCGATGGAAGTACCCAGCAGGTATTCGCCTTCATAAATGGTGTTGGCACGGAACATGGGGAAGACGTAATCGCGCACGAACTCTTCACGCAGGTCTTCGATATAGATTTCCTTGACACCCAGCGCCTGGGCCTTGGCACGCGCGGGCTCGACTTCCTCACCTTGACCGATGTCGGCAGTGAAGGTCACTACCTCGCAGTTGTAGGTCTCTTGCAACCACTTGACGATAACGGATGTGTCCAGGCCGCCTGAATATGCCAGCACAACCTTTTTGACATCGGACATTCTTTGCTCCTCTTGAATATGAACGCAGTTCACCAGAATCGGTAGCACGCTCGGGCGCTACCCATCACTCCTGGCACCCAGTATAGCGCTCTCGTTGCCCAGCGAATACCGTCAACGACGCCTTGGGCCCAAAGCTGCTAGAATCAGCACATTCGTGGCGACTCCCCATAACCGCCACTGTGTTCGATTACTCGCTTTACTAAGGAGAGCTGCATGAGCGAGGCAATTGCCCGCGATCTGATGGCCCAGCGTTTTCGCAGTTACCTGCCGGTGGTCATTGACCTGGAAACGGGGGGATTCAATGCCCAGACGGATGCCGTACTGGAAATTGCCGCTGTGACGCTCACCATGGACCCGGAAGGCAATCTACTGCCCGACGCCACCTATGCTTACCATATTCACCCCTTCGAGGGGGCCAATGTGGAGCAATCGGCTCTCGATTTCACGGGTATCAACCTGGATGACCCGCTGCGCCGCCAGGTCGCCTTGAGCGAGTCCGAGGCGTTGGGGGAAATCTTTCGCCCCATTCGCAAGTCCATCAAGGCGCATGGCTGCTCTCGCGCCATTCTGGTAGGCCACAACGCGGCGTTCGATCAAGGGTTTCTGAACGCAGCCGCCAATCGGTGTGGCGTCAAGCGCAACCCGTTTCATCCGTTCTCGAGTTTCGATACAGCGACCCTGGCGGGTTTCGTTTACGGCCAGACCGTGCTGGCACGCGCCTGTCGTGCGGCGGGCATCGAATTCGACAACAAATCGGCTCACTCCGCCCGTTATGATACCGAGCGCACCGCCGAACTATTCTGCGCCATGGTCAATCGCTACAAGGATCTGGGCGGCTGGCAGCTGGCGTTGAAAGAGCAAGCCATGGACGCAGGCGAGGAGTAGCTCCAGCAGCCTTGCCCTGCGTGTAATGCAGTGGCAACGGCTTTAGGCTAAACTCCGCAGCATTTACTGATACCCCGAAAACTCATTTAGCTAGCAACACGACACTCGCTCAGGAGACGAAACGTTCCATGGCCCTGCACAATGCCTTTTATGCCCAGTCCGGTGGCGTTACCGCCGTCATCAATGCCAGCGCCTGCGGCGTGATCGAAGCGTGTCGGCAAGCCCCCGATCAGATCGGCAAGGTGTATGCCGGCCATAACGGCATCATCGGCGCCCTGACTGAAGACCTGATCGACGTCAGCCAGGAGAGCGACGACGCCATTGCTGCCCTGCGCCACACCCCGGGCGGTGCTTTTGGCTCATGTCGCTACAAGCTCAAGGATATCGATACTCATCGCACCCAGTACGAGCGCTTGATCGAGGTCTTCAAAGCCCACGATATTCGCTACTTCTTCTACAACGGCGGAGGTGATAGCGCCGACACGTGTCTCAAGGTGTCTCAGCTATCGGAAAAAATGGGCTATCCACTGACCGCCATTCACGTACCGAAAACCGTCGACAACGATCTGCCCATCACCGACAACAGCCCCGGATTTGGTAGCGTGGCCAAGTACATTGCCACTTCTACTCGCGAAGCGTCTCTGGACATCGCCTCGATGTGTGCCACGTCTACCAAGGTATTCGTGCTTGAGGTCATGGGGCGTCATGCAGGCTGGATTGCAGCAGCGGGTGGTCTGGCAGGGGAAGGCGAAGGTGAACCGCCTCACCTGATCATCTTCCCCGAGGTGGCATTCAACCGCAAAGCGGTCATGGCCAGGGTCGATGAGAGCGTCAAGAAGTACGGCTACTGCGTCATCGTGGTATCTGAAGGGGCACGCTACGAAGACGGCACCTTCCTGGCCGATGCAGGCAACACCGACGCCTTTGGCCACCGCCAGCTGGGCGGTGTAGCGCCCACTCTGGCGGGCATGATCAAGCAGGACCTGGGTTACAAGTACCATTGGGCCGTGGCTGACTATCTGCAGCGGGCGGCGCGCCACCTGGCTTCCAAAACCGATGTGGAGCAGGCCTATGCCGTGGGCCGCGAAGCCGTGACGCTGGCGCTGGCAGGCAAGAACTCCATGATGCCGGCGATTCGTCGCATCTCTCAGACCCCGTACCAATGGGACGTGATCTCTGCTCCCTTGGCACAAATCGCTAACCAGGAAAAGTTCATGCCACGTGACTTCATCAGCGAAAGTGGCTTCGACATCACTCAGCAGTGCCGCGATTACCTGTCCCCGCTGATTCAAGGCGAAGACTTCCCGCCCTTCGAAAATGGCCTGCCCAAAGTCGCCAAGCTGAAGCTGGCGAAAGTGGCGCAGAAACTGCCCACGTTCACGCTGTAATACGACCTGAACGGCCCGCAGTCGCGCTAGAAGGGATGGCCCAGGCCATCCCTTCTGCGTTTTGATCTAGCGCAACAGCCAGGAGAGCACCAACAGCAGCAGAAGAATGCCCGCTACCCCCTGCCAGAACCGCCGAGCTTCTGGGCGCGACTCTTCGCGTACCGGCAAACGCCCCAAGGGCACACGCAGTGCGTAGAGAAACTCCGACATGCGACGAAAACGCAGCGCTCGCTGGGGGTCCAGGGCTCGACGCAGCGCCTCATCCAGCTCCGGGGTAATCTCAGGATTGGTGGTACGCGCGCTGCGATAGGCCAGCTCTTCAAGATCGGTATGGCTGCGCAGGCGGTTAGGTGTCAACAGGTACGGCAGCTCACCGGTCAGTAACCAGTAAACGGTCGAAGCCAGCGAATACTGGTCGCTGCGGCGGCCTATGGTGTCGCCCAGCGCATACTCAGGCGCCGTATGCTCGCAAAGCCCCACCTGTCGCAGCAGGTCGCCGGATTGGCGATGGCCATCCACCTCGCGCATGTGGCAGGCGCTGAAGTCGGTCAGCACGACTTTACCGTGCTGGTCGATCAGTACATTATCCGGGTTGATTTGCTGATGAATGATATCTCGGTGGTGCAGTGCCTGTACCGCCTTGCCCAGCTGGTTGGCAATGTCCAGACGCTGGTTCAAGCTGGCTTGAGGGTGGCGCTGCGCCCACTCACGCAACGTCTCGCCCTCCACGTTCTGCATGAGATAGTAGAGATAGCGGCGTGGACGCGACAGCTCCATGACCTTGACCACAAAGGGGGAGTTGACTCGCTCGACTACCCACTGCTGCAGCAGGAAGTGCTCCAGGTAGGCGTTGCGCAGCGAAAGCTCCGGGCTTGGCGCTTTCATGACCATGATACGGTCGCTGTGCACGTCGCGCACGCGGTAGACCCTGGACTGGGCGTTTCGCGACAGCACCGCCTGTATTTCGAGGCCATCCAGCCGCTCGCCTACCGCCAGTTCCGGAGGAATGGGCAGGTCTCCATACAGCATACTGGGGGTATCGCTGGGCTCTTCCGGCAGCTCATCGACCCGCAGTATCTGGAAGCAGAACTGCTCACCCCCATAACCTCGCTCCTGGGCGCGCTGCTTGGCCTCGCTGGCCAGGCGCTCACAGGCCGCATCGAGATCGCTGGCATCTTCACGAATCAAGCGCACATAGTCAGACGGCATGAGCGTGCCGCGCACGGCCTGGGTGGTGAAGACGAAAAAATCTCCCTGCTTGAGCGGCAGATGGGTGTAATCGATGTCCAGGCTGCCATCCATGCCCAATGCCCGAGAAGGATAGCGGTACCCCCCCACGTCGGTTACATGGTCACGAGTCAACTGTTCGAACTCGGCCCCACGCAGACGAAAGACCAGCGTGTCCCCCATATGAAACAGGTGCCCTTCGCGGCCAAGCAATACCAGGGCAGACATGGAGGACACAAAACCGCCTTCCTTGACGTGCTGACTCTGGCTATAACACCAGCTGTTGAGCGCCCTCAAGACACGGGTGGCAGAGGTCTTGGTATCCCAGTGCTCGGGGGTGGAGTAATAGTCGGACAAAAAGCCACGCACGCTTAGATCACCTGCCTGCTTGGCCATGGTATTGCGCGACAGCGAGTCGCTGATGACGGCACAGCCACCTTTCGATTTCAATACGGGCGCATCCGGCAGGCGCACCGACATGGAGCTGCGATGCTGGCGGCGCTGCGGGGCAACGAAAGCCTGACCATAACTGATTAGCAACTGGGCGTGCGCCAACTCATCCTCCTGGACATAAAGGTCCTTGCCACGATCACACGGCGACATGATACACGCTGCGACGCCGAAACGATGCCCACCAAACGTCGCGTCGGCCATCAAAGAGCACTCCGCCCCCTGTCTTCATCAACGTCAAACACCTATGTCGCATTGGTAATCTGGCAGTCATGTTCGTATAATTCTGCCCTATTAATGCAATGCATCAATTGTTTGACATCTGCCTCAATCGCAATAGATAAGCCAAGCCAAGGAACTCAAGATGAACTTCGATAACATCCCCGCTGGAAAGGATCTGCCCAACGATATCTATGTGGCGATCGAAATTCCTGCCAACCACGCGCCGATCAAATACGAAATCGACAAGGATATGGGTGCGCTGTTGGTTGACCGTTTCATGGCCACCCCCATGTTTTACCCGGCCAACTACGGCTTCATCCCTCACACCCTGGCAGATGACGGCGACCCCCTCGACGCACTCGTGGTGACCCCCTACCCGGTCGCTCCCGGCAGTGTCATTCGCGCCCGCCCGGTAGGCATCCTGAACATGACTGACGAAGCAGGCGAAGACGCCAAGCTGGTATGCGTACCTCATGCCAAGCTGTCTGCCCTCTATGATGACGTCAAGGAAGTCACCGACCTGCCAGAACTGCTGCGCCAGCAGATTGCCCACTTCTTCGAGAATTACAAGGACCTGGAGAAAGGCAAATGGGTCAAGGTAGAGTCATGGGAAGGGGTTGAAGCCGCTCGCAAGGCCATCGAAAAATCGGTGGCGGCTTACAAGAAGTCCTGAGTCGACGTTCAAGTGGCAAACGTTCTGCCATGATTCGTCCAAGGCCGCCTTCGGGCGGCCTTTTGCATACTGGGTTAAGCGAACATGAAGTAGCGCGTCACGTCACCGCAGCCGCTACGCCTGGGCGAACGGTTACGGTATTCTGCGTGCTATTGTTGCCTCGACACCGCTGCGTAAGGAAACCTCGTGTTACTGCTCAAACGCTTCTCTCTTTTTTGCCTACTGGCCTGCTTGCCATTGCTGGCGCAAGGCCAATGGTTTTCGTCCAGTAATCAAAGCGATTTTCTGCCTGTCATGGAGGCGTTCCAACCCAGCGCCTGGCATGACGAAGAAACGCTGTATATCGGCATCGACATTGCCGATGAGTACTATCTTTATCGGCACCAGCTCGCGGTTGCCAGCCTACAGGATGATCTCCGCCTGGAAGACCCGCTCATCGCCGAAGGCACGTTCACCAACGATGAGTTCATGGGCGACGTCTATATCTTTCGCGACAGTCTGGTGTTCGAAGTACCCTTTTCCGCGCCCCATTCTGGCCCGGCCCATATCGAGCTGACGTTTCAAGGGTGTGCCGATGCCGGACTTTGCTACCCGCCAGAGCGGGTAACGCTGGAAGCTCCGCAAGCGTCACCCCCCAGCCAGTTCGCCCAATGGAGTGAACACCAGGGGACGGATGCTCCAGCCAATACTGCATCAACAAGCGACGCGCAGTCCTCTATCGCCCAACCCTCAGCCTTTACTGCCCCGCAAAGCGAGGACAGCCGTTTTCGCCACCTGATGAGCGAGGCCAGCCTGCCCTTGATGCTAGGGCTATTCTTTGTGGCGGGTATCGGCTTGACCTTTACGCCCTGCGTGCTGCCCATGATTCCCATTCTCTCCTCCATCGTGGTAGGGCAAAACCCGACCAGACCCCGTGCTTTCGTGCTGTCAGCCAGCTACGTGCTGGGCATGGCCAGCACCTATGCGCTGGTGGGCGTGCTGATGGGGCTGTTTGGCGCAGGCTTGAACCTGCAGGCACATCTTCAGTCAGCGCCGGTGCTCATCACCTTTGCACTGCTGTTCACCCTCTTTGCGCTGGCCATGTTCGGCGCCTTCGATCTACGCGTTTCTCCCCGAGTGGCCAACACCGTCGACGCCTGGCAGGCGCGAGCCCAGCGCAGCGGCCCGGCAGGCCTGGCCCTGGCGGGAGCGCTCTCGGTGCTAGTGGTTTCACCGTGCGTCACG
>NZ_LFGT01000009.1:427572-438112 GCF_002078115.1 Halomonas sp. BC2 | reverse complement strand
ACCTTCCATCGGCCTGCTGCTCTGGGCAGCGCTGGCGATCGGGACTGCCCTGACGCTGGGAGCCTTGACGCTCCAGCACGCGTCGGGCTGGGCCAAGGCACGCCAAACCCTGGGCCTGATGCTGCTTGCCTGGGGGATAGCCCTGGTACTGGGGGCGGCTCAGGGTGGCACCAACCCACTACGCCCATTGACGCTGGGCAGCAGCTCGACCACCACCACTGAAACGGCACTACCGTTTGAAACGGTTAGTACGCTGGGCGAGCTACAAACCCAGCTGGCACAAGCTGCTCAATCCGATCAGCCAGTCTTCGTACACTTCACTGCCGACTGGTGCATATCCTGTAAATTAATGGAGCGAGACGTCTATCCCAATCCGCAAGTAGCCGCGCAATTGAACGATTTTCAGCGTGTCGCAGTCGATGTTACCAATACCAACGCAAACAGCAGAGAGCTATTGAATCATTTCGACCTGTTTGGCCCGCCCAGCCTGCTGTTCTTTCATCAAGGCGAAGAAGTGCGCGACGCACGTATACAGGGCGAAGTCACGGCACAAGCACTAACGCAGCACCTCGATTCACTCAAGCGGTGGCAGCAAGGTTAGCCTTGCACTAGTCTGAATGACATGGTCAGCGCAGTACGGTGCGCTGGCCATTTTTTTAGCGCTTTGTCGCCAACGTCGTCAAACGGTCGTTTAAGTTGCGAAATTAGCCACGTCTGAGGCAACCACTGGACAGTGCGTTACTTTTTCGGCAAACTCCGCAGCCATATTTGCTAAAAAGCTCATCTTTTAGCGTTGACACAGGGGTAACGTTCACCATCGTGCAGCGTTCTCCTCGTTTTAAAATCAGGTTTACTGCGCCGCACGCAAGCAGACAGGTTCAACCTGCTGCGTTGTGTTTTATTGATTAACGTTTGGGGCTATATAGATGGATATTCGTAAGGTCAAAAAGCTGATCGAGCTGCTGGAAGAGTCCAACATCAGCGAAATCGAAATTCAGGAAGGCGAAGAATCGGTTCGTATCAGCCGCCATCCGAATGGAGTCAGCTGGCAGCCACAGCCAATGCCGCAATACGCCCAGCCCGCATACGCGCCGCAGGCTCCTGCGCCAAGCGCCCCCAGCACCGAAGCGGAACCCCAAGGTGCCAGCTATCGCGGTGAAGCCGTCAACTCCCCCATGGTCGGCACTTTCTACCGCAGCCCGGCCCCAGGCGCCAAGGCCTTCGTTGAAGTTGGCGACACCGTGAAGCAAGGCGACACCGTGTGCATCGTCGAAGCCATGAAAATGATGAACCAGATCGAAGCCGACCGTGATGGCGTGGTCGAAGCCATTCTGGTGGAAGATGGCGAGCCGGTGGAATTCGATCAGCCCATGATCGTCCTCGCTTAATCTTTCATTACGATACGGGTGGACTCTCCCATGCTGGACAAGGTACTTATCGCGAACCGCGGCGAGATAGCCCTACGCATCTTGCGAGCGTGTAAAGAGCTAGGCATCAAGACCGTAGCGGTTCACTCCAAAGCCGACCGCGAGCTGATGCACGTTCGCCTGGCAGACGAAGCCGTCTGCATCGGCCCTGCTGCTTCCGCGCAATCCTACTTGAACATCCCAGCCTTGATCAGCGCCGCTGAGGTGACGGATTCGAGCGCAATTCACCCGGGCTATGGCTTCCTTTCCGAGAACGCCAACTTCGCCGAGCAGGTAGAACGCTCTGGCTTTACCTTTATCGGCCCCCGCGCAGAGACCATTCGCTTGATGGGCGACAAGGTCAGCGCCATCGAGGCCATGAAGGCAGCAGGCGTACCGACGGTTCCCGGTTCGGATGGCCCACTGGGCGATGACGATGCCACCAACATCGCCACAGCGCGCCGCATTGGCTACCCGGTGATCATCAAGGCCGCGGCGGGCGGCGGCGGGCGTGGCATGCGCGTGGTGCATACCGAAGGGCACCTGTTGTCTGCCATTACCGTGACCCGCACCGAAGCGCATGCTGCTTTTGGTGACGGCACGGTCTATATGGAGAAGTTTCTCGAGAAGCCTCGCCATGTCGAAGTGCAAGTACTTGCCGATGGCCAAGGTAACGCGATTCACCTGTTCGACAGGGACTGCTCCCTGCAGCGCCGCCACCAAAAGGTGCTGGAAGAGGCCCCAGCGCCCGGCCTGGACCCCGAGGCACGCGCCAAGGTTCTGGAAGCCTGCCGTCAGGCCTGTATCGAGATCAACTATCGCGGCGCCGGCACCTTCGAGTTCCTTTACGAAGAGGGTGAGTTCTTCTTCATCGAGATGAACACCCGGGTCCAGGTAGAGCACCCCGTGACGGAGATGGTCACCGGCGTGGATATCGTCAAGGAGCAGCTGCGCATCGCCGCCGGCATGCCGCTGTCGATTCGCCAGGAAGACGTGCAGCTCAATGGGCATGCCTTCGAATGCCGTATCAATGCCGAAGACGCCCGCACGTTCATGCCGTCTCCTGGCAAAGTGACGCTGTTCCACGTCCCAGGTGGCCTGGGCGTTCGCATGGACTCGCACCTCTACACGGGCTACACCGTTCCACCGCATTACGATTCGCTGATCGGCAAGCTGATCACTTGGGGCGCCGATCGCGACATTGCGCTGACCCGCATGCGCAATGCGCTGGACGAACTGCTGGTGGAAGGCATCAAAACCAACATCGACCTGCAGAAAGACCTGGTTCGAGACAGCTATTTCCGCCAGGGTGGCGTCAACATCCATTATCTGGAAAAGAAGCTGAGCAGCTAGTTATTGACCTGATGCTTGCAAACCTGACGCCTCCTCATCGGAGTAACGCCAGGTTGTCTACGCGGGGTGGCGATTGCCACCCCGTGAGCGTTTCATGACTATTCACTGACCCCGTGGAGACTTCTCATGCCCTGGCTGCAATTAAAAGCGCACGTTGCTCCTGAGCAGGCCGAGCTTCTTGAAGAGCTGCTGCTGGACGAGGGTGCTACGGCCATCGGCCTTCAGGATGCCCACGACGACCCCGTCTTCGAACCAGAGCGTGGCACCACGCCGCTCTGGCAAGACACCGTCCTGACGGGACTGTATGACGACCTTGATGGCATCAGCGAGATGCTGGAGCGTATCGAGGCCGCCTGGGCAGAACACATGCCGGGCGAACCCTGCCCTACCATCGAGTACGAGCTGCTGGCCGACCGGGACTGGGAACGGGAATGGATGGATGACTTCACCCCCCTACGCATGGGCCAGCGGCTGTGGATCGTGCCCAGCTGGCTGGAGCCCCCAGAAGCAGAGGCGGTGAACCTGATCCTGGACCCCGGCCTGGCCTTTGGCACCGGCACCCATCCCACGACGGCTCTCTGCCTGGAATGGCTCGATGAGCTAGCAGTAAAAGGCGTTCTGACCCACCAGCGCGTGCTGGACGTGGGCTGCGGCTCCGGCATCCTGGCCATTGCTGCGCTGAAACTGGGGGCGTCCAGCGCCGACGGCACCGACATCGATCCGCAGGCGCTGCAAGCTAGTCGCGACAATGCGCAGCGCAACGGTATTGCCGAACAGGCCTTGTCACTTTACTACCCTGAGCAACTGGCCGATGACCAGACCTACCCTATCGTGACGGCCAACATTCTGGCCGGCCCGCTGGTCGAACTATCGGGTATGATTGCCAGCCACGTGGCACCCGGAGGCCACATTGCGCTCTCGGGCATTCTTGCCAAACAGGCCAACGACGTACTGGACGCCTATGAAGCCCAAGGACTTATCATGGAAGAGCCGACCCTGCGTGAAGGCTGGGTACGCTTGACCGGCTGGAGACCCGCATAATTTGCTGGCTTTGCCTTCATTACTTCGGCGAGTAGGCGTATCATACGCCCCCTTGAAACGCACTATTCGTCGTTTTCATGACTATCAAAGTGCACCGCCATGACCATGATGACTATCCAGCCCCCTGCGATTGGGCCTTATCAACTGCCCAACCCCGTGATACTTGCGCCCATGGCCGGTGTCACCGATCGCCCTTTCCGGCAGCTATGTCGGCGTTTGGGGGCAGGCTGGGTGGTGGGTGAAATGGTCACGTCCGATCCTTCGCTCTGGCACACGCGCAAATCCCAGCTGCGTATGGATCATCAGGGTGAACCTGCACCCCGGGTGGTACAAATTGCCGGTGGCGATGCGCAGATGCTGGCCGAAGCCGCCCGCCTGAATGCCGAACTGGGCGCGCAGATCATCGACATCAACATGGGCTGCCCCGCCAAGAAAGTCTGCAACAAGGCCGCTGGCTCCGCGCTGCTGCGCGATGAAGCCCTGGTGGCCGAGATTCTCGACGCAGTGGTCAATGCCGTCGATATTCCCGTGACGCTCAAGATCCGCACGGGCTGGTGCGCCGACTCCAACAATGGGGTACGCATTGCCCAATTGGCCGAATCGGCAGGCATACAGGCATTGGCCGTGCATGGACGCCACCGCCAGCAGCGCTACACAGGCGAAGCCGAATACGACACCATCGCCGAGATCAAGTCACGACTCACCATTCCCGTCATTGCCAATGGCGACATCACTTCGCCAGAGAAGGCGGCCCGCGTGCTGCGCCATACCGGCGCCGATGCGGTCATGATTGGTCGTGGCGCCCAGGGCAACCCGTGGATCTTCCAGCAGATCACTCACTACCTGACCCATGGCGAGCACCTGCCCGCCCCTGAGCTGGCAGAGCGCCGCCAGGTGTTGACCGAGCACCTGCACGCCCTGCACGCGTTCTACGGCGATACCATGGGCGTGCGCATTGCGCGCAAGCATGTGGGCTGGTACCTCGATGAAGACTCACGCTTTACCCATACCGAGCAGCGCCGCTTGAAGCAGCAGTTCAATGCGCTCGCATCACCTGATGCGCAGTTTCAATGGATTGATGACGCCATGACCCATAGCGCCTCCCAGCGCTTGCTAGCCAAAGGAACCCATGCCGCATGACTGAACGCGACCTGCTCTCAAGCGAAAGCTCATCGCCACTGGCGGGCACCCTGGCGGACCCGGCGACCACGGCCCAACCTCAACCGCTGCGGGAAGCCGTGGAAACGGCCATGCGTCGCTACTTCGAGCACCTTGATGGAGGTCAGGCATCGGACCTGTATGCCATGGTGATGGCCGAAGTGGAGGCACCGCTACTGGCCTGTGTACTGGAGCATACCGACGGCAACCAGACCCGTGCCGCCGACGTGCTGGGCCTGAACCGTGGCACGCTGCGCAAGAAACTCAAGCTGTATGGACTGATCGATCGTGACGCCCCTTAAGGGGCGTTGCCGTTTTTAAACCTGGCTGTTCCAACCCTGAACCTGATACATGAGCACTCCCATGGCTGATAGCACCGCTACCCCCGTCCGCCGCGCCCTGCTGAGCGTCTCCGATAAAACCGGCATTGTCGAGTTCGCACAGGGCCTCGTGAAGCATGGCGTCGAACTGCTCTCGACCGGCGGCACCTACCGACTGCTGCAAGAGAACGACGTCCCCGTGACCGAAGTCTCCGAACATACCGGTTTTCCGGAAATCATGGACGGCCGGGTCAAGACCCTGCACCCCAAAATCCATGGTGGCATTCTGGCCCGTCGCGGTCAGGACGACGCCGTGATGGCCGATAACGATATCAGCCCCATCGACATGGTCGTGGTGAACCTCTACCCGTTCGCTGCCACCATCGCCAAACCGGATTGCACGCTGGAAGACGCTATCGAGAACATCGATATTGGTGGCCCTACCATGGTGCGCGCCTGCGCCAAGAACCATGCCTACACCACTATCGTCGTCAACGCGGACGACTACTCCCGCGTGCTGAACGAGCTGACCGAGCATGGCGGCCAGGTGACTCAGCCGACGCGTTTCGACCTGGCCGTCAAGGCCTTCGAACACACGGCGGGTTATGACGGCGCCATTGCCGACTACCTGGGCCGTAAGGTGGCCAGCGAAGAAACCACCTTCTCGCGCACGTTCAACCTGCAACTGCACAAGAAGCAGGACATGCGCTACGGTGAAAACCCGCACCAGCAGGCAGCTTTCTATGTCGACCCCGAGGCCAGCGAGCCCAGCGTGTCTACCGCTCGCATGCTGCAAGGCAAGCCGCTCTCCTTCAACAACGTGGCCGATACCGATGCCGCCTTCGAGTGCGTCAAGGCTTTCGATGACACCGCCTGCGTCATCGTCAAGCACGCCAACCCCTGCGGAGTAGCGGTGGGCGCCAGCGCTCTGGAAGCGTACGACAAAGCGTTTGCCACCGATCCTACCAGCGCCTTTGGCGGTATTATCGCCTTCAACGTCGCCCTGGATGCCGCCACCGCCCGCGCCATCGTTGATCGTCAGTTCGTGGAAGTCATCATTGCCCCCGGGGTAAGCGATGAAGCGGCCGCTATCGTGGCTGAAAAACAGAACGTTCGCCTACTGGATGTCAGCGCACATTGGCCAGGCCAACCGCAGGCTGCCTACGACTTCAAGCGCGTCAATGGCGGGTTGTTGGTCCAGGAGCGCGACGAGGGTATGGTCAGTGAAGCGGAGCTGACGGTGGTCAGCGAGCGTGCGCCCACCGAGCAAGAGTTGCGTGATCTGGCGTTTGCCTGGCGCGTGGCCAAGTTCGTCAAGTCCAACGCGATCGTGTATGCCAAGGCTGGCCAGACGATTGGCGTGGGAGCAGGCCAGATGAGCCGCGTCTACTCTGCCAAAATTGCGGGGATCAAAGCAGCCGATGAAGGGCTCACGGTGCCTGGCTCCGTCATGGCGTCGGATGCCTTTTTCCCGTTCCGCGATGGCATCGATGCCGCCGCGGCGGCTGGCATCACTGCGGTGATTCAGCCGGGTGGGTCAATGCGTGACCAGGAAGTCATCGATGCGGCCAACGAAGCGGGCATTGCCATGGTCTTCACCGGCATGCGCCACTTCCGTCACTAAGCCTTTAACCCCCCCTGCGAAGCACTTCGCAGGGGGTTTTTTTGAGGGTCACCCCAGATCGATGCACAGGTACTTGGTTTCCAGGTACTCCTCCAGCCCCTGATGCCCTCCTTCACGCCCCAAGCCGGATGCCTTGACACCGCCAAAGGGTGCGGCCGCGTTTGAAATCAGTCCGGTGTTGATCCCCACCATGCCATACTCGAGCGCTTCGGCCACGCGCCACACCCTGGCCAGATCACGCGAATAAAAATATGCGGCCAGACCATACTGGGTATCGTTGGCCATCTCGACCGCCGTCTCCTCTTCATCGAAGGGGAACACCGCTGCCAAGGGGCCGAACGTCTCTTCCTGGGCCACTTGCATGCTGTCGTTGGCAAAGCTGACCAACGTGGGCGTGAAGAAATTCCCCCCCAATGGATGCGGGTGGCCCCCTAGCAACAGCTCGGCGCCCTTGTCGATGGCGTCCTGAACGTGCTCACTGACTTTTTTGACGCCATTTTCATCGATCAGCGGGCCAATATTGACCCCTTCTCGCGTCCCGTCACCGACTTTCAGCTCGCTGTTCATGGCCACGGCCAGCTTCTCGCAAAACGCATTGATGACGCTGGACTGCACCAGGAAGCGGTTGGTACAGACACACGTCTGCCCCGCATTACGGAACTTGGCGGCCATGGCGCCTTCGACGGCAGCGTCCAGATCGGCGTCTTCAAACACGATAAAGGGCGCGTTGCCGCCTAATTCCAGCGAAATCTTCTGAACGTGCTCAGCGGCTTGGGCCATCAACTGGCTGCCTACCTCGGTCGAGCCTGTAAAGGTGATCTTGCGCACTTTAGAGGAGTGAGTGAGCGCTTCGGCAATATCTGCCGCACGCCCAGGCACGACGTTGAACACACCGCGCGGCACGCCCGCCCGCTCGGCCAACAGTGCCAAGGCCGTCGCCGAGAACGGCGTCTGGCTGGCAGGCTTTACAACGATGGTACAGCCCGCTGCCAAGGCAGCACCGGCTTTACGGGTAATCATCGCCGCCGGGAAGTTCCATGGCGTAATGGCCCCCACGACCCCTACAGGCTGCTTGGTCACCACGATACGCTGATTGGCTTTGGCTGCAGGAATGGTTTCGCCGTAGATTCGACGCGCTTCTTCGGCGAACCAGCGTAAAAAACTGGCCGCATAGGCAATCTCGCCGGCGGCTTCCTTGAGCGGTTTACCCTGCTCATGGGTCATCAACATGGCGAGATCCTGCTGATGCTCCATCATCAGGTCGTGCCACTTCATCAACACGTCGGCACGCTCTTGCGCCGTCATTCCGCGCCAGGCAGGCAGTGCAGCGTACGCAGCATCGATGGCACGCTCGGTTTCTGCCTTGCCCAGATTGGGCATATCACCTACGAGCTCACCCGTAGCGGGGTTCACCACCTTGATTTGCTCGCCGCTGTCGGCGGCTACCCAACTGCCGTCGATATAGGCAAATGGGCAGTAAAGCTGTGTTTCTCTCAGCACTTCCATGACAAACTCCTGACCAGAGGATGGCCTTGCAGGCTCATTGACCTCTTCATGCTAAGACGAAATGGCATTCTTGACCAAGTTCTCGTCAGGAATCCTTGTACGTATCGTACCTTAACTGAGTGCGTATCGACCTTAGCTGATGAGCGTCAAAAACTCTTGCCGCGTTGCCTGGTTGGTGCGGAAGCCCCCTAGCATGACCGACGACGTCATGCTCGAATTCTGCTTCTCGACGCCACGCATCATCATGCACAGATGGCGAGCTTCGACCACGACGGCCACCCCTTTGGCCTGAGTGACCTGCTGCACCGCTTCGGCAATTTCACGGGTCAGATTTTCCTGGATTTGCATGCGACGTGCATACATATCCACGATACGTGCAAACTTGGACAGCCCCAGCACCTTACCGCTCGGCAGATAGGCGATGTGACATTTGCCAATGAAAGGCAGCAGATGGTGCTCACACATGGAGTAGAGCTCGATATCTTTCACCAGCACCATTTCATCGGTTTGCGACTCGAAGACAGCGCCATTGACCAGCTCTTCCAACGACTGCTGGTAACCCGCATTCAAAAACTGCATGGCCTTGGCAGCGCGCTTGGGTGTATCACGCAACCCCTCGCGATCAGGATTCTCTCCCAGGGCAGTAATAATTTGACGGTAATGCTGGGCGATTTCGTCGGTCATATTAGGCCTCTTCATTCGGTGCGTGTTCGCTTTTACTGGATCGCCTTGGGGAATCTGTCTCGCCACGAGTGGCTCGGCACAGACATCAAAGCCCTTTCATGGGTCAGCCCTATGACTGCCTTACCCGCCGCGAGCAAAAACTTATACAGAAAATATACCTTAAAATAAATTATGCACAACGCAGTAATGCAACTGCCTATTCTAACGCACATGAAGTGGCTGTGGCAGAGTGACACGCACCCCCCTTCGTGCTTATCGGTGCTGTGCTATTATAAAGGCACAATTTTCCTGCCAAATAGGCGGGTGCACTATTTGAGATCCAATTATGTCATTTAAATTATCAGCCTATTGGCTAACGGCCTTGATGGGCACAGCGATCATCACCCCCGTGCTTGCAGCAGAACCCAAACTGACGCTGCCCAGTGGTGCCAGCGTGGGCGTAGAGGTGGTCGAATCCCTGCGCTTCGATAGCCAGCACGCTCGTCACAACGACATTCTCCTTCACCCTGCCCAGGCCGAGGGTAGCTCACACGAGCTGCCAGAGTATTGCCTGATGGTGGCTACTGCCCAACTGAGCGGCGAGCGGATACGTATCACCACGCAAGATGCTACTTGTATCGAGACCGAAGGCAGTGAAAGCGCCATCTATTCGGGAACGTTTGCCGCCAGCACCTACGCGATGGATGGGCAATACGGGATAGAGTGCCCGTCGGGTAACTGCGAGCTTACTCCCGGCCAGCGCTTTTTACTGACGTTGGACGAGAGTGTAAGCATTGATGCGCAGGACAACCCCTCCGCCGAGATCAATGCAACGCGTCGGCAGGCCAATGGAGATGGCGTCGCCAACCCTATTCCCAACGAACGCCCCGACCCAGACCAGGCACCCGCAGGCAACCAATAAGCTGACGATCCCAGCAACGGCGTGAACAGGCTGGCCTGGCGGCGCCTGGCCAGCTTAACGATTGCCGCCAGCAAGCCATACAGGCGATTCCAGCTGCAGGCCCTGCTGTTCGAGCAGACGAATGTGCTGATCCCAGTACCCTCGCTCTGTCACCCAGGGAAAAGCAGCAGGAAAAGCCGGATCATCCCAGCGCGATACCAGCCAGGCCGCGTGACGAATCAAGCGATAGGCGCGCAATGGCTCGATCAACGCCAACTCATGCTCAGGGAATGCCCTTACCTCTTCATATCCTTCGATCAACTCACCCAGCTGCCCACGCCACAGCTCAGGGTCGTCTACAGGCAGCAGCATCCAGACATCCTGGATGGCGGGCGCCATCAGGCAGTCATCGAAATCCACCAGCGTAAAGTCATCATCCCGCCCCAGGATATTACCCAGATGGCAGTCACCATGAGCCCGCAGATAGGCGTCGGGGCTTAGCTGCACGCGCTCCAAGTGCCCCATCAACTTTTCCACCACGGCTTGGTAGGCCCGGGACTGGTACTTG
>NZ_LFGT01000009.1:425057-427271 GCF_002078115.1 Halomonas sp. BC2 | reverse complement strand
TGCCAGGACTCGCTGAGCGGCATCGGTAACGCCATCCGTCAGCGACAAACTCTCCCGATGCTGAAACCGCTGGCGAGCGGCAACGTCATGCAAGCGCCCCAAGACATTTCCCAAGGCAAACAGGTGTGCCGGGTTATCGAGCTCTGGCGCCTGGCCTGCACATTGGGGGAAAAGCGAAAAGCGGAAAGTTTGGTAGTGATGCAATGAAACGCCATCAGCTGAGCACCATGGCGCGATCACGGGGACGCTGGCCAGCGCCAGCTCCCTCAGGAAGTCATGCTCTTCCTGAATCGCGGCATCCGCCCAACGTTCGGGGCGATAAAACTTGACCACCCAGCGCTCGCCCTCTTCATCGCGAAACATCAGCACGCGATTTTCATAACTGTTCAAGGCAAAGGGCTCGCCTGCGGGCCAGATACCCACCGACTCGATGGCCGACATCACCAGGTCGGGCGACAGGCTGCTAAACGGGTGCGCCATGGATCACTCCTTTCATTGGGCCAGCCAGTATATCAACTCTTCTCCAGCGGCGTGCGAGACGCCGCCCACACGTCCACGCGCGTGGCACCCGCCGCCAGAGCCGCCAACGCCAGCGCATGCCCCGTGGCTCCCGTCGTGACCACGTCATCGATGATGATGACCCATTCTGGCAGTGGCCCCGCCACGCGGTAGGCTCCTGCGAGGTTACGCTGACGCTCGGCTCGATTCAGTGACCGTTGCGAGGGCAGCCGCTTGTGACACTCAGCCCCCAGCACCGGAAGGTGTAGCCGCTTGCCCAATTGCCTGGCCAGCCACTGAGCCTGGTTGAAGCCTCGCTCGCGCGCCTTGGAAGGATGCATGGGCACCGGCAGCAACGCGCCCCCCAGTTGCACTGGAGGCGTCGAGAGCATCAGCTCGACCAGCAGCGTTCCCGCTCGCGCGGAACCATGAAATTTAAAGTCATGCACCAGCTCCGCCACGCCCTCCTGGTAGCGGAGTGCCGCAGTTGTATGCGTAAAGGCAGGGGGCGCTACCAGGCAGTGGCCACAGCGTCCACTCCCACCAACGGGCAAGGGTTCGGCACATTGCGAGCATGCCGACGTGTTCCAAGGCAGCTCCCGAAAGCACTGCGCGCACCACCCCTGCTCACCGCAATCCGCCGATAGGCAAAACGCACAGTAGCCCGGCAATTGGCGCGACAACCACTGGTTCACGTACTGAACCATTCGCATAGCCACCTCCTCTGCCAACTGGTTTAAAACAGGATGATTGCATTGACATTCATACGTTTATTGGTAGTATACGCAGCGTCTTCTGCGGATGTGGTGGAATTGGTAGACACGCTAGATTTAGGTTCTAGTGCCGTAAGGTGTGGGAGTTCGAGTCTCCCCATCCGCACCAATCACAACTTGTCGTGTGGTCTCTTTGCCACTAGCGCAAGATCAAGAATTCGGTAGCGTCATGCTAACCGAATTTTTTTGTTTCTAGCCCTCTATTATTTGTTGCTGCTGGCATGCAGTTCATTTTTCGCTATCTTTGCAGTTGACTGATGATGGCAATTGAGAAGGATCTCGCCCTATGCAATGGCTCAATGACCACGCCCAGGCCATCTCTGCCGTGGCCAGCGTGTGCACTCTGTTCGTCTGGCTTTTCTACGCGCAGCTGCTCTACAACGGCTACGTTCGTCAGCGACGACCCCGCATCATCGTCAATCGTGGCAAGGGAGTAGGCACCGACGCGCTTTGCCTGATCAGCAACATGAGCAGCGAGGCGATTTATATCCAGCACCTCGTGGCGGTGCTGCACACTCCAGAAGGTTCCTACCCGCTGGATATCGTCGAGTACCAGCAGCAAAGTGGCGAGGAAAACGAAGCTTGCTACCGCACCCATCAAGGCCCCTTGCCCTCTGGCGACTACCTGCATATTCAAACGTTTGGCTCGATCGTCCAGCAACTGACGCGCTACTGGAAATTGGATGCCGCATTACTGCAGGAGCAGACGCTGACGCTGGAGATACGCGTCATCGCCATTTATGGCTCGGAGGACATGCCGGTAGGGGCTGCCCGACGCTTCCACCTCTCGCTCCAGGCAGAGCCAACACGCCAACTGGTGCCGGTTCACCTGGATACGCAGCGCATGAACAGTCGCCGCGACCGGCAACGCCTTGTAGAGTGGGCAAAAGAGATTGAGCTGCACAAAGCGCAATGAGGCACTCAATCGTTGACGTCCTCCCCG
>NZ_LFGT01000009.1:404963-424086 GCF_002078115.1 Halomonas sp. BC2 | reverse complement strand
AGGCTGTAGTATAGTTGGCCTATGGAGACCAAACAAGACTTACGCACCGGTAGACACTGTGTTTTTATGATTCATGCTCACTTGGTCTTTGTGACCAAATACCGGGGCAGAATCTTCAACACTGAGCACCTCGACTCCCTTGAAACGCTATTTCGACGGGTCTGCGCGGATTTTGAAAGCGAGCTAGTTGAGTTCAATGGTGAGACAGATCACGTTCACCTGTTGGTTAACTACCCGCCAAAAGTGGCGTTATCCAAACTGGTGAACAGCTTGAAAGGCGTATCAAGCAGGAGATTGAAGCGGCTGCACCCCGAACTGGTGAAGCCTGCGTACCTGAAAAATGCGCTATGGAGTCCAAGCTACTTTGCGGGAAGTGTCGGAGGCGCCCCCCCCTGAGCATGGTCAAGCAGTATATTGAGCAACAATCGAGGCCGGACCAGGGGCGCTCTCGCGCCCCTCGCTATCCATCCTCGCACTAGAAGTACGAGGTTTTTCGCGATGTTCGATAATTCTGACACCATATTGACTCATTACGCCTGCTCTGGAGTCGGTCATGCCCATTCTTCTCTTTATTTCCCTGTTCACGCTACTGGACTTTGTGCTTCTTTTTACCGTGGGAAGCCGGATCGGGCTTCTGGCGACGCTGGCACTGGTGCTAGGCACGGGGTTTATCGGGCTGCACTTGATTCGCAAGGAAGGAGTTTCCACCTTGGCGCGTGCTCGCCAGCGTATGCAGATGGGAGAAATCCCGTCCCAGGAAGTGCTTACAGGTGCGACCCTGATTTTTGGTGGCGCCCTGTTGTTGGCGCCCGGCTTTCTCTCGGATGCACTGGGCATTGCGTGCCTGCTTCCCAGCGCGCGGCAGCTGCTGTTGAAGCTGATGGCCTGGCTAGGCGTAAAGGCCTCGCTGGTCACCCGTCAAGGCCCAGCCCCAGAGCGTGAGCCACCCCATCAGCACGAGCCTGGCTCGACCTCCTCGGAGAGTCCGCTGGAAGGAGACTTCATCAGCAAGGATGAGTCTTCTCGCAGGCATTGAGCAGCAACGGATCAGGCGCACAGATAATCCGCAATTTTTTTTATAGCGCCCCCTTGAAAGGCAGTGACCAGCCCCCACTTTTGAGTCAGCACACAACTTCGGTAATGCCTGATGGCTTACCATTGACATGAAGGCAACAGGCCTTCGCTTTCCGCGGGTGCTGCCCACGGAAATTCCTTCAAGCTAATGGCCCCAAGGGGCTTTGACACTACTCAGGAGAACGTGAGCATGAATATCCGTCCTTTGCACGATCGCGTTGTGATCCGTCGCGTGGAAGAAGAGCAGAAAACCGCTGGCGGCATCGTGCTTCCGGGCAATGCACAGGAAAAGCCCACGCGTGGCGAAATCCTGGCAGTTGGTAATGGTCGCATTCTTGAAAGCGGCGACGTTCGCCCGCTGGATGTCAAAGTGGGTGACACGGTGATTTTCAAGGACGGCTACGGCGTCGAGAAGCAGAAGATCGACGGCGAAGAAGTTCTGATCATGAGTGAAGCCGATATCCTGGCGGTCGTTGAAGGCTAAGACGCCTCGGCTACCCATTTACGTTCATCGTTCAATTTCAATTTAGGAAGTAACGAACATGGCTGCTAAGCAAGTTAAGTTCTCTGATGACGCTCGTAAACGCATGGCGCGTGGTGTAGATATCCTGGCAAACGCCGTCAAGGTCACGCTGGGCCCAAAAGGCCGCAACGTGGTACTGGACAAGTCCTTCGGCGCCCCGACCGTCACCAAAGACGGTGTTTCCGTCGCCAAAGAGATCGAACTGAAAGACAAGTTCGAGAACATGGGTGCTCAGATGGTCAAGGAAGTGGCTTCCAAGACGTCTGATGCCGCAGGTGACGGTACCACTACCGCTACCGTGCTGGCTCAAGCCATCGTTGCAGAAGGCTTGAAAGGCGTGACGGCTGGCATGAACCCGATGGACCTGAAGCGCGGCATCGACCAAGCGGTCACCGCTGCCGTCAAGGAAATTCAGGCCATGTCCGTGCCCTGCACCGACACCAAATCCATCGCTCAGGTAGGCACCATCTCTGCCAACGGCGACAAGCGCATTGGCGAGATCATTGCCGAAGCGATGGATAAAGTAGGTAAAGAAGGCGTCATTACCGTTGACGAAGGTCGCGGCTTCGAAGACGAGCTGGAAGTCGTCGAAGGTATGCAGTTCGACCGTGGCTATCTCTCTCCCTACTTCGTCACCAATCAGGACACCATGGCGGTCGAGCTGGAAGACCCCTACATCCTGCTGGTCGACAAGAAAATCTCCAACATCCGCGAGCTGCTGCCGGTGCTGGAAGGTGTTGCCAAGCAAGGCAAGCCGCTGGCCATCATCGCCGAAGACATCGAAGGCGAAGCGCTTGCCACGCTGGTAGTCAACAACATGCGCGGCATCGTCAAGGTAGCGGCTGCCAAGGCACCCGGCTTTGGTGATCGTCGCAAGGCCATGCTGCAGGATATCGCTATCCTGACCAACGGCACGGTCATCTCCGAGGAAGTCGGTCTGACCCTCGAGCAGGCAAACCTGGATCACCTGGGTACTGCCAAGCGCATCACCATGACCAAAGAGAACACCACCATCATCGACGGTGCTGGTGCAGAAGGTGATATCGAAGCACGCGTCAATCAGATCCGCGCGCAAATCGAAGACACCTCCTCCGACTACGACAAAGAGAAGCTGCAAGAGCGCGTTGCCAAGCTGGCAGGCGGCGTTGCCGTTATCCGCGTAGGCGCAGCTACCGAAGTCGAAATGAAAGAGAAGAAAGCACGTGTCGAAGACGCGCTGCACTCTACTCGCGCAGCCGTCGAAGAAGGCGTGGTACCTGGTGGCGGCACGGCGCTGGTACGCGTCATGGCCAAGGTACAAGGCCTGACCGGTGACAACGAAGACCAGAACCACGGCATCAACATGGCCCTGCGTGCCATGCAGGCGCCGCTGCGTCAGATCGTCACCAACGCCGGTGAAGAGTCTGCGGTGGTCATCAACCGTGTGAAAGATGGCGAAGGCAACTTCGGCTACAACGCACAGACCGGCGAATACGGCGACCTGTTCGAAATGGGTGTACTCGACCCTGCGAAAGTGACCCGTACTGCGCTGCAGTCTGCCGGTTCCGTTGCGGGCCTGATGATCACCACCGAGTGCATGATCGCCGACGACCCGGAAGAGAAAGAAGCTGCCCCGGACATGGGTGGCATGGGCGGAATGGGTGGCATGGGCGGCATGATGTGAGCCCCACCACCTCGCTCTGACGTAAAACGTCCTTCAGAACCCCGCTTCGGCGGGGTTCTTTGCGTGTTACCATCCCCTTTCTTCTTGGCAGCTTTCAGGTTCGACGTCCCGTGCTTTCCAATATTCGTATCGTGCTGGTACACACCTTTCATCCCGGCAATATTGGCGCCACCGCCCGCGCCATGAAAACCATGGGCCTGACCCAGCTGGTGCTGGTCAACCCACGTGCTTTTCCTGACGAAGAGGCCACTCGACTGGCGGCGGGCGCTACCGATGTGCTGGACAACGCGCGCTGCGTCAGCACCCTGGAAGACGCCCTGCAGGACTGCGTTCAAGTGGTCGGGGCCAGTGCCCGATTACGCAGCATGCCGCTCCCCCACTTCGACGAACCGGATGACATGGCACGTCAGGTCATCGTCAATGCCCATCAAGCCCCTGTGGCGCTGGTGTTTGGCCGCGAGCGCTCCGGATTGACCAATGACGAGATCCGCTGCTGCACCCACCAAGTCAGCATACCGGCCAATCCGGATTACGGCATTTTGAATCTCTCGCAAGCCGTGCAGATTCTTGCCTATGAAGTGCATCGCGCCTGGCGACGGCGCGACGACAGTGATTTCGTCTATCAACGGCCCCTGGAAGCGGCGCCGCCCAGTCGTGAACAGTTTGGCTACTTTCAGGAACACCTGGGTCGGCTCATGCACGAGAGCGGTTTTTTGACCCAACCCCACGCACGCACCGAAGAGCAGTTGCAGGCACTGTTCTCACGTGCCCAGCCAAGCCGCAAGGAATTATCGCTACTCCGCGGGCTACTGAGCGCCTTCGAGGCACACCTGCCCAAACAGTAAGCAACGCACGCCAACCGCCAGACAAAAAAAGGCCGCCATTTGGCGGCCTTTTTCGGATGATGCGCAGATCAAAGCGACATGGCCGCCAGCCAACCAAACGCAATCAGCGGAAGGTTATAGTGCAGGAAGGTCGGCACGACGCTATCCCACATATGGTCATGCTGGCCGTCCACGTTCAGGCCGGCAGTGGGCCCCAAAGTGGAGTCCGATGCCGGTGAGCCCGCATCGCCCAATGCCGCCGCGGTGCCCACCAAGGCCACGGTGGCCATGGGCGAAAACCCGAACTGAATCGCCAATGGGACGAAAATGGCGGCAATGATCGGAATAGTAGAAAACGATGAACCAATGCCCAGCGTGATGAACAGCCCCACCAGCAGCATGACCAGCGCAGCCAGGCCGCGATTGTCACCAAACAGCTCGAAGGCGCCCGCCACCAGAGCCTCGATATCCCCCGTGGCTTTCATCACTTCGGCAAAGCCTGCCGCTGAAATCATGATGAAACCGATGAGTGCCATCATGCGCATGCCGCTGGTGAACAGATCATCGGCCTCACGCCATTTGAAAATCCCCCCCAATGACAGCAGGCCAATGCCCACCAGGCCGCCCACGATCATGGAACCGGTATACAGCTGCAGGCCCAGCGCAGCCACGATGGCGACCCCCGACATGACCAACCCCAGCATATGAGGCTCGGCGGGCGTATGCGCCTGCTCACCCGCAGGTGCGGCCAGCGGCTTGGCGGCGTAGTGGCGCTGACCGCGATAGCTGAACAGCAGGGCGACGACCAGCCCGATGGCCATTCCGCCCACGGGGATCGCCATGGCCATGGGCACCATGCCCCGAGTGATGTCGAGCCCCGCCGCCGCCCCTGCGCTATTCAGGTTGGCCAGCAGTATGTCGTTCAGGAAGATGGCCCCAAAGCCCACTGGCAGAAGCATATAGGGTGCCGTCAGACCAAAAGTGAGCGCACAGGCAACCGCGCGGCGGTCCAGCTGCAAGCGGTTCATGACCACCAGCAGCGGCGGAATCAGGACGGGAATGAACGCAATATGCACCGGGATGGCGTTTTGAGAAGAAATCGCCACCAGCAACACGGCGCCCAGCAGCAGCATTTTCACCCGCGCCTGATGCGCTGCCGTGGCCTCCTTACCCAACAGCTTGATCAACCGCGTGGCCAGCAAATCCGGCAGGCCGGAGCGAGAAATAGCGACCGCAAAGGCCCCCAGCGTGGCGTAGGCCAACGCCACCTGGGCACCGCCTCCCACACCATCATTGAAAGCGCTGAGCGTGTCATCCAGCGACAGTCCACCCGCCAGCCCTCCTACCAGGGCCCCTACCACCAGGGCAAACACCACCGACACACGAAGAAGTGACAGCGTCACCATCACGAGCACTGCAAGAATGACTGCATTCATGGAGATATCCAGAGCTAATGGAACGTCTTTAATACGAAGTCTTCACCAGGTTCTTAAAACCAAGTTCTTGAAACCAGGCACTTAAAACCAGGTTTTTAAACCATGCCTTTAAAACCAGGCGGCGGATTTTAGCAGATAGCGCGCCCTTCATCAGGCTTATCTGATCCCCGAGTACGCTGGCACAGCGGCTAAGACTTTAGTCACAGCGCTCTTGCTGCTATGCAACAATCCTCCTAGTATCGGGACCTTCATTGATGACCGGCACTGCTAATTTAACAATGTCTTAGGAGCCTGCATGGACATTTTCGCCATTCTCATTTCCCTGATACTGCTGATGTTACTGGCTTACAGAGGCATCTCAGTGCTGCTGTTGGCACCGCTCATGGCGTCGCTGGCAGTCCTGCTTTCCGGTGATGGCGGCCTGCTGCTGCCCATTTACACCGACACCTTCATGCGGGCGCTGGGTAACTACGTCACTCAGTTCTTTCCGCTGTTCCTGCTGGGCGCCCTGTTCGGCCAACTGATGGCCGACTCCGGTGCCGCGCAGTCCATTTCCAACGGTATCGTCAAGCGGCTGGGCACGCATCATGTGGTGCTGACCGTGGTCATGGCCTGTGCCGTATTGACCTACGGTGGCGTGTCACTGTTCGTGGTGGCCTTTGCCATCTACCCCATCAGCCGTGAGCTCTTCCGTCAGGCCAATGTACCCAAGCGGCTCATACCTGCGTCCATCGCGCTGGGCTCCTTTACCTTTACCATGACGGCTCTGCCGGGCACCCCAGCCATTCAGAATGCCATTCCCATTCCTTACTTTGGCACCAACAGCTTTGCGGCTCCCGGATTGGGCATCATTGCCGGACTCATCATGCTGGGCCTGGGCACCTACTATCTGCAGTCCAGGGTTCGCAAGGCAGCCGCCAACGGCGAAGGCTACGGCACGCACACCGAGCGTGAAGTCGACCCCCAGCAGGGCGACACGCCCGCCCCCACGCTCCCCTTGGCAGTAGCCTTGATTCCTCTGATCATGGTCATCGGCCTGAACGCGCTGTTTACCTATGGCGTTTTCCCCGCCATGGATCTGAGCTATATCAGCGACGCCTTCGAGAACATCACCCCCAGCCGCCAGACTGGCCTGTGGGCGATCCTGATCTCGCTGCTGAGCGCCTCGGCATGGCTGATCATTACCCGCTGGAACCATTGGAAAGATTTGAAAGACACCATCAACCAGGGCTGCTTTGGCTCGCTGCTGCCGATTTTCAATACCGCCTCCGAAGTGGGCTATGGGGCAGTGATTGCCAGCCTGGCAGGCTTCATGATCATCCGTGATGCCGTGCTCAACGTTTCCGGCAACCCGCTGATTTCCGAAGCGTTGGCCATGAGCGTGCTGGCAGGCATTACCGGCTCCTCATCGGGCGGCCTGTCGATTGCCTTGCAAACCCTGGGTGATGAATACCTGGCCATGGCGCAGCAGGCAGGCATCAATCCTGAACTGATGCACCGTGTCGCCACCCTGGCCGCGGGTGGCATGGACACGCTTCCCCACTCGGGGGCGGTGATCACGCTGCTGGCCATTTGCGGGCTGACGCACCGCCAGTCCTATGCCAATGTGGCCATGGTGACCATCGTGCTACCCGTGGCGGCCCTGATCACCGTCATTACGCTGGGGACGCTGTTTGGGAGCTTCTAAAGCCGCGTAAGCCATGCGATAGTTGGTTAACGTGTTAACCACCGAACAACAACGAGACCCGTCATGGCCCTTACACGACACTCCTCCCTGCTGCTGATCCTGCTGGCCAGCCTCATCATCTCTACGGCGATGGGGCTGCGCCACGGTTTCGGGTTGTTCCTCGAACCCATGAGCAGTGAGCTTGGCTGGGGGCGCGGGGTCTTTGCCCTGGCACTGGCCATTCAGAATTTGATGTGGGGCCTGGCACAGCCTTTCACCGGCGCGCTGGCAGACCGCTTCGGCGCGGCCAGAATCATCGTGGCCGGGGGCGTGCTCTACGTGCTGGGGCTGTGCTTCATGAGCCTTTCCACCAGCGCGCTGGGCATGACCCTGAGCGCTGGCCTGCTGATCGGGATCGGCCTCTCTGGCACGACCTTCTCGGTGATCCTGGGCGCTGTTGGGCGGGCGGTGCCTGCCGAAAAGCGCAGCATGGCCATGGGAATCGTCAGTGCGGCGGGCTCGTTTGGCCAGTTCGCCATGCTGCCGGGCACGCTGGGGCTGATCGAGTGGCTGGGCTGGTCGGCGGCCCTGCTGGCCATGGGCATGATTGCCGCCGTGATGATTCCGCTGGGCGCCATGCTCAAGGATCGCCCACGCCCCCATGCGCTGGGCGACCTGAGCCTGCGCGACGCGCTCAACGAAGCCGCCGGGCAAAAAGGCTTCTGGCTGCTCTGCCTGGGCTTTTTCGTGTGCGGGTTTCAGGTGGTGTTCATTGCCGTGCACTTGCCGGGCTACCTGTTCGATAACGGGCTTGCCGTGCAAGTGGGTACCACCGTTCTCGCCCTGGTGGGGCTGTTCAACATCGTGGGCACTTATACGGCAGGCTGGTTGGGGGGAATCTGGTCCAAGCCGCGCTTGCTCAGCTGGCTGTACCTGATCCGAGGCGTGGTCATTACCGTGTTTCTGGTCGCGCCTCTGAGCGCTTATAGTGCTTATGCGTTTGGTGTCGCCATGGGCTTGCTGTGGCTCTCGACCGTGCCACTGACCAACGGCATCGTGGCATCGGTGTTTGGCGTCAAACACCTCTCCATGCTGGGCGGCATCGTGTTTCTGTTCCACCAGTTGGGGTCGTTCATGGGCGTCTGGCTTGGCGGCTACCTTTATGACATGACCGGTCACTACGATACCGTCTGGCAAATCGCCATCGTGCTCTCCGTGGTGGCCGCCGCCCTGCACTGGTTCATCAGCGAAAAACCGCTGGCGCGCACCACTCCTACTCAGGTGACACCATGACACCACAGACTCTTTCGCTAGCGCTGCTGGGGGCGCTGGCCATCGCCGGGGGGAACTGCCCTTGCCTGGTGGGGGTGGCAGTCGCTGGATGCGGGCCTGCTGTTGATGGGGAGTCGGCTATGCTGATCGAGGCCCCACGAACCCCGATCATCTCATGGCCTTCGGCATGGGCAAATTGGCCCATTAGTGGCATAAAGAGTGCATTGTTGGCCAAATGATGTTGATTATTCAAGGATGCACCTTGCATGGTAGAACAAGCGCTCGTCCAGACACTCTTGCTGCTGGGTGTCACGGTTTTCGTGGTACTGCTCTTTCAGCGCTTCAGAATTCCGCCCAGCCTGGCTTATCTGTTGGTGGGGGTCATTCTTGGCTCTCATACGGCAGGGCCTGCCATTGATACCACCTATATCCAGGCGATTGCCGAATTCGGGATCGTGTTTCTGCTGTTCACGATTGGCCTCAGCTTTCCGTTGCCTCAAATCTATGCCCTGCGGCACACCATCCTCGGCCTAGGCACGGCGCAAGTCGTCGTGACGACGGCAGCGTTCACGCTGCTGGGGTGGGCCATCGGCCTGCCCCCGGTGGCGGCCTTCATCGTTGGTGCCGTGTTCACCCAGTCCTCGACCACTATCATCAGCAAACAGCTGATGGAGCAAGGGGAAAGCCAGACCCGCCACGGCCGCCTGGGCACCACCATGTCGGTCTTTCAGGACATAACGGCGGTTCCCTTCGTGATCTTGATACCCGTGCTGGGCACCGCAGCGGCTTCGGAAATTGCCGGAGCACTGGGCATTGCCATGGCCAAGGCAGTGGCCGCGTCTGTCATCGTGCTGGTGTCTGGCCGCTATCTACTGAAACCGCTGTTTCACCTGGTAGCCAGCCGCCGCTCGGCGGAACTGTTTACCCTGACCGTGCTGTTCGTGTCGCTGATTGCCGCCTGGACAACGGATTCACTGGGACTTTCCATGGCGTTTGGCGCCTTCCTGGCCGGTATGGTATTGGGCGAAACAGAGTTTCGCCATCAGGTGGAAACGACCATACGCCCATTTCGTGACGTTTTGCTTGGCTTGTTTTTCATCGGCATCGGCATGCTCGTGGAGCCTGCGCTGCTGCCCTCCATTTGGCATCAGGCTCTGCTGGGCGCCGTGGCCCTGCTCGCCATCAAGACGTTGATCGTGGCAGCGCTGGTGCGGTACTCGGGTATCGATGCTCAAACGGCGCTGCGCACTGGCCTGACCCTGGCGGTGGGGGGTGAATTTGGCTTTGCTCTGCTGGCCATTGGCCTGGACCACAACACCATCGCGGCAGCGCCAGCACAAATCGCGCTGACATCAGTGCTGTTCTCGATGATCGCCGCGCCTTTCCTGATTCGCTACAACCAACCGCTGGCCGCCTGGCTATTTAGAAAGCGTCCTGGCTCTGCAGAGGAAACCGCCCTGGACGCCCCTCCTGCGGTTGACTATGCACAGCATGTGATCATCTGTGGCTATGGACGCACAGGCCAGGTGATCAGCCGGTTCCTGGAGAGCGAGTCGATCGATTTCGTGGCACTGGACATGGACCCGACCATCGTCAAAGAGGCTCGCCTGGCAGGACATCCGGTCTTCTACGGCGATGCATCGGACCCCACCGTGCTGGAGAGTATCGGCCTGAGCCGCTCGAACCTGTTGATCATCAGTCATGATGACCGCACTGCCACCTTGCAGACACTTCGCTACGTGCACGACACCGTCCCCACCTTGCCCATCGTGGTACGCACCCATGACGACAGTGGCACGGAGGAGTTACGCGCCGCTGGCGCTACCGAAGTCATCCCTGAAACATTGGAAAGCGGCATAATCATGTCGATGCATTCGCTGCTGACCCTGAATGTCCCCATGTGGCGTGTGACTCAGCGCCTTCAGGAGCAGCGCATCAATCGCTACCCCATGCTCAAGGAGCTGTTCAGAGGGAGCCTGGAGCGGTGGAACGAAGAGCATGACGACAGAATCGAGCGCTTGCACTCACTGGTGCTGGATGCCGATAGCCGTTATGTCGGCCAGCCGCTCGGCAATTGCCCACTGCAAGCGCCAAGGGTGGTGGTCACGGCCCTGGTGAGAGGTCAGGAGCGCATCCGTTATCCTGAACCAGCCACCACGCTACAGCCGGGCGATGTGCTGGTGTTGCTGGGTACTCCCGAAGCACTCGAAGAAGCAGACGCCGCGCTGAATCCGGCCTCCTACTGAGGCGCGCGTCACGCGATACGGCGATGCCGCCAGTGGCGCATCAACACCCCGTGCCGAGGAGAAAACAGTAGCGCCAGGAAGAAGCAGCTGGTGGCGACCAGGACGATGGTGCCTCCCGAAGCCACATCGAAGGCATAAGAGAGCCATAGCCCCAGCACCGCCGAGCCCACACCGACACCGGTGGAAATCAACAGCATCGTTGTGAAACGCTCGGTCAGCAGGTGGGCGGTGGCGCCAGGGGTGATCAGCATCGCAACGACCAGAATGATGCCTACGGTTTCCAGGCTTGCCACGATGGTCAGGGTCAGCAGCAGAATCAGGCCGTAATGAATGACGCTGGTATTGAACCCCAGCGCCTGGGCCTGCGTGGGGTCGAAGGCATAGAGCATCAGCGGCCTGAAGGCGAGCCATATCACCAGCAGCGCCACGACGCTGGCGGCCAGCGTGAGCATCAGCGCCGACTGCTGTACGCCCAGCACGTTACCGAACAGGATATGCATCAGGTGCGTGCTGGAAGCCATCTTGCTGATCAACACGATACCCAGCGCAAAAGCGCCGGTAAACATGATGCCCATGGCCGCATCCGACTTGATACGGGTATGGCGCTCGATGGCACCGATGCCCAACGACGTCAGCGCCCCCGTCACGAAAGCGCCAATGAAAAACGGCAGCCCCAACAGGTAGGCAATCGCCACGCCAGGCAAGACCGCGTGGGAAATCGCATCCCCCAGCAGCGACCAGCGCTTGAGCACCACGTAGCAGGAGAGCAGACCGCAAATGGCGCCCACCAGCATCGAGGTCAGCAGCGCACGCTGCATGAAGGCGTACTGAAACGCATCGGAAATGGCGTCGGGTAACAGATTGATGGGCACCATCAGCGCCGCCAGCAGGCCAGCGATCAGCGCGCTGGCCATGCTATCCAGTGTATCTAACATGTTGAAATTGACCGTTATTGAGGCATCAAAGCAGGAGCACTGGTCTGTTGCAAGGTAAAGGAATCTGGCGCTGGCTGGGCGCTCACCGCCAGTTCGGCCAGCCTGCGGTCGCTGAGCATTTCATCCGGGGGCCCCGCCCCGCGGATGAAGCGGTTGATCAGCACCACATGGTCCACATAGCGGCGCGCTCCCGGCATGTCATGGGTCACCATGACAATGGTCCTGCCCGCTTCTCGCTCCCGCTTGAGCACATCCAGAATCAGCTGCTCGCTGGGCGGGTCGACGCCCGCCAGCGGTTCGTCCAACAACAGGATACTGGCCTGCTGGGCCAGCGCCCTGGCCAACAACACACGTTTTTTCTGGCCGCCCGACAGCGCCCCAATGGGACGCTCGGCCATGTCCAGCATATTCACGTCCTGCAGCGCCTTGCTCACGACGTCACGGTGGCTCGGAGCCTGCCAACGCCCAGGCAGCAGACGCCGCCATAGAGGGTCATGGCGCATGTGGCCGTAGCGCGCCGTCATCACCGTGTCCCACACCGAGATAGGAAAGTCCCACTCGATCGCTTCACGTTGCGCCATATAGGCGATACCGCCAGCTTTGCGGCGCCGCTGAATGGGCTCTCCGAACGCCATCACCTGGCCACGCAGCGGCTTCATGCTACCGGTCAGCACATGAAACAGCGTCGACTTGCCAGCCCCGTTCGGCCCGACGATAGCCGTCCAACGCCCCGCCGGCAAGCTCAGCTGAATGTTTTCGAGCACCGGCTGGCGCTGATAGGCGGCATAGACCCCCGATACCTCAATGGCCGCCGGAGGTAGTGACGAAGCACTGTTCATGTTGGCCTACTCGACGCCCAGATAACGGCGCAGCAGTTCGGCATTGTGGCGCTGCATGGCAAAGTAGTCACCCGCCACACCGTCCGGCTCGCTGAGCGAGTCCACGTAAAGTGGCCCTGCCACCGGCAGTCCCGTATCTCGGGCAATACTGGTCACATGACGGTCAGAAATGGTGCTTTCCCAGAACAGTGCGGCGGGCTGACGCTCATTGATCAAATCGATAATGCGCATCAGCTGGCGTGGAGAGCCTTCGGTTTCGGCATTGGTGCCCCAGATACCGTCGTGCTTGAAGTGAAAGGCATCGGCAAAGTAAAGAAACGCTGCCTCGCTAGTCAGCAGCAGGCGCCGATCGTCGGGAATCACCTCCAGGGTCTCCTGCAGCTCGACATACAGTGCGTGCAGCTCGTCTTCCAGCGCGCTGGCACGCTGGTGAATCTCTTCGGCCTGCTGCGGCAAGCGCTCTTCCAGGGCGTTGGCGATGGCCTGCACGTAGGCGCTGGCGGCCCGCGGGTCCATCCACAGATGCGGGTCAATGTCCCCTTCCATTTCACCAATCGCAATCGATTGAGTGGGATAGCCGGATGCCTCGGCCACCGCTAGCACGGGCACGCCCTGCGATACCGTGGCTTCCACCTGGCGCATCCACTGCTCCAGCTGGTAACCGTTGTAGAAGACCATATCGGCATTCTCGAGGGCCGCAAAATTATCCGGTGTCAGCTCCCATTCATGCACTTCCGCATTGATCGGGGTCAGCACGGTCACTTCGGCATCGTCACCCGCCACCCGTTGAACCAGATCGCCCAGCACCGAAAAAGTGACGGCCACGTTGATAGGCGGTTGCAACAGCTCGTTGGCATACGCTGAAGACGTGCTCGCACCAAAGGCCAAAGAAGCCCCCATCAACATCCATCCGTAAGATTTCGCCATCGTCAACTGCTCCCGTGTAAGCTCACTTGTGATATCACTGTAGCTCAAAGAAAAAGCCAAGTGCAAATAGTTTAGCCTTGGCTAACAATTATCCGCCAAAATGCGCTACCATCACCAATCAACGATGCCACTAACCTTGATAAATATTGCCAATGAGTGATCACGACCCGCGGCGCGCTCCTGCCTCATGTGAGAAAAGCGGTGACGCCCTACCGCCAGTGGAGCAGCACGCTCAGCAGTATGAAACCGTGCGCAACGCTCATGAAACCGAGCTCATCGAAGATTACGTGGAGCTGATCGGTGATCTGTTGCGTCACCGCGGTGAGGCCCGAGCCGCAGACATCGCCAACCGCATGGCCGTCAGCCAGGCCACCGTGTCGAAGATGATTCGGCGACTCAACGAGCTGGGGCTCGTCACCAGCCAGCCTTACCGCTCGCTGTTTCTGACCGAGGAAGGCCAGAAAATGGCCGAAACCTCCCGCGCTCGGCACGACATCGTGCTGCATTTTCTGCGCGCTCTGGGCGTCGAAGACAGCACCGCGCGCATCGATGCCGAAGGCATGGAGCACCACGTGAGTGATACGACCCTGGCCATTATGAAGCGCTTCACCGAGCAGCAGCCGCAGTGACGGCTGGCGCAGCTATCTTGTCCTGACGCCTGATAACCCGCATCATTCAAGAAATCGTGGTTTCAGGATACTGTCATGCCGCCCGCTTCGAAAGAACGCTCCTTTCTTGCCCGTGTTCGCCATGCACTGCCCTCCCTGCATCCGGCAGAGCGGCGGCTGGGTGAATTCGTCTGCGACTTTCCCGGCGAGTTGGCCAGCTACAATGCCCAGGAGCTGGCACGCTTTGCAAAAGTTTCCAAGGCGACGGTATCGCGTTTCGTCAGGCGCTTGGGTTATGACAATTACGAAGCCGCACGCAGGCATGCCCGCGAAGAGCAGACGACGGGGTCGCGCCTGTTTCTCCCCGCTCAGCGTCTCGGCCAATCCGAATCCTGGCTTGCCCAGGGGCTGACCTTCAGCAAGGACAACCTGGACAGAACCTTTGCCGCCATCACCCAGGCCGATATCGACGCCGTCGCCCATGCATGGCTGGCGGCACGTAAAATCTGGGTCGTTGGCTATCGCGCCAGCCGCCCGCTAGCCGACTACCTACGCTGGCAGCTGCTGCAAGTGACCGGAGATATCGCCGCCATTCCCGGCCCTGGCGAAACCCTGGGCGAGCACCTTGCCGACATTGGCCCGGAAGACAGCGTCATCGTGCTGGGGTTGCGGCGCCGAGTTGCGACGACCGAACAGCTGCTGAGCAGCGCCAGGGAGTGCGGGGCCTCGCTGGTGTATATCACCGATGAAGGCACGGAGCCCCACCCTCAAGCTACCTGGCATTTTCGCTGCCATACGCACGCTTCCGGGCCGCTGTTCAATCACACTGCGGTCATGACCCTCTGTCATCTGCTGATCATGCGCACCATCGAGCTGGCCGGAGACGCGTCACGACAGCGTTTGAGCCGCATCGAAACCCTCAACGACCGCTTTGAAGAGCTTTAATCGAGCCATTTCGACGAGCGCCTGCTTTTACTGAAGCACTCTTCTAGTTCATCACCCCATCAACATGCACTTTCAAGGTGCATTTTTGTCTCTCACGCCCCATGTCGTGTTACCCCATTTTTCGGGCAACGCGTGGTTTCTGCCTGTTTTATATATGAAATTTAAATTTCATAGCTCTTGTGGCATGAAATATGGATCTACTTAACAAACGCTGCGCAGGATGCGCGGTGAGCAACACGCCCAGCCTGGCGTACCACATCGCACCCACTACAGATAACAGGAAGCCTCCATGTTCAAGCGCACTCTTCTCATGACCGCCCTTTCCGCCGCTGTGATCGGCAGCGCCGCCCACGCCGATACGCTGTCTCTCAAAGTGCTCGGCCAACCTGCCGGTTCGGGGCTGATTGCCCAGAACAAGGAGCGCCCCTTCTTCGAAAATTTCGCCGAGCACAGCGGCCTGGAAGCCACGGTTCAGTACATTCCGGTAGATGTGGCAGGCATTCCCGATACGGACGGGCTACGCATCCTCAACTCCGGTCTTTTCGACATCGTCTCGCTGCGCGGCCCCCAGGTCAGCCGTGACGAGCCCTCGGTGCTCGGGATGGACCTGATCGGCCTGAACACCAGTTTCGAGACTGGCCGGGACAATGTCATGGCCTTTTATGATTATGTGGATTCACGCCTGCAGTCCCGCTTCAACGCCAAGTTATTGGGCGTATGGCCTGCCGGTCCCCAGGTCATCTTCTGCAACAAGGAGATTTCCGGCCTGGAGGACTTGAGAGGCCTGCGCGTGCGGGTGGGTGACCAGAGCGCAGCCAACTTCATTGGCCAATTGGGCGCCACCGGCATTTCGATGCCCTTCGGCGACGTGCAACAAGCGCTCTCTCGGGGCGTCGTGGATTGCGGCATCACCGGCCCTGCCTCGGCCAACGCCGGCGGCTGGCCAGAGGCAACGACCACCGTGCTGCCCATCGCTCTGCAGCTGGCCATCAATGGCTACGCCATCAACCTGGACACCTGGAACCGCCTGGATGAGACCCAGCAGTCTCAGCTGGAAACGGCCATTGCCGAGCTCAGCGACGACATCTGGAGCTACTCCGAAGCGCTTTACGAAGATGCCATGCGCTGTAACGCCGGTGAGTCGCCCTGCGGGTTCGGCAACCAGTATGCGCTGACCGAAGTCGACGTTTCCGACGCCGATCTGGCTGCCGTCACCGCCGCAGTAGAGGAAGTGTCCCTGCCACTGTGGGTCACCCAGTGCAATAACGTGGCCGCCGACTGCGAAGCCACCTGGCGCGAAACGGTAGGCGCTCAGCTTGGCCTGTAACGTTACCAGGAGACCCGTATGACTTTTTGTGCTCGCCTGATGGGGATCCTGTTCGGCACGTTCATGCTACTGCTGGCCGTGCTGATCACGATAGAGACCCTGATTCGCAAATTCTTTTCGCTGTCGTTTGGCGGCGTCGATGAGTTGGGAGGCTACGCCATTGCGGTGGCGGCGCCTCTGGCCTTCGGCGTCGCCATGATCGAGCAGTCGCATATTCGCATCAATCTGCTGCACATGCGCCTGCCCACCACCGTCAAAGCGATCCTCAATGCCCTGGCAGCCCTCTCGTTGGGGCTGCTGGCGGCCTTCCTGCTGTACTTTACCGTGCAGACCGTACTCGACACGCACAACTACCGCTCCATCGCCCAGACCCCTTGGGCCACGCCGCTGATCTACCCTCAGTCGGTCTGGCTGGTGGCCATGGGCATCTTTGCGGCGAGCGCGGCCCTGCTGGCCCTGCAAGCCCTGGGCCTGCTGATACGGCGAGACTGGCCCGCACTGAACCAGCGCTTCGGCCCTGCTTCAGCCAGTGAAGAACTCGAAGCTGAACTGGCCGATCTCGAGCAGCGTGAAAAAAGGAGCACAGCCATGAGCATTCCGGTCATTGCAGGGGCGTTCTTGGTCATGCTGGCCCTGATGCTGCTCAGCCTGCCAGTGGCGGTGTCGATTTTGCTGGTGGGCGTGGCGGGCGGCTATCTGATGTACGGCGCCCCGCTGGTGAACATGATGGGCGGCGTCGTCTGGAGCAGCCTGAACAGCCCGTCGATGCTCGCCATTCCACTCTTCATGCTGCTGGGGGAGCTGCTGTTACGCGGCGGCATCGCGGACCGCATGTATGCCGCGCTGGCGGTGTGGTTCAATCGCCTGCCGGGTGGTTTGCTGCATACCAATATCGCTACCTGCACGCTGTTCTCCGCCACCTCCGGCTCCTCGGTGGCCACCGCGGCCACCGTAGGCACCATCGCCCTGCCGGCGCTCCAGCAGTATCGCTACCCCATTCGTCCTTCGCTGGGCTCGCTGGCAGCGGGCGGCACGCTGGGGATTCTCATTCCCCCCAGCATCAACCTGCTGGTGTATGGCCAACTGGCCAATACCTCCGTCAGCCAGCTCTTTGCTGCCGGGTTGATACCGGGCATTGCCCTGGCGCTGCTGTTCTCACTCTACCTGTGGCTCGCCCACGGCAAGGCGGGCAAGGCATCGCTGGTCGAGGTCAATGTCTCGCTTCAGGACAAGCTGTCGCTGTCGAAGCACCTGATTCCTCCCGTGGTCATCTTTGGCGTGGTCATGGGCAGCATCTACGGCGGCCTGGCCACCCCCACCGAATCCGCCGCCATTGGCGTGGTCATCGCCCTTGGCTTCATCGCCGTTGGTGGCAAGCTGACGCTGGACCTGTTGATTCACTGCTCGCTGCAGGCGGCCAAAACATCGGGCATGGTGATCATCGTCTTGATGTGCGCCCTGCTGCTCAACGTCACCATCTCGATGCTGGGGGTTACCCAGGCACTTACCCAGTGGGTCGCCTCCTTCGGCCTGACGGCAGTGACGCTGCTGCTGGTGCTGTTCGTGTTTTACGTGATTCTGGGCACCTTCATGGACGCCATGTCGATGCTGGTGCTGACCGTACCCATTACCGTGCCCATGGTCATGGCGGTGGGCATCATGGTGTTGTTCACCTTTGCCATCATGATTTGGCCAGACATCGTCATGTGGCTACCCGACCTTCTGGCGGGGCGTTGAGGCAATGACGAACAAGACTGGACCCAGCCATACAGCCCCCATCGGCAGCATGTGCCAAGCGTCGCGAACCGATACCCCGCGCATTCTGGTCATCAACCCCAATACCAATCCCCAGGTCACCCGGGAAATACGCCGCCTGGTACGGCAGTGCTCGCCTGAAGGGGTTCAAATGGAGGTCACCAATCCACTGGCGGGGCCTATCGCCATCGAAAATGCAGCGCACAAGGCCACCGCCACTCGGGAGGTCATGGCGCTGATCCAACAGCGCCAGTCCGCCGACGACGTTGGCTACATCATGGCCTGCTTCGATGATCTGGCGGTTCAAGAACTGCGCGATGCAACACAGCGCCCAGTGGTGAGCCTAGCCGAGGCAGGCATGCGTGCCGCTGGCCAGCATGACCGCCCCTTCACCGTCATCACCACGTTCGAGGGCGCCGTGGAAACCATCCGCGCGCTGAGCCGTGGCTATGGCCTGGACGTGCGCTGCCGGATCGTGGCCACTGGCATGGGGGTGTCGGAAACTGCGGCCCGCACGCCGCAGGCCGAACAGCGCTTGCATGACGCCATCGTGAGTTCGCTCGAACAGGGTACCAATGCCATCGTGCTGGGCTCCGGCGCCTTCGTGGGACGAGCGGCTCTGCTGAGTGAGCGGTATGGCATCGATATTACGGACGGGCTAAGCGACGCCATCCGCTACGTGCACACTCCTTTACTAACGTTGAGCTCCGAGGCTCCAGCAGGTTAATCACCCCTGCGGCTCTGCCTGCTCGGCAGCATTCCCCAGCACCCGAGCAGGCAGGCCCACCCGGCCCACGCCAGGCAGCTTCAAGGCCGGCCTGAGAATATCGACGCCCAGGCTCGTGCCCAGCACGTTGAGCTCCACGCCCTCTTCCAGCGCCAGCATCAACCCCAACACCCCGCCCAGCGAAAACTGATACCCGGTGCCGCTGGGCACAGGGGCTACTACGCTATCGAACAGGAAATCCTTGCCCACGGCGGTGACCGGCAACGCCACCGCCAGGCCCTCCACTTCGCGGGTAAGCCATGCGATGAAACTGTTGCTGTTGGGGCCGGGCCACACCCGGTTTGACGTCCTCCCCG
>NZ_LFGT01000009.1:401372-403896 GCF_002078115.1 Halomonas sp. BC2 | reverse complement strand
GTGACGGCAGAGAGCCAGAAACCTGGCGCGTCATCCAGGCGCTGGGCGGCGGCGCGGTTGCCGCGCAAATTCCAGATCAGCACATCCGTGTCCACCAGCATCAGTCGCTGCCCTCGAAGGAGCGCGGCGCGCGCAAATGGCGGACTTGGGTGTCAATCTCCTGGGCGCTTGCCTCGCCCTGATCTGCCCAGAGGCCGAACGCCGGGTTGGGGGCCAAGCGCTTGTTAGGTGTGGCAGACGCCACCCCCACTAGGCGAGCACATGGCTTGCCGTGAAAGGTGATCTCTACGGTCTCGCCACGCTGGGTAGCGGCAATCAAAGCTTTGGTTTGCAAGCGCAGCTGCTTGACGTTGGCATGCATGATGACTCACCTCTGCGGTATCGCTCAGACCCGACGCGGATGAACGGGTTATTTTTAAAGTGTAACCTGCTCGTCGATACCCTGCCAACCAGGATGCTTAGGCTTGGCGATAGTCGTTGCCCCTGTTGGCGGTTCAGGGTGCATCGGTGAATTTGGCAACAGTCTGTTGCCAAATTGCAGCGGCCCCCTGTGCTCAGCTTGTCGCTCCACTTTCAACAAAAATCGTTTGAACACTACCGCACCTGTACCCGTTTGCCCGCTGAAAGTGCCCCTTCCAGTTCTTTTCTCAGCTCATCCATAAACGCATCAACTTCCGCTTGGCTTTCTAGGTACACGCCACTATGCACGCGGCTGAGTACGTCGCTTACACGCACTCTTGCCACGGGTTTGGGGGCATTTACCGCCGCTGGTGCTGTTGCGGTGTGCGGGTCGTACGCTTTATCACCTGGTGCCGTTTGTGGGGCTGGCTTGGGGTTCTCTGATGTTGGAGCCGGTGTTGTGGTGTTACCCGCAAGCGTAGGCGGCTGCCGCTTGGCCGCTTCAGCCTGGGCGTGGTGAAGCGCATCCAAACTTTCTTCTTCTAACTCGACAGCGGCTTCAGTTTGCAGCTGGTAGATCTGCGCGACACTGACCGAGTGGTTGACCGAGGCTTTGAGCTGCTGCAGCGGGTGCAGCAAGCGGTTGCTGAGCTCGGCGGTACCTATGCCGCTTTTGGCTATTTCTGCGCTTACTTTGGCGATGCGCGTGTCGATACGGGCAATGGCGTGCTGGCGTTTTTCCTCCACCAAGCCGCTGTTAATGTCATCCAGCGTGCGTACCAAGCCATCCACCTTGTTGAGCATGGCGTAGGGGGCATCGGCGCGGTAAATGCGCTCACACTCCGCCAATACTTGCTGGGCCTGGGTGTTTTTCTCAAGCTCCAGGCGGTTCACCGCAAACCGATTGAGCGCTTGTTCTAGCTGCTGCCAGGTGGTGAGCTGCTTGGTAAAGAAATCGTTGAGATCACGGTAGTCTTCTTCAACATCGAGCAGCGTGTCTTGCTGGCTGGCGACGGTTTTGAAGAAGTCGAAGCTGTCGTCCAGGCGCAGCAGACGCTCCACTTCCCGCAGTGAGTTGTCAATGGCATTGCGACCGGGGAAGTTGCCCACGTCGGTTTTGCTTTTATACGCTTCTAGCTCCCGCCGCCAGCGGGATAAGCGGTCTACGTAATAGGTAAACAGCTCTTTTTCACTGGTGGGGCCTAGCTGGCCAAACAGCTCTTTGGTGAGGTTACGGGCTTTGTTGAGCACCGCATCTTCGGTTTGGCGCTTTTTCTGGAGGCGGACTTCACTGCGGCGGCGGGCGTTGTTGAGTAGCTCAAAGGCTTCTTTACCGCTGAGCGCGGGGCCAGCGGTGTGGAAGGTTAAGCGCCCAGCGGCATGCAGGCGGCCCAGAATCAGCAGCGTTTCGCCTTCCGGCCAGCCGAAAGGTCGATTGCTGAAGCGCTCAATCAGCGGGTTCAGTGGCACCGGTTCGCCGCCATGCAGCGAGATATACTGCTCTACCTCTTTCACCGCTTGAGCGTTGCCCTCTTCACCATCCAAGTTGAGGTTCTGGGTGCCCAGGTCATCGGCGGTTAATACGGCCTGCAGCTCGCGCATCGGCTCCGGGCTAAGCGCCGTGAGCTGGCTCAGCTTGTTGTAGGTGTTTTCCAGCAGGTAGCGGCAGGCTTCATCCAGGCGGGTGCTTAGCTGGCTGCGATTGAGTTCCAGCTTTTGGCCGAGCGCATAGGCGTCTGCATCTAATAGCATCTCTTCCAAACGCACACGCAGGCGTTTTTTACGCGCCTGGTTTTCCCGGCCACGGTCGGCCAGAATGCGCTCTACGCTGTGGTCGTTGGCCGATAGGTTCAGGCGAATAAACTTATCGGTTTTCAGCAGGGTGCGCAGCTCATCGGTAAAGCGCTTGTCGTCGGGCAGCTTAATCAGCACCTGCCCACCGTTATCGCCGCTTTTGTGAATGCAGCCTGCTTCGCTTAGCTGTACGTACTCCACATCCAGCGGTGAGACCACCTCTACCCTTAGCTGGCTCTGGTAGCGGCCATCCAGAGTGTGGCCATCCAGGTAACGTCCAATGCTGTAGTCGGTTTTGTTGACCGGATAGCGGTACTTGGCGCGGTCGCGC
>NZ_LFGT01000009.1:389122-398734 GCF_002078115.1 Halomonas sp. BC2 | reverse complement strand
CGCGCAGCAGGTCTTTGAAGATCAGGCTGGAAAGCTCTTTGTTCTCGTCGCTGCTGGTGACTTCGGTAGCTTTGATCTTGCGGGTGATGTCGCGCTCTTCATTGGTGAGGAACTGGTACTCATCGCCGTTGCGGGTAATCAGGCTCTCTTTTTCCAGCCGTGCCAGGGTCGCTTCCAGCTGCTCACGAATGGCTATGCGGTCATCGTCGATTTGAGTCAGTGAGAGCGTTACCAGGTTATTGACCGTGCCCTTCACCAAGTCCACATAGCGGATCATAAACAGCGTGCGTAGGGTTTCGACATCAAACGCTTCTAATACGGGGTTCTCGCTGGCCTGATCGATGGTGCGCTTCACCGCCGTATCGAGGAACCCTTCTATCGCCGTGTAGAAGCAGTGCATCGGTACCAGCGCGCCAATCGTCTTCTCTTGCACGGCTTTGGCAGCCATGTGAAACGCATCGAGCATGGAGCGCTCGCCATAGGCCAGGTGGGCACCCGTGGCTCCTACCTTGCGGATCTCTTCAAAGACTTTTTGCACCAACTGGAAGTGGTACGGCACAAAGGGGTAGTTGGCGATAAAGCTCTCGACGCCTTCGATATTTTTCAGCGTGGGGCCGGAGCGGTCAAAGGTCAGCTGGTTACGCAGAATGGAGCCTTTGGCCTCAAACACGCCTTCCAGCTCCGCGCGTGCCGGGTCGGTTTTCACCAGCAGGCGCTTGCGGATCACTTCGTCGGAGTTGGAGCTTGAGAGCGATAAGCGGGTTTTGAAACGTCCGGCGATTTTGGAAAAATCGTTGGCTTTTGAGGCGGTCATTTCGCCTAGCACGGCGTCCATATCGGCCTGAGACGTCACCACAATCCAGGCGCGACCACCGCAGATCGTGCCCAGGTTTTCGGTGAGCGTTTGCAGAGTCAACATTAAGCGTGTGTCGCTGCCAATGAACTGACCCACTTCATCCACCATGAACACCATGCGCTGGGTGGCTGACTGCGACTCCAAAAACTCTTTCACCCAATGGCAGAAGTTCTCTACCGAAACGCTGAAGCTGGTTTCGGATTCCTCAAACCATTTATGCGCCGCTTCAGGAGAGAGATCGAGCGCTGCGCCAATCGCTTGCTCGATATCGTCCTGATAAAACTGATAGCCGTCTCGCTCGTCTTCCCACACCACGCCGCTGGCCTCGTTAAAGGCCTGCTTGAAACGCTCATACACGCCTCGCTTTTCCAGGTGGCGCTCCATGTGGGCAATGTGCGGGTAATCGGAGCTAAAGCCCTGGTGCTCGTTAAACACACGCAGGAAGACGTTCAGGATGGGGTTGCCATCGTCGTTCGAGCTGGCCTTGCTGTCGATATTGAACAGCACCACGTGGGCCGGTTCACGGACAGCTTTAGCAATATCAGCCCGGATAGAGCTGTCTACCAGCTTCTGCTCGTCAAAAAAATCAGCGGCCCGTTTGGCCTGGCCGTTGGCATCAAACGCTTCCGTGTTAGCGAGCAGGTAAGAAAGCGTTTTCAAAAAGTGTGATTTACCCGATCCAAAAAAGCCACTCACCCAAACGCCCACGCGGTTGGCGATGGACGGGTCATTCAAGGGGGTGGTGTAGGACTCAAAAAAGCACGAAAGTGCTTTTCTAACTCATTGGTGACGACATACTCATCCAGCTCCTGGTAGATGGTTTCCTGGTCACGCTGGTCGGCCTTGACCACGCCGTTGATTGACCGGCTAAGCGGTTTGAGGAAGAGCTCTTGAATGTGCATATCAGTCCTGTAAATGTTTCAACCTTGGATGTTTCAAGCCAAGAGATCTCGGAGTTTTGAAGGCCACTCCTCAGCGAGCGAATACAACACACCGAATTCCGCCACCCGTTGCGCTAGGGCACAAGCGCAAACGCACGGTAGTAGTTATTGCTTTCCATTCGCTTGAACAGCGACATCGTCTGCCCATCGTAACGGCCTGGATAGAACAGCACCAACGGCTTATGACCGAGTGGCCCGTGTAGCGCATTTAGCAAGCTGTGCGCACGCACCATGGGCCATAGGCTACCCACACCGGAAAGCAGTACGATATCGGGGTCATGCGACAAGGAGTGTCGGAGCAGATAGGGAGCAAACTTACCCATGTGCAGTGGCCCACGCAGCGCCTTGAGCAGTGCTGCATCGCCTTTGCTTTTTTGCATGGCAATGGCTTTATCCAGGAAGCCGCGCTCGGCCAGGTAATCCTTTAGGACTTCCAGCAGGTTGACCTGTGCCATTTTGATATCAGGGTGCTGCCGTGCCATTAACGAGGGGAGGAAATTCAGATAGGCACGCACCTGCAGCTCATGTTCGGGCGCGTAATCAAAAATCCAGAAGCCAATTTCATTACCCAAACCCTGACCTGCTAGAAAGTCGGGCTGAGAGATTTTTTCAGCCACCTGGTTCAACCGTGCCCGAAGAAGGTCATCCTCGGGGTATTTGAAACCACCAAGGTCTGAGTAATGAGCGCTCTGTGACATGCGGATGCGTCCCTGTGTCAGGCATGTGTGATGCGAGAGGTTGTCTAATCCAAACGGCTGATTAAGCAAGACTATGCCGCCAGCGACACAGCTTGCAAGATCTACTTAGCCGCGTTTTGACGAAGCCACGGCTTTTTGACAAGCAGACCTGTGATATGAGTACCTATCTCAGCAAGCGACAACATGCGTTTAAGCGAATGTGCTGGTAGGTCTCAAGCAGGATTTTTATCTCTGGCCGAAGCAACAGTGGCTGTAATTTGCGCGATCGGCTGGATTCCAATACGCCAACTTCCGTCAGCATACGATATACCACCTGACCCATTTTACGTCTGGAGCTCTCCGCCCACCCTGCGATTGCTTTATCGCGATGAGTACGCTCGGCTACAAAGTCAGCCCATTGGTAGGCCTGAAGCGTTTCCGCCTGCGTTAAAAATGCATCAGCGACGACACTTTCGAGGAATTCAACGAGCAGCAGATTACGTGCCATGGCCGCACAGAAGGACACCTGCCTGGCGAGCTGATCGTCGCCATCGCGCAGCGCTTGCCAAAACGGTGGCTCCAGCTTCTCCAGACGCTTGCGAATCGCCTGCCCTGTACGCCTGGCAGTGGCGGGACGGTTCTTCTGAAGGCGGTTATCAACGATGATTGCTTGATGCCACTGCTCTTCATCGGCATCAGACAGCAGCAAATCGGCAACGGCGCGGCTCTCGCGCACCATCAGCCCACCGCTGATCAAGTCAGAATTGTAGCTGAAAGAACCAGTCACTGAGTATTCACCTATACCGTTCGTGTAGCGTCCTATTCCTATTAGGGCGCAGCTCAATAAACAGCATCATCGTATGGATGCATGATCGCCAGGAATCAGTGAGTCAAAGGGGCGCTTGAGGGGAATATAGAGCCAACTTGCAAGTAGTATTCGACATGCTCAGCGGCAATAGCGAGAGATAATAGTAGACCAGAAATGGAGGCGGCCCCAAAAGCCACATCCCGGCACACGCAGCCACCACTACCGTTGCTCCCTTCCGGGCCTGGCGGGGTTCGCAGTTTAGCGTTGCGGGAGGACCTAAGGGGCCACCATGACGGCACACAAGAGAAGCGTACCTGGCTGACCGGTGGCTACGCCCTGATTTGAACAGGGGACCCCATCATTATGAGTGATGTGCTCTAACCAGCTGAGCTACGTAGCCTTTCCGACATCAGCGGGTGCAGAGTATGCCAATCTCGTTGGCAAAAGGCAAGTCAATCGCCGCAGGTATTTCATTTCCCAATGAACAAGACAGCCCGCAAGTACCGTCAATTGCCTTTTATTGATTGAACGTTCAATAAAAAAGTGCCATGATAATTTTCATCATCCTCGAAGAGTGTTCAGGAGATCGCCGTGCCTAAGGTGGGAATGGAACCAATACGTCGTCAGCAGTTGATCAAGGCCACCATGGCCGCCATCGACGAAGTGGGCCTGGCGGAAGCGACGGTCATGCGCATTGCACGGCATGCCGGAGTCTCGGCAGGCATCATCAGTCACTATTTCGGCGGCAAGGATGGCCTGCTCGAAGCCACCATGCGCCAGATACTGACCGACCTGACCGATGCCGTTGCGGCGCGCCGCCAGGCGCTGGACGACGACTCGCCCCGCGCTCATATTGGCGCCATCATCGAAGGAAACTTCGACTGCTCCCAGGTGACCGGCCCTGCCGCCAAGACCTGGCTCGCTTTTTGGGCCAGCAGCATGCACAAGCCCGTGCTGCAACGTCTACAGCACGTCAACGACCGTCGGCTATATGCCAACCTGTGTCATCAGTTCCAGCGCGTCATGCCGCATCGCGATGCGCGCAACGCCGCGCGCGGGCTGGCTGCCATGATCGATGGTCTTTGGCTACGCGGCGCCCTGGCGCCGGAAGGGCTGGATGCGCAGGAAGCACGGCAACTGGCCCACGCCTATCTGGATCAACTGCTGGCCCACCACGGCTGCCTGAAGCACTCCACCGCTGACGCATCATATTAAGGAGAACCCCATGGCCCATCAGGACGTACTTCCTCTATATATCAATGGCCGCACGGTCGCGGCGACGTCAGGTGACACCTTCACCGCCACCAACCCCTACGATGGCTCACTGCTCGCCACCGTTGGCCAGGCAAGCCAGGGCGATCTCGACGAGGCCGTGCGCACCGCGCAGCAAGGCCAGCGTGTCTGGGCGGCCATGACCGGCATGGAACGCTCACGCATTCTGCTGCGCGCGGTGGCACTGCTACGCGAACGCAACGACGAGCTTGCCGAGCTGGAAACCCGCAACACCGGCAAGCCCATCAGCGAAACGGCCAGCGTCGATATCGTCACCGGCGCCGATGCGCTGGAGTATTACGCGGGCCTGGCCCCCACCATCGAGGGCAGCCAGATACCGCTGCGCGAAAGCTCGTTCGTTTATACCCGCCGGGAACCGCTGGGTGTGATCGGTGCCATCGGCGCCTGGAACTACCCCATTCAGATTGCCTGCTGGAAAGCCGCCCCTGCGCTGGCAGCGGGTAACGCCGTGGTCTTCAAGCCCAGCGAAGTCACGCCGCTGACGGTGATGAAACTCGCCGAAATCTTCACCGAGGCAGGCCTACCAGATGGCGTCTTCAACGTCGTTCAAGGTGACGGAAAAGTCGGCGCCATGCTCACCGAGCACCCCGGCATTGCCAAGATATCCTTCACTGGCGAAGTGGGCACCGGCAAGAAAGTCATGGCCGCTGCCGGTGGCTCCACGCTCAAGGACGTGACCATGGAGCTGGGCGGCAAATCGCCGCTGATCGTGTTTGCCGATGCCGACCTGGACCGCGCCGCCGATGCCGCCATGATGGCCAACTTCTATTCGAGTGGCCAAATCTGCACCAACGGCACCCGTGTCTTCGTCGAGCGCAGCGTCAAGGAAGCCTTCGAAGCCAAGCTGGTCGAGCGCGTGGCGCGCATCAAGGCCGGTGACCCCATGGACCCCAGCATCAATTTTGGCCCGCTGGTCAGCTTCGAGCATCAGGAGAAAGTGCTCTCCTACATCGCCCTGGGCAAAGAGCAAGGAGCCCGCGTACTGGCCGGTGGCGAACAGTGGAATAGCGGCCCATGGGCCAACGGCGCATGGGCGGCCCCCACGGTGTTCACCGACTGCACCGACGACATGCGGATCGTGAAAGAGGAGATTTTCGGCCCGGTCATGTCAGTGCTGGCCTTCGCTGATGAAGACGAGGTGATTGGCCGCGCCAACGACACTCTGTACGGGCTGGCCGCTGGGGTGTTCACCGAGAGCCTCAACCGCGCTCACCGAGTGATTCACCAGTTGGAAGCCGGCATCTGCTGGATCAACACCTGGGGAGAATCGCCGTCGGAGATGCCGGTGGGCGGTTACAAGGAGTCGGGCATTGGTCGCGAGAACGGCGTCGAGACGCTCAATCACTACACCCAGACCAAGTCCGTACAGATCGAGATGGGCCCGTTTGAATCGGTGTTTTAAGGCGCCCACCGCCACCGTTTGATGCTCTTCATGTCGTCTTTGCCAAGGTAAACGAATGTCGCAAGTACGTGAATTTGATTATATCGTCATTGGCGCTGGTTCAGCAGGCAACGTGCTGGCCACGCGCCTGACCGAAGACAGCGATGTCAGCGTGCTGCTGCTGGAAGCAGGTGGCCCGGACTACCGCTTCGATTTTCGCACCCAGATGCCCGCCGCGCTGGCGTTTCCACTCCAGGGTAAACGCTACAACTGGGCGTTCGAAACCGACCCAGAACCGCATATGGACAACCGCCGCATGGAGTGCGGACGAGGCAAGGGGCTGGGCGGGTCTTCCTTGATCAACGGCATGTGCTACATTCGCGGCAATGCCCTCGATTACGACCACTGGGCCAAGCAGCCCGGGCTCGAAGAGTGGGATTACCTAAGCTGCCTGCCCTACTTCAAGAAGTGCGAAAACCGTGACATCGGTGCCAATGAGTATCATGGCAGCGGTGGCCCGGTGAGCATCACCACGCCCAAGGCGGATAACAACCCGCTGTACCGGACCTTCATCGAAGCGGCCAAGCAGGCGGGCTACCCGGAAACCGAAGACGTCAACGGCTATCAGCAGGAAGGGTTTGGCCCCATGGACCGCTTCGTCACGCCCAAGGGGCGGCGCGCGTCCACGGCCCGTGGCTACCTGGATACCGCCAAACAGCGCAGCAACCTGACCATCGAAACCCATGCCGTCACGGACGTGATCGAGTTCGAGGGCAAGCGTGCCGTGGGCGTCCGCTACGAACGGAAGGGCCAACCCACGCAGGCCCGGGCACGTCGTGAAGTACTGCTGTGTGGCGGTGCCATTGCTTCGCCGCAGATTCTGCAGCGTTCAGGGGTGGGCAACCCGGAGTGGCTGAAAGAGCTGGGCATCCCCGTGGTGCATGAACTGCCCGGCGTCGGCGAAAACCTCCAGGACCATCTGGAGATGTACATTCAGTACGAGTGCAAGGAGCCCATCTCCCTCTACCCGGCGCTGAAATGGTACAACCAGCCGAAAATCGGTGCCGAGTGGCTGTTCAAGGGAACCGGCATTGGGGCCAGCAACCAGTTCGAATCCTGCGGGTTCATCCGCTCCAACGACGAGGAGGAGTGGCCCAACCTGCAATACCATTTCCTGCCCATCGCCATCAGCTACAACGGCAAAAGCGCGGTAGAGGCCCACGGCTTCCAGGCCCACGTCGGTTCCATGCGCTCCGAGAGCCGTGGCCGCATCCGGCTGACTTCCAAAGACCCCCACGCCGCGCCCAGCATCCTGTTCAACTACATGGCCAAGGAGAAGGACTGGCAGGAGTTCCGCGATGCCATACGCCTGACCCGCGAGATCATCGCCCAGCCCGCCTTCGACGCCTACCGTGGGCGTGAAATTGCCCCCGGCCCCGAGGTACAAAGCGATGCCGAGATGGACAGCTTCGTCAAGCAGCACGCCGAAACCGCCTACCATCCCTGCGGTAGCTGCCGGATGGGCGAAGACGCCATGGCCGTCACCGATGCCCAGGGCCGCGTGCACGGCCTGGAAGGGCTGCGAGTCGTGGATGCTTCGCTGTTCCCGGTGATTCCTACCGGCAACCTGAATGCGCCCACCCTCATGCTGGCCGAAAAGATCGCCGATCGCATTCGCGGTCGCGAACCCCTGCCCCGCGCCCAGGTCGATTACTACATTGCCAATGGGGCGCCTGCCAAAGGAGCGGTCAACAAAGGAACGCCCGCCACACAGGCCTGACCCGACCTGCACACGCTGATCCAGCAACCCGCGCCATGGCATTCGCCATGGCGTTTTTTTATGCCGCAACTGAGCTACAGTGAAGGGTATAGAGCGAACGTATAAGGCCGAAACGCTTGCACACTGCCAAGCGATTCTGCGAATATTCAAACATACGTTTAAATACCTTCAAGACCACCCACCTATGGAGAACCCCATGCTCACCCTACTACTCATCGTGCTGGCCGTGGCTGGCCTGCTGGTGGTGATGCGCCGCGAGGCAGGCGCACCTCCTGCCCTGGCCCTGCTGGGCGTACTGGGCCTGGTCGGCATCGTGCTGGGCGCCCCCGTAACGGGCACCCTGCTGCTGATCGGCGCATTGGCCGTGGCCGTGGCCGGTTTGCCCGCCCTGCGTCGCTTCTGGTTGACCCCACGCATCTTTGCCACCTTCAAGAAAGTGGCCCCCAAGGTGTCTGCCACCGAGCGCACCGCGCTGGAAGCGGGCAGCGTCTCCTGGGATGGAGAGCTGTTTTCCGGCAAGCCCCAGTGGCAGTCGCTGCTGGATTTCAAGGATGACGGGCTGAGCGAAGAAGAGCAGGCCTTTCTGGATGTGCAGTGCGCCAAGGCGGCAGGCATGTGCAACGCCTGGGACATCGCCAAGGAGCGTGCCGACCTGCCCCAGGAACTGTGGGATTACCTGAAGAAGGAAGGCTTCTTCGGCATGATCATCCCGAAGGAGTACGGTGGTCTGGGCTTCTCTGCCAAGGCGCAATCCATGGTACTGCAGAAGCTTTCCGCCAACGAAACGCTGATGGTGACCGTCGGTGTCCCCAACTCCCTGGGCCCCGGTGAGCTGCTGCTCAAGTACGGCACCCAGGCACAGAAGGATCACTATCTGCCGCGCCTGGCCGATGGCCGTGAAATCCCCTGTTTTGGCCTGACCGGCCCCCGCGCAGGCTCCGACGCCACCTCGCTGCCGGATACCGGCGTGGTCTGCAAGCAGGTCATCGATGGCCAGGAAGTGGTCGGGGTGCGCCTCAATTTCGAGAAACGCTGGATCACCCTGGCGCCGATTGCCACTGTGGTGGGCTTGGCATTCCGCCTGTTCGACCCGGAAAAGCTGCTGGGCGACGAAGAAGACCGTGGCATTACGCTGGCCTTGATCCCGCGTGACACACAGGGCATGGAGATTGGCCGCCGCCACCACCCCATCGGCAGCCCCTTCATGAATGGCCCGATCAAGGGCAAGGACGTTTTCGTACCGCTGGACACCATCATCGGCGGCCCGGACATGATCGGTCAGGGCTGGCGGATGCTGGTGGAGTGCCTGTCGATTGGCCGCTGCATCACGCTGCCTTCGGGCGCCACCGGTACCGCCCGCTATGCGCTGGGCTGGAGCGGCGGCTTTACACGGGTACGTCGTCAGTTCAACGTGCCGGTTGCCGAAATGGAAGGCGTACAGGAGCCGCTGGCTCGCATGGCCTCGCTGGCCTACATCTCTGCCGCCACGGTATACCAGACCGCCAACCTGATCGACCACGGCGAAAAGCCCGCCGTCCCCTCGGCCATTCTGAAAAGTCAGCTGACCGAGTTCCAGCGCGTGCTGCTCAGCGATGCCATGGACGTTCACGGCGGCAAGGCCGTGACCCTCGGCCCACGCAACTACCTGGGCATCGGCTATAGCGCCAACCCCGTCGCGATCACCGTGGAAGGGGCCAACATCATGACCCGCAACCTGATGATCTTTGGTCAGGGCGCCATCCGCTGCCACCCCTACGTGCTGGAGGAGCTGGCCGCCAAGGATGCCAACGACGCAAAAGCATTCGACAAGGCGTTCTTTGGTCATGCGGGCCTGATTTTCGGCAACGCGGCCCGCGCCTTCACGCAGGGCCTCGGC
>NZ_LFGT01000009.1:376423-388699 GCF_002078115.1 Halomonas sp. BC2 | reverse complement strand
GCCGTTGGCTACGCGCAGGACATCGCGCGCCTGTCAGCCGGCTTGGCCTCTGCGCCGACGCCGCCATGGCCAGCCTGGGCTCCACGCTGAAGAAGCGCGAAATGCTCTCGGCACGACTGGGCGACATTCTCTCCAACCTCTATCTGGCGTCCATGGTGCTCAAGCAGTGGCACACCGGCAACAAGGTAGAAGGCGAAGAAGCGCTGCTGCACTACAGCCTGCAGTTCCTGCTCAACCGCGCTGAACAGGCGTTTGTCGAGATCTTCGACAACCTGCCCAACCGCGCCCTGGGCAAGGTGCTGAAAGTGGTCGTCATGCCGACGGGCCGCCGCTGGAACAAGCCCCATGACGACTTGGCACGCGACATCGCTCATCGCGTCTCCACCCAGAGTGCCCTGCGCAGCAAGCTGCTGAGCAATACCTGGGACAAGGATGACGGCGCCGCGCGCAATCCGCTGGCCCGCTACAATGCCCTGCTGCAAGAGTACGAGCGCGCCGAGGCCATCTACCGCACGGTGAACAAGGCCTATGCCAAGGGCGAGCTGCCGCAAACGGCGCTCCACCCGGAAGCACGCGTGGAAGCCGCGCTGGAGAAAGGGCTGATCAACGAGGACGACGCCACGTTCATGCGCACCTTCGAGGCCGAAGTGCTCGAAATGCTCACCGTGGATGACTTCGCCTACGATGCCTTTGCCAACGACAAGGCGACGCTGATCGACCACAACGCGGCGCCTGCCAAGGCCACGCCGCAAGCAGAAACCAGCGTCAAGTAAACGACGCTTTAGCGTGAATGAAACCGGCCTGACACAGGCCGGTTTTTTCGTTTATTGCCTTCCAGAGTTCAAAAATGAAACGCACAGCGCCACTTTGCTTTCCTTCGGCACCGCCCCGTCTTCTGCTCCCCCTCCTCTCCCTTCCCACACCCACTGCGCATGTATTGTGATGGGCTCTCTACGCCTAAAAGCGAATATATGAGCCCCAAAAAAGCGTTGCACGTTCGAAAATGATCAACTAGCCTTTCGTTAATGAAAATATCGCCTTGGTCGGTGGCCTGGAACAGTAGAAAAACAGAGAACAAGCTGCTCGACCGATCTACCCGCGCGATAGACACACTCGTTTTCGCACTACCTGTTCATGACAACAGCTATAACAACACGCATAGCAATATCCATAGCAATATTCATAACAACGACGCTAACGAGATCGGCATGTCCTTACATCTGCAAAACATCGACCACGCCGTCGGCGGTGACCCTCATATCACGGGGGTCGATCTGGCGCTGGAACCGGGCTCTTTCAACGTGCTGCTGGGCAGGACCCTGGCAGGCAAGACCACGCTGATGCGCTTGATGGCCGGCCTGGAACAACCCACCCGCGGGCGCATTTACATGGATGGCAAGGATGTCACCGGCGTTTCGGTACGCAAACGCAACGTTTCCATGGTGTACCAACAGTTCATCAACTACCCCAGCCTGACGGTGCGCGACAACATCGCCTCACCGCTGAAGCTGGCCAGGACGCCCTCCCAGGAGATCAAACGGCGGGTCGAAAGCATTGCGGAAATGTTACATATCGAGCATTTGCTGGAGCGCTACCCCCAGGAGCTTTCCGGGGGTCAGCAACAGCGCACCGCCATGGGCCGTGCGCTGGTCAAGGATGCCGACCTGATCCTGTTCGACGAGCCACTCGTCAACCTCGACTACAAGCTGCGTGAAGAGCTGCGCGACGAACTGCGCGAGCTGTTCAAGGCGCGCAACTGCATTGCCGTGTACGCCACCACCGAGCCCAACGAAGCGCTAGCCCTGGGCGGCACCACCATCAACCTGACCGAGGCCATGGCCAACGAATGGGCGGACTACACCCTGCCTACGCTGGACCTGGACGATTTCATCGGCCTGCAGTACGGCACCGGCCCCGACGGCAGCGTCTTCCAGCTACCGACCCAACAGTTCGCCAACCTTTACTGGTTCCGCTATGACTGGTTCCAGCGTGAAGACCTGCAGGAACAGTTCCGGGACATCTACGGTTATGACCTGGGCGTTCCCACCAACTGGACGGCCTACGAGGATATCGCCGAGTTCTTTACCGTCCACGTGGGCGAGATCGATGGCACCAAAGTGTATGGCCACATGGATTATGGTCGCCGCGACCCGTCGTTGGGCTGGCGCTTCCACGACTCCTGGCTGTCGATGGCCGGCATGGGCAGTCCAGGGGTGCCGTTTGGTAATCCGGTCGACGACTGGGGCATCCGCGTGAACGAGGAGAGCCAGCCGGTGGGCGCCAGCGTCAGCCGCGGTGGCGCCACCAACTCACCGGCGTCGGTATTTGCCATGCAAAAAGCCGTGGATTGGCTGCGTGACTTTGCGCCCGCCGAAGCCCAGGGCATGACGTTCGGTGAAGCCGGGCCGGTGCCTGCGCAGGGTCACATTGCCCAGCAAATCTTCTGGTATACCGCCTTCACTGCCGACATGACCGACCCCTCCGTGGCCGTGACCGATGACGAAGGCAACCCGCTGTGGCGTATGGCGCCCTCGCCCACGGGCCCGTATTGGGAAGAAGGCATGAAAGTGGGGTATCAGGACGTAGGGGCCTGGACCTTCTTCGACTCCACGCCCGAAGACCGTCGTACGGCGGCCTGGCTGTTCGCCCAGTTCACCGTGGCCAAGACCACCTCGCTGGAAAAACTGATGCACGGCCTCACGCCCATTCGTGAATCCGACATCTTCTCGGACCAGATGACCGAAATGGCCCCCAAACTCGGCGGCCTGGTGGAGTTCTACCGCAGCCCCAACGAATCCAACTGGACACCGACCGGCACCAACGTGCCTGACTATCCGCGCATGGCACCGCTGTGGTGGCAAAACCTGGCACCGGTCATGAGCGGTGAAGTCACGCCCCAGGAAGGTCTGGACAAGCTGGCGGCCGACATGGACAACACCATGAATCGCCTGGCTCGGGCCAATGTGTTCGACAGCTATGCCCCGGTACTCAACGAAGAGCGTGACCCCCAGTACTGGCTGGATCAGGACGGCGCACCCAAACCAAAACTCGACGATGAAATGCCACAGGGTACCACCGTGCCCTACGACGAAATGATGGAAGCCTGGATGGCCGCAGGCACTCGCTGAGCCCTTGGGCGGGCGCAAGCCCGCCCATCGTTTCAGGAGTCAGTGACGACCGCGTGCCAAGCTGGGGCTTTTTCTTGATAAGTGGATCCGCCATGAAACTGCGTAACCGTAATGTAGAGAAATTGCACACCGATGACTTTGACGCACTGATCATTGGTGGTGGCATCAATGGTGCAGCCAGCGCTGCGGCGCTGGCCGGCAAAGGCGCCAAAGTGGCCCTGATTGACCGTGGTGACTTCGCTGGTAGTACCAGCATGCACTCCTCCAACCTGGTTTGGGGGGGAATCAAGTATATGGAAAGCAAGGACTTTGCCCTGGTGCGCAAGCTCTGCAAGAGCCGTAACCACCTGATCAAGAGCTACCCTTCGACGGTGGAAGAAATTCGCTTTTTAACCACCATCACCCAAGGTTTTCGGCACTCGCCCCGCTATCTGTGGGCGGGTACCTGGCTGTACTGGCTGATGGGCAATGGCTTTACACGCCTGCCCCGCCTGCTGTCTCCCAGGAAACTCAAGCAGGAAGAGCCCATCATCGATATCAAGGATGCCGTGGGCGGGTTCGAATATTCCGATGCCTACCTGCACGACAACGATGCCCGCTTCGTCTTCAACTTCGTGCGCCATGCGTTGAACTACGGTGCCGTCGCCGCCAATTACGTCGAGTCGCTGGGCGCCGAACGCGATGGAGAACACTGGGTCACCCGCGCCCGCAACGTCATGGACGGCACGACCTTCAATATTCGTTCCAAAGTGTTGATCAACGCCGCCGGGCCGTGGGTCGACCAGCACAATGCCCTGACGGGCCAGAAGACCACCCATCAGCACTTGTACTCCAAGGGCATTCACCTCATCGTGCCCCAGCTCACGGCGACCAAGCGCGTGCTGGCCTTCTTTGCCGATGATGGCCGTCTGTTCTTCGTGATCCCCATGGGCAATCGTACCTGTATCGGTACCACCGATACGCACATGGAAAGCCCTGAAGTCGATGTCACGGCAGACGACATCGCCTTCGTGCTGGAAAACATCAACAAGCGACTGACACTGGACAAGCCGCTGACCCAGGATGACATCATCTCCACCCGCTGCGGCGTGCGGCCGCTGGCCATCAAGGCCGAACAAGGCAGCGACCGAGACTTTCTGCAGCTGTCACGCAAGCACGTCATCGATACCAACCCGGAAAGCGCGCATATCAGCATCTTTGGCGGCAAGCTGACCGACTGCCTGAACGTGGGCGATGAAATTTCCGGTGAAGTCATGAAACTGGGCGTTACCCTGCCCGACCCCAGTTTTCACTGGTACGGTGAGCCGCCCGAGCCGGTCAAGCAGCAGTTCATGGACCAGGCCAAGCGCATGAATCTGGACGCCATGACGGCCGCCACCTCCTCCGAGCCGCTATCCTCTCGGCTGTGGCGACGCTACGCCGAACAGGCCATCCCGATGCTGGAAAAAATCCGCCAGGACCCTTCGGAGGCCGATATTCTCATCGAAGGCACCGAGTACATCCGCTGTGAAATCGAGCATGCCCGAGACCATGAAATGATCACCCAGCTGGAAGATTTTCTGCGTCGGCGTGCCAAGGTGTCGATGGTGGTTCATCACGAGCAGCTACGCCACTCCAGCGGGTTGCAAGAAGCCTGCCGCGTGCTGTTCGGTGAAGAGGCCGAGGCACGCCTGGCCACTTACTTTGCGGAAAACCGCGATACTTCTCGCCCCCCCAGCTAACCCGCCAGCCTGGCGTAACCCCCCCGCTTGCAGGTGCACGCCCAATAAAACCCAATAAAAAGCCCCCTGCCATCACTGGCAGGGGGCCAATCAGTTCAGCAAGCGAGTGACGACCTACTCGTCGTGTACCACCGCCAGTTGAGAGTCGCCGGCCAGTACTTCATCCCAAGCCTCTTCCAGGGTACACCCCTGTCGGCTGTCGATGGTGTCGATGACCTCGACCGCGTGTTGCAGCGACTCGCGATTGCCTTTTAGCGCCAGGACCAGTTTGGCCAGATCCTGTTTACTGAAAGTGCTAGCGATACGGTCAGCTTGTTGGCTCAATTCGATGCAGTTCATGGTAAGTCCCTCATGGTATGCTCAGCCGCTGCCTGTTACGGTTCACGGAGTGTGGTAATCAAGCAGCCATCTTATTAATGAAGAATGATGACATTGCTACTCATGCTGGGCCGGGTAAGTGCCCAGTTCGGTAACTGCGAAACGGTCACAAGCGTTACAAGACCTTCGCCTTTGGCGCTTTGGTAAAACATCAGCGCCTCGGTGTGTAGCAAGGAACCCTGCGGCGTATCGGGATAACAAGACACCGCCGTGTTCCATGACTTCACTATGGTTCACGGGGGCAATACTCACAATGCACCCTTGGCAGCAGGTGCGGTTGTAGCTTGACTACATAAACGCCATAACCATGAAAGTGCTGATGGTTACTTTCACAAGCGCAGTTAAACGACTGTTTTAAATGAAACTTGAAAAACAAGTAAGAGTGCTAACAAAAACCTGAATACTGAAAAAACATAATAAAAAAACGCCACCCTTGTTTGGGCAGCGTTTATTGCTTGAATCCAGGCAGCAAATAGGCGTTATATAGAGACTACGTGGAGCGCACGCGGGAAACGGCATCCAACCAGCCCTGATAAAGCTGTTCGCGAGTCGCCTCCTCCATGCTGGGCGTGAAGCTCTTCTCGCAGCGCCACAGCTGTTCTATCTCTTCCAGGGTGGCGTACCACCCCAGCCGCAGCCCAGCCAGATACGCCGCCCCCAGCGCCGTGGTTTCCAGAATCGTCGGTCGATCCACCTGCACGTTGAGCATGTCGGCCAGAAACTGCATCACCCAGCTATTTTTCACCATGCCGCCATCGACACGCAGGTTGCCTGGCGCGGCATCCATGTCATCGTTCATGCAGAGCTGAAGGTCTCGAGTCTGGTAACACACCGCCTGCAGCCCGGCCGCGACGATTTCGGCGATCCCGGTGTCTCGGGTCAGGCCAAAAATGGCGCCGCGGGCCTTGGGGTCCCAATGGGGGGCACCCAGCCCGGTAAAGGCAGGCACCAGGTACACGCTGTGCCCGCTACGGGTTTTCTGGGCCAAGGCTTCGGTTTCCGAGGCGTCGGCAAACAGGTTCAGTCCGTCACGTAGCCACTGCACGGTCGCCCCGGCCACGAAGATACTGCCCTCCATGGCGTAGGTGGGCTGGCCATTGATCCGGTAACCCACGGTGGTCAGCAGGCGGTTGCGAGATACCGACGGCGTATCGCCGGTATTCACGATCATGAAACAGCCCGTGCCGTACGTGCTTTTGCCCATGCCGGGTTTGAAGCAGGCTTGCCCGACCAGGGCTGCCTGCTGGTCACCCGCAACCCCGGCGATGGGCAAGGCAGCCCCCAGCCAGTGGGCTGCCATCGTGCCAAAGTCGTCGCTGGAGTCTTTCACGTCTGGCAGCATGTTGTCGGGCACGCCGAACAGCGCCAGCAGCTCATCGTCCCAACGCTGCTCATGAATGTTGAACAGCGCCGTACGCGAGGCGTTGGTGGCATCAGTGACGTGCTGTTGGCCTTCGGTCAAGCGCCAGATCAGGAAGCTGTCGATGGTACCGAAGGCCAGCTCCCCCTTGGCCGCCCGTTCGCGGGCGCCCTCGACCTGATCGAGTATCCAGGCCAGCTTGGTGGCAGAGAAGTAGGGGTCGATCAGCAGCCCGGTTTTGGCCTGTACCGCCTCGGTATGGCCCGCGTCCCGCAGCGCCTGACAGCGTTCGGAGGTGCGCCGATCCTGCCAGACAATGGCGTTATAGAGTGGCTTGCCCGTGGCGCGATCCCATACCACCGTGGTTTCTCGCTGGTTGGTGATGCCGACACCGTCTATCTGTTCGGCACTGACCTGGGCCTTGGCCAGCACCTCTCGGCAAGTCGCCACCACGGAGTCCCAGATATCCTCCGGGTCGTGCTCGATCCAACCATCCTGGGGAAAGTGCTGGGGAAACTCCTGCTGGGCAACGGCCGCTACCTGGCCCTGGCGGTCGAAGAGAATGGCACGAGAGCTGGTGGTACCTTGATCGATGGCAAGAATGAAGGAGGACATGTCGTGTTCACTTTGTTGTAGGGTTCTTTCGATTTTGACGGTTTTGTTTCGTTTTATTATACTACAAGGCTACGCCAGCGGCTCGCAATGCTCAAGTATGAAACTTGCCAAGGTGGCGACGCCTTTCCCGCTGGGTCAGGCGATGTGCAGCGCCACATCGTGCTGGGTAAGCAGACGGGTAATCGACTCCGGCGGCCGACGGTCGGTGAACAGCGCATCCAGTTGCGAAAGATTGCCCTGACGCACCACCGGGTTACGGTGAAATTTCGAGTAGTCGGCGGCAAGATACACCCGGCGAGAATTGGCGATAATGGCCTGGGCCACGCGCACTTCCTGGTAGTCGAACTCCAGCAGCGAGCCATCTTCATCGATACCACTGATACCGATGATGCCGTAATCCACCTTGAACTGATTGATGAAGTCGATGGTGGCTTCACCAATGATGCCGCCATCCCGCGAACGCACCTGCCCCCCGGCGATGATCACCGTGAAGTCTTCCTTGTGCTGCAGGATGGCAGCCACGTTCAGGTTGTTGGTGATGATTTCCAGCCCCTGGTGCTCCAGCAGCGCCTGGGCAATCATCTCGTTGCTGGTACCGATATTGATGAACAGTGAAGCATGGTGAGGAATATGCTGGGCCATGCAGCGGGCAATCCGCTCTTTCTCTTCCAGGTGCAGCGTCTTGCGCGTGCTGTAGGCGGTGTTCACCGTGCTCGACTCGACCCCTACACCGCCATGCACGCGCCGGACGCGCCCATCATTGGCCAAGGTATTCAGATCACGCCGGATGGTCTGGGGCGTTACCGCAAAATGTTCGGTCAGTTGCTCGATGCTCATGTAACCATGCTGGCGCACCAGCTCGACAATGGCATCCTGGCGATACTGCTGGTTCATAAGCCCGGCCTGTTCGTTATTGGTTGATCCATGTGCGTAATAGATTAGCAAAATTTTCGATATCCAATCACGCGAACATGACCCAAAGCCGATGAAACGTCACTTATAGCGGCCAGACCCACAGAATCATCGGTATCGTCACGCACATCACCACCAGCGAAAGCGGCAACCCCAGCTTCCAGTAATCACCAAAGCGGTAGCCCCCTGGCCCCAGCACCAGGGTGTTGGACTGATGACCGATAGGCGTGAGGAAGGCACAAGAGGCGCTGACGGCCACCACCATCAGGAAGGGGTCCAGGGAAACGTCGAATCCATTGGCCAGGCTGGCGGCAATGGGCGCCATCAGCAGCGCGGCAGCGGCATTATTGACCACGTTCGACAGCAGCATGGAGAGCAGAAAGAGCCCCGCCAGGGAGACGATCACCGGCCACTCCAGGCCAAAGGTCAGCAGCGCGTTGGCAATGATCGCCGCCCCGCCACTGGTTTCCAGCGCTTCACCCACGGGCAGCATGGCCGCCAGCAGCACGATCACCGGCCCGTCGATGGCCTGATACCCCTCTCGCAGCGGCAGCACGCCGATCAACAGCGACACCAGCGCCGCCGTGCTCATGGCCACCGCAGCGGGCAGCAGATCCAGCAGCATGGCGATAATAGCCAGCACGAAAATACCGATCGAGAGCAACAGTTTGCGCGGCTGGCCCAGGTTCAGCTCGCGGTTGGCCAGCGGCAGGCAGCCCAGCGTGGCCAGGCTGTCGGCGATCTCGTTTTCGCTGCCCTGCAGCAGCAGGACGTCGCCGGTTTGAAAGCGAATGTCGCGCAGCCGCTGCTTGAGCCGGGCGCCGTCGCGGGCCACCGCCACCAGATGCAGGCCAAACTGATGATGCAGGCGCAGTTGGCGCACGCTGCGATTGACCATCATCGAGTCGTTGCGCACCACCGCTTCGATCAACTGCAGCCCTTCGGTATCGACGGGCTGGCGCTCCTTCGCCGCTTGCTCGTCGCTTTCGTTCTCTTCGGCATCGTCAGGCTCGGCAATGACGCTCAGGCCCACCTTGTCTTCCAGCAGCCTCAACTCATCGGGGCCTGCCTCCAGCAGCAGGATATCGCCCTCGCGCAGTACGCCGTGGAAACGGTAGCCTGCCCGCCGATCATCGTCGCGCACCACCGCCAGCACGGGAATGGTCTCTTCCAGTTCGTCGCGCAGCTGTTGCAGCGTCAGCCCATTGGCTTTGGAGGCCTCGCTGACCTTGAGTTCGACCAGGTAATTGGCGGTATCGAACATGTCATCACCCGCCGACTGGGCATTGCGTTTGGGGGTGAATCGCCAGCCCACCAGCACAATGAAGGCCAGACCCACCAACGCCACCGCAGCACCCACGGGCGTAAAGCTGAACATGCCGAAATTTTCGCCCGTGATATTGCCACGATACGCCGAGATGATGATGTTCGGCGGAGTACCGATCAGGGTGGTCAGGCCGCCCAGCAGCGAGCCGAACGCCAGCGGCATCAACAGCAGCGAGGGCGAAGTATCGTGTTCTCGCGCCAGGCGCATGGCCACCGGCAGCAGCAGTGCCAATGCCCCAACATTGTTCATGACCCCCGACAACAGCACCACCGTGCCCACCAGCACCAGCAGCTGCAGCATCAGGCGCTCGCCGGCCTTGAGCACCTGATGGGCAATGACGTCCACCACCCCTGAGCGTTCGAAACCACGGCTCAGCACCAGCACGGCGGCAACGGTGATCACCGCCGGGTGGCCAAAGCCCATGAACGCATCGTCTGCGGGTACCAGCCCCAGCATGACCGAGCCCAACAAGGCCGCCAGGGCCACCAGATCATAGCGAAAACGCCCCCAGACAAACGCCGCCAGGGTGAGTCCAAGAACTACAAACACCAACGTGCTGGGCGCAAACCCCAAACTTTCCATGGACATAGAGTGCCATCTCCCTGAGCGTTACAGCGGCGCGACTCCCTCCGCCATCTTCTCATTACATTAGACGATCGCAGTCATGCCGTACAGCCTCTGGACAACCGTCATTCACTGCGCAGAGAACCGCAAAACGCTCGGCAAAACCGAGCGTTAGAGGCGTACCAGGGGAGGTGCAGGTTCAGCGTCAGGCGGGGCGATGCAGGCGCGCCAGCAGGCGTTCGACGGCCTCCAGGTGCTCGGGCTCGTTATGGCACAGCCCTTGGAACACGGCGCAAACATCCAGGAAGGCTTTCAGCTCCATGCCCGGTGCCATTTTCATCAGCCGCTTGGTCAGGCGTGTGGCCTTGGGGGGCTGGCTGGCCAGACGCGCTGCATGGGCCATGGTAGCCTCCATGAGCTGTTCAGGCTCGACCACTTCCAGCACGACGCCGTAGGCAAGCGCCTCGTCGGCATCGATCACGCGGCCCGACAGGGTCAGTTCGAAGGCACGCTGATAGCCGATCTGGCGCTGCAGGAACCAGGCACCGCCATCGCCGGGAATGATGCCCAGATTGAGAAACGTCTCGCCGAAGCTCGCCTTGCGGGAAGCAATACGTAAATCCGCCATATTGGCCAGGTCGAACCCGGCACCGATGGCTGCACCATTCACGGCGGCAATGATCGGCACTTCCACCTGGGCAAGTGCCAGCGGCATGCGCTGAATGCCCTGACGATAACGCTCGGCGACTTCTGCCACGTCGCCAGCGAAGTCACCGCTGCGGTTGGCCATGTCCTTGACATTGCCGCCTGCACAGAAGGCGCTGCCTGCCCCTGTGATGACCAGCACCGATACCTCTGGACAAGCATTGACCCACCGAGCCGTGGCCACGATGTCATCCACCAGTGCCGTGCCGGTCAAGGCATTGCGCACGTCATGGCGGTTCAAGGTCAGCGTAGCGACCCGCTCGTGCAGCGTCAGGGTGGCATCGGTCAAGCTGGGCAACGTCATCGTCATTGGTCGCGCTCCACGATAATGCGGGCATCCACGATGGCATACCCGGTAGAGTGCCCCTGCGGATAGGCCAGCACGGGGTTCAAGTCGAGTTCCTGAATCTCGGGGTAGGCCTCCACCAGCCGCGAGACCTGCATCAGCAGAGCCACCAGGGCCGGTTTGTTCACACCGGCAGCGCCGCGCACGCCGTCGAGGACTTTCTGCGCCTTGATCTGTTCCACCATGGCGTAGGCATCCCGCTCGCTCAGCGGCAGAGCCCGGAAGGCCACGTCTTCCAGCACCTCCACGAAAATGCCGCCCAGGCCAAACATCACCACCGGCCCGAATACCGGGTCACGGAACATGCCGATGATCACTTCGACCCCCGGCTGGGCCATGGGGCTCACCAACACGCCTTCGAAGCGGGCCCGAGGGTCGTAGGCATGGGCATTGTGCTGGATGGTCTGAAACGCCTCGCGCAGCGCATCTTCCCCGCTCAGGTGGAGTTTGACGCCGCCCGCATCGGATTTGTGCAGAATGTCCCGCGACACCACCTTCATGGCCAAGGGCTGCTGGCCGGCCTGTTCGATGACCGATGTCAGCTCATCAGCCTGGCTTACCCACCACTGGGGTGGCACGGCAATGCCGTGTTCGGCCAACAGTGCCTTGGCTTCGAACTCGAACAGGTCGCGCCCTTCCGCGCGGGCCCCAGCGAGCAGCGCGGCTCCCTTGGCCGTGGGCTGCCAGGCCGTCTCCAGGCGCCGAACCTGCGTCAGGTACTCGCCTCGCTCGCCCAGCGCCGCCAACACCCTGACCGCGTGTTCGATGGAGGCATACACCGGCAGCCCTGATTCATGCAGGTGGCGCAGCGCAGGCGGCTTGATGGGCGCGTACAGGCTGTACACCACCAACGGCTTTTCGCTGCCCTGGGCCAACGCCAGCAGTTGCTTTGCCCCCTGCAGCTCATCGTCGGCCAGCGACTCGGAAAACCGCAGGCTGTAGCCACCCAACATGCCCACCAGGAAGACGCTGTCAACGCCGGGGTCGGCCATCACGATCTCGACACAGCGAGCCAGCAGCGACGGGCAGGCATCCGAGGAGCCCGCCACATCCACAGGGTTGTCCAGCGCCGCCTGAGGAAGCAGCACCTCTTCCAGAGCGTGACGCGTTGACGGTGCCAGCATCGCCAGGCTCAGCCCGGCTTCGGCGAGCCGATCGGCGGCGATGGTGGCCTGGCCGCCGCCGTCGGAAATCACCGCGACCCGCTTGCCGGGCGCCTG
>NZ_LFGT01000009.1:371808-376111 GCF_002078115.1 Halomonas sp. BC2 | reverse complement strand
CCGCTTGCCGGGCGCCTGCTGCAATTGCCCCAGGCCTTCGGCAACCGGCAGGATCTCGTCAGAGTACTGCACCACGCTGACACCCACCTGACGCAGCAGGTCTACCGTCATCTGGTAGCTGCCTGCCAGGGCGCCGGTGTGCGAGCTGGCCGCTTTTTGCCCCTGCTCTGTGGCGCCGGATTTGTACACCACCACCGGCTTGTGCGCCGTGACCTGGCGAGCCACATCCAGAAAGCGCCGTCCATCCCGAAACCCTTCCACGTAAAGGGTCGCCACTCGGGTATGCGGGTCCTCACCGAGATAGCGCAGGTAGTCGTTGAAACCAATGTCGCTTTGGTTACCGGGGCCAATATAGCTACTGAATCCTACCTGGCCGTTATGCTGTGCTTCCAGGGCCAGCGCCAGCAGCATATTGCCCGATTGCGAGACGATACCGATATCGCCTGCCCTGACATTGGCCAGGTCCAGCAGGTTGATGCGCTGATGCAGGTTGAACAGACCGGAGGTGTTGGGGCCGATGATGCGCACCCCATGCGCCTCGGCCGCCGCCATCATCGCTTCCTCCAGGGCAGCCCCTGCCGCTCCGGTTTCGCCGAACCCGCTGGCCAGCACTACCGCGCCCTTGATCCCCTGACGGCCACACTCGGCGATCAGCGCCGGTACGCTGGCAGCCGGGGTACACAGCAGAGCCAGCTCCGGCGTACCCGGCATGTCCGCCAGTGAGGGCCAGGCCGGAATGTCGAGGATCTGCTCCGCCTTGGGGTTGATGGGGTAGATCGCCCCCTCATAGCCGCCCTTGATCAACCCTAGCAGGGCTTTATAGCCGCGCTTGGTCGGGTCGGCAGAGGCACCGACGATAGCGATACCCGTTGGGGAAAGCAGTGTGTGCAGCGGGCTGCGGGAGCCGTGTGATTCGTTGAAGCGGTTCATGACGTGACCTGTAGGGCAAAACGGACGATAAAAGGATTGCAAGGTGGCAGCCGGCTCATTTGCCCTGAAAACGCGGGGCACGTCGTGCGGCAAAGGCATCGACCCCTTCTTGCCAATCGTCGGTGATCGAGCAGGTAAACACGGCGTCCAGCTCCTGCTGAAGCTGGCTTTCCATGCTGGTTTCGCTGGCGCGATTGAGCAGCGGCTTGAGCATCGCCATGGAGACCGGCGCCTGCCCAGCCAGCCGAGTAGCCAGCGCCTGGGCCTGGGCCATCAGCTCGGCTCCCGGATGGTTGGCCAGTGCCAAACCGATCCGAGTGGCCTCCACGCCATCGATGCGGTCGCCCAGATACAGCAGGCGGCGCGCCTGGCCCAGGCCCACCCACTGCGGCAGACGCTTCGAAACACCGCCCCCGACACAGGTGCCAATACTGGTTTCGGGGAAGCCGATCTGGGCATCCTCGGCCATGACGATGAAATCACAGGCCACGGCCATTTCTGCCCCCGCCCCCAGGGCATAGCCATTCACGGCCGCCACCACCGGCTTGCCCAGCTGGTCGATGGCTTCACAGGCATCATTGCCCAACTGCAGATAAGCCCGCCGCTGAAACAGCGAGCGCTGTGCACTGCCATGGGCTTTCATGTCCGCGCCGACACAAAAGGCGCGCCCCTCTCCGGTCAGGATCACCGCTCTTACCTGCGCTGCGTGCTGGGCAAAGCGCAGGGCGTCGAGCAGCTCTTCATAAAGGGTTTCAATCACCGCGTTCAGCCGGTGGGGTCGGTTGAACCGCAGGGTCAGCACGTGTTCATCCAGAGAGATCAGGAGCGTTTCATAGGTGGGCAGCGCGGGCGCGTCGGCAGACATGATGCTGTTGGTAACCTCGTTCGGAAAAAGCAAATAAGGAAACAATTGTTCCTTTAAATAAAAAAAGAGAAACAAACGTACTGCCGAACGATAGGACACTGCCGGGGGATAATCAATACATTCGTGACAAAAACATTTATCATTGGCACAAATGTTTTACACCTCATCAAAGAGAGCCCTATGCCTGACCACGCCACCCGCCCTGCGCCCAACCTGGAAAGCGTCCACCGGCAGCTGGCCGAGCACTACGCCACGCTCAGCCCACAGCTCAAACGGGCGGCCAGCTATGTGCTGGAACACCCGACGGAAATGGCGTTTCAGTCAGTGCGTAAAACGGCCCAGGCCGCGTCGGTGACGCCTTCCACTCTGGTTCGGCTGGCCAAGCGGCTGGGCTTCGAGAGTTACGAGTCGTTTCGGGAGGTTTTTCAATCGGCGGTGCAGGCCGCACCGGTCGAACTGAGCGGCCGTGCCAGTCGGCTCAAGCAGCAGGTGCGCAACCCGCAAGAGGCGCTGTTCGTGGAGGTGGGTGATGCCGCTTTCGACAACATTGGCAGGCTCTTCACGGCGGATAACCAAGCGCGGGTAAAAGACGCCGCCGAGCGCATACTGGCGGCTCGCCGGGTGGCCGTGATCGGCTTTCGCGATACCTTTGCCTGCGCCTACCACTTTGCCTACGTGGGGCGTATCGCCATGCCCGACGTGACGCTGATTCGCGGACAGGAGGGCGGGCTCCTGACGGAGCTGGCGCCCTTCGACGAACAGGACGTGGTGGTGGCTTTCGGCTTCGAGCCTTACTGCGCCGAAACGGTCAAGGCGCTGGAGATTGCCCGCGCCAACGGCGTGCAGGCCATCGTGGTCACCGACACCCTGCGCTCACCGCTGGTGCCTGGCGCCAGCGTGACCTTCACCGTCGCCAACGCCACGCCTCACTTCTTTCCGTCGCTGCTCTCGGCCATTACGCTCAGCGAAGCGATTCTGGCCGAGTGCGTGGCCGTCGGCCCCGACCAGCTGGTGGATAACGTGGCCAGCTTCGAGCGGCGCATGCGCCAGCTGGGGGCCTATGTCGACGTGGACTAACCCCCGGCTCAGGCGAGCGGCTCAGGGCAGCAGAATGGTCGAGCCGGTCGTCTTGCGGCTCTGCAGCGCATCCTGGGCCTTGCCTGCTTCCTGCAAGGGGTAGCGGTTGGCGACATCGATGCGAATCTTGCCGCTTTCGATCATGGCGAAGAACTCTTCGCACATCATTTCCAGCCGCTCGCGGGTATCCGCATAGCCGTTCAGGCTGGGCCGCGTGACGAACAGCGATCCCTTTTGATTCAGGATACCGATATTAACGCCGTCCACCGGGCCGGACGCGTTACCAAAGCTGACCATCAGCGAGCGCGGCTTGAGACAATCCAGCGACATCTCCCAAGTGTCCTTGCCCACGGAGTCGTACACCACATCACACATTTCACCGTTGGTCAGCTCGCGCACCCGCTCGACGACGTTCTCTTCGGTGTAGTTGATGGTGGCCCAGGCGCCATTGGCCATGGCCAGGTCAGCCTTCTCCTGAGAGCTGACGGTGCCGATCAGCTTCACGCCCAGCGCCTTGGCCCACTGGCAGGCAATCGAGCCCACGCCCCCGGCCGCCGCGTGGAACAGAATGGTCTCGCCGCCCTTGAGCGGCTGGGTTTGACGCAGCAGGTACTGCACCGTCAAGCCTTTCAGCATACTGGCCGCCGCCGTTTCGAAGTCGATGAAATCCGGCAGCTTGACCACCTTGGCCGCGGGCAGCGTGTGCAGCTCGGCGTAGGCGCCCAGCGGGCCCTGGGCATACGCCACGCGGTCACCTACCTTAAGATGCGTGACGCCCTCGCCCACCGCATCGACGATGCCTGCGCCCTCGGTGCCCAGGCCAGAAGGCATGCTGGGGGCCGGGTACAAGCCTGTGCGGAAATAGATATCGATGAAGTTCAGGCCAACGGCCTTGTTGGCGATACGGACTTCACCGGCAGCCGGTGCGACAGGCTCGACCTCGGCCCACTCGAGTACGTCGGAGCCACCGGTAGTGGAAAATTGAATACGCTTGGACATCAAAAAACTCCTGTTATTGGCGATGGGGTATCGCTTGTTATGAATTATCGTTTGCCGTGAATGATCGCGTTGAGCATCGCTGACCGAAAACGGATGACGGAGTCTGCACGGGTCCGCTATCCAACCGCGTCAGGGCGCTGAAATCAAGTCGTCCAACCCTCTGGCCGACACACGCCTGTCACGGGTACATGCTAGACTAAGGGCCATTTTATAACACGCCTGGTCACCACAAGACGGATCGTCCATGACCCATCCTGCCATTGAAGTACCCACTCTGATTGCCCACCGCGGCTACTCTGCGGCCGCCCCCGAAAACACCCTCACCGCCGTGCGCGCCGCTCATCAGGCGGGGGCGCGCTGGGTTGAGCTGGATGTTCAACTGCTGGGGGACGGCATGCCCGTGATCTGGCACGACAGCGATGTAAGCCGCTG
>NZ_LFGT01000009.1:361465-371470 GCF_002078115.1 Halomonas sp. BC2 | reverse complement strand
CAGGCGCTGGATGTGGGCAGCTGGTTCGGCGACCGCTTTGCGGGGGAACGCATGGCCAACCTGGAGGCCATGCTGGCGCTGCTGAATGAGCTGGAAATGGGCGTCAATCTGGAAATCAAGGTCAACAAGGGGCGCGACCCCATTACCCTGGTCGATGCGGTGCTGCCCATGCTGCTGGCAGCGCTACCTGCCGAGCGCTGCATCGTCTCCTCTTTTGACGGGGCCGCACTGGCCCACAGCCGTCGGCATGCGCCCCGAGAAGCTCTCGCCCTGGGCGCGCTTTACGGCAGTTTACCCAAGGAGTGGCGCGCCCAATGTGCCGCCATCGAGGCGTTCAGCATTCACCCCCACTGGCCCCGGCTGAAGCGCACCCAGGCCGCTGCCATGCGCCGGGATGGCTATCAGATCCTGTGTTATACCGCCAACGATCCCAGTGCGTTTCAAAGCCGCTGGGCCTGGGGCATCAACAGTGCCATTACCGACGAACCAGCCGCTTTCCAGCGCTATCTCGACAACCGAAAAGAAGGATGACAATGAAGTATCTTGGTGCCCATGTCAGCGCGGCCGGTGGCGCTGATCAGGCCGTGCTGCGCGCGGTGGAGATCGGGGCGACGGCGTTTGCCCTGTTTACCAAAAACCAGCGTCAGTGGCAGGGCAAACCGCTCACTGACGAGGCCATCGCAGCCTTCAAGCGGGCGTGCCGCATCCATGGCTTCGCGCCAGCGCAGATCCTGCCCCACGACAGCTACCTGATCAATCTGGGGCACCCTGAGGCGGAGGGCCTCGACAAGTCGCGGGCCGCCTTCATCGATGAGATGCAGCGCTGCGAGCAGTTGGGCCTGACGCTGCTGAACTTCCACCCCGGCAGCCATTTGAACAAGATCAGCGAAGCCGACTGCCTGTCGCGCATTGCCGAATCCATCAACCTGGCTCTGGATGCCACCCAGGGCGTGACCGCGGTCATCGAAAACACCGCAGGCCAGGGCACCAACCTGGGCTGGCGCTTCGAACATCTGGCCAGCATCATCGAGCAGGTGGACGACAAGCGCCGGGTCGGCGTTTGCATCGACACCTGCCACGCCTTTGCCGCAGGCTACGACCTGCGCAGCGCCGAAGCGACCCGCGCCACGCTGGACGAACTGGGCAGCGTGGTGGGGTTCGAATATCTGCGCGGCATGCACCTCAACGATGCCAAAAGCGACTTCGCCAGCCGTGTGGATCGGCACCACAGCCTGGGGCAAGGCAACATTGGCCTGGCGGCCTTCACCACGATCATGCAGGATGCGCGCATCGATGGTATTCCCATGATTCTCGAAACCATCGAGCCCGAGATCTGGGCCGACGAGCTGAATTGGCTGCGCGCTCAGGCCCCGGAGGCCGCCCCCGGCAGGTAGTGAATCACATCGTGAAAGCGTAACCGCGACGTACCGTTGTTGCGCATGGCGTGGGGCCGGTCCGCGAAAAAGCGCAGCCCCTCGCCAACGCCCAGGGTTTGCCAGCGCTCGTCGATGCGCAGCTCCATCTCGCCTTCCACCACCACGATGTGCTCCACCACGCCGCTGGCATGGGCCGTGGATTCGCTCATGGCCCCCGGGGCCAACTCGATCAGGAACATCTCGAACCCCAGCAGGGGGTCGTAGGGGAACAGCAGGCGCGCCTGCATGCCCGCGCTGTCATCCCCCCACACCGACTCCCACCCATCCCGATGCAGCTCGCCCAGCGCGGGCTTGTCACTATCGAACAGGGTAGAAAACGACACCCGAAACCCGCTGGCGATCTTCCACAAGGTGGCCACCGTGGGGCTCGACTCCCCACGTTCGATCTGCCCCAGCATCGCCTTGCTGACCCCGGTTTCACTGGCCGCGCGATCGAGGCTCCAGCCCCGCTCCTTGCGCAGCTGCTTCACCGTTCCTGAAATATGCTCGGCAATGGTATGCGGCGTTAAAGCCATGCGACTCTCCTGACGGTCGGATTCAGATAGCGGGGTTGGTCGGATGACTATCATGCCAGAAAATGGTTGTGCGTCATAACGCACAATGTTAGCGTGACCACCCGTGCGTTATAGCGCACGCTCAACATAACCACGTGGGAGCCACCCATGGACACGCCAACGACGCTGCCCTCTTCATCACCTGACTCGCCTCATCTATGGCGGGACATGAGCCTGTCTACGCTGATTGCCGGTTTCGTCGCCGTCATCATCGGCTATACCAGCTCCGCTGCGATCATTTTCCAGGCGGCCGCCGCTGCGGGCGCCTCCACGGCCCAGATCAGCTCCTGGCTATGGGCGCTGGGCATCGGCATGGGCATCACCTCGCTGGGGCTTTCGCTGCGTTACCGCATGCCGCTGCTGACCGCCTGGTCGACGCCGGGAGCCGCCTTTCTGGCCACCAGCCTGCCGGGAATTCCCATCGAAGAAGCCATCGGCGCGTTTCTGTTTTCAGCGCTGTTGATCACGCTGTGCGGTGTCACCGGGCTGTTCGAGCGTTTGATGCGCCATATTCCCGGCGCCATCGCCTCGGCCCTGCTGGCGGGCATTCTGCTGCGTTTCGGGCTGGAGCTGTTCAACGTCATGGAAAGCCAGTGGCTGCTGCCGCTGGCCATGCTGGCCGCCTGGGTTACGGGGCGGCGCTGCTGGCCTTCACTGGCGGTGCCGGGAGTCCTGCTGGTGGGCGTGGGGCTGGCCCTGTGGCAAGGCCAGATCTCGACCCAGCCGATCCCGCTGGCGCCTACGCTGCCGGTCTTTACCGCCCCGGTATTCAACCCGATGACGCTGATCAGCATCGGCATTCCGCTGTTCGTCATCACCATGGCGACCCAGAACCTGCCCGCCGTGGCCGTCTTGCGGGCGGCTGGCTATCGCCCCAACAGCTCACCGCTGATCACCTGGACCGGTGGCGCCACCCTGCTGCTGGCGCCGTTTGGCGGCTACGCGCTCAACATGGCGGCCATCAGTGCGGCGGTATGCCTGGGCCCAGACGCCCATCCCAACCCCAGGCGGCGCTACACCGCCGGGGTGGCTGCCGGGGTCTTCTATATCGCCATGGGCATCTTCGGAGCCACCGTAACCGGGGTGTTCAGCGCCTTGCCCAGCGTTCTGGTGATGGCACTGGTGGGCATTGCCCTGCTGAGCACGCTGGGCACGGGCCTCGCGGGCGCTTTCGAGAAGAGCGAACAGCGCGATGCCGCCATCGTGACCTTCCTGCTCACCGGTTCCGGCGTGACGCTACTGGGACTGGGCGGGGCTTTCTGGGGCCTGGTGGCGGGGCTTGTGGTACTCAAGATCGGCACATTCAACGCCCGCGCGCACCAGAAGGATCGCTAAAAAAACGCCCCGCCATCGTGGATGGCAGGGCGTCTATCGGCCAGCGGTGTACGGTGGTTACATCACCGCTGGTTCCATGTTGGCCAGGCGCTCTTCATCGAACACGCCGGACATGCGCACCATGGCCAGCGCTTCATCCAGGCTGCTCATCTCTTCGATGACCAGCAGCTCGTTCTCCAGCGTTACCGGCTGACCGGCCTTGTCGGACAGCAACTTCTCTAGCGAGGCCACGTCCATGGCATCGTCGAGATGATGAATATCCACGGACGCACTGTTCTCGCTGGGCAGGTAGATAGTGCCGTTGGAGAAGTCCACGGCGTAGGCGATCACGCCCGGCACGATGAAGAACAGCAGGCCAACGCTATTGGCAATGGCGACCACGGGGTCGACATCACCGCTCAGCTGGCCTTTGCGTTCCGGATAGAAAAGCGTACCGCACCCACTCAATGCCACAATGGAGACACCAACGACCGCCCCCGTCAACCAACGGCGCACTGCTTGCTGCATGGAGGTTCCCTCGGAATTTTCAATGTAACGATAGCCATCATATGAAGTGACACGCTTGTTATAGGCGCAGGCTATCGCGTTACAAAACGGGTCGAGTTTAGCATATTTCGTGCTAAGCACACGCCCTGACGTCTACACAGGATTTTGCCGCCTTCCCCGCTTGGCCGTACAATGCCGCTTTCAACGCTGGATTAAGCGCAACGCGCTTCTCATACTCAGCACCATCGACAACCCAAGGAATGCTCACGCCCATGCGCGCCAGCCAACTATTGATCGCCACCCTGAAAGAAACCCCGGCCGACGCTGAAGTCATCAGCCACCAGTTAATGCTGCGCGCCGGTATGATTCGCCGTCTGACCTCGGGCCTGTATACCTGGCTGCCGCTGGGCCTGCGCACGCTGCGCAAGGTCGAAGCCATCGTGCGTGAAGAGATGAACCGCGCCGGAGCCCAGGAAGTACTGATGCCCGCCGTACAGCCCGCCGACCTGTGGCAGGAGTCGGGCCGCTGGGAGCAATACGGCCCCGAGCTGCTGCGCCTGACGGACCGCCACGACCGCGACTACTGCGTGGGCCCCACCCATGAAGAGGTCATCACGGACCTGGTGCGCCGGGAAATTTCCAGCTACAAGCAGCTGCCGGTGAACTTCTACCAGATTCAGACCAAGTTCCGCGATGAAATTCGCCCCCGTTTCGGCGTCATGCGCTCGCGTGAGTTCATCATGAAGGATGCCTACTCTTTCCATCTCGATGAAGCGTCGATGAAAGAGACCTATCAGGCCATGTACGATGCCTACACGCGCATCTTCACGCGTCTGGGGCTCGACTTCCGCCCGGTGATTGCCGATAACGGCTCCATCGGTGGCACCGGCTCTCATGAGTTCCATGTGCTGGCCGACTCCGGCGAAGACGATATCGTCTTCTCCAACGCTTCCGACTACGCCGCCAACATCGAAAAAGCCGAAGCTTTGCCTGCCCCGTTGGGCAGTCAGGTAGAGCGCAGCGCGCCCAGCGAAGAGATGCGTCTGGTCGACACCCCCGATGCCAAGACCATTGCCGCCCTGGTCGAACAGTTCAACCTGCCTATCGAAAAGACCCTCAAGACGCTGATGGTCCACGCCGCAGAAGGTGGCCTGATTGCTCTGCTGGTGCGTGGCGATCACGCGCTGAACGAGGTCAAGGCAGAGAACCTGCCGCAGGTCAAGGCACCCCTGACCATGGCCAGCGAAGAAGAGATTCGTGCAGCAGTAGGAGCCGGCCCGGGCTCCCTGGGCCCCGTGGGCCTTGACATGCCGATCATCATCGACCGCAGCGTGGCGCTGATGAGCGACTTCGGCGCGGGCGCCAACGTCGATGGCAAGCACTACTTCGGTATCAACTGGGAGCGCGACGCCCCCCTGCCCCAGGTCGCCGACCTGCGCAGCGTGGTAGAGGGCGACCCCTCGCCGGATGGTCAAGGCACCCTGCTGATCAAACGCGGTATCGAAGTGGGTCATGTGTTCCAGCTGGGCCAGAAGTACTCCCAAGCCATGAATGCCAGCGTACTGGGCGACAACGGCAAGACCAGCCACCCGTTCATGGGCTGCTACGGCATTGGCGTGACCCGTGTGGTTGCCGCTGCCATCGAGCAGAACCACGACGATGCAGGCATCATCTGGCCCAACGCCATCGCGCCTTTCCAGGTGGCGCTGGTGCCCATGAACGCCCACAAGTCTCAGCGGGTGCGTGAAGAGTCTGAGCGCCTCTACCAGGCACTCACGGCGGCAGGTCTGGACGTGCTGCTGGATGACCGTGACACTCGTCCCGGCGTCAAGTTCGCCGACCTGGAACTGATGGGCGTGCCGCACCGCCTGGTGATCGGCGACCGTGGCCTGGACAACGGCGAGCTGGAGTACAAGGGCCGCCGCGACAGCGACGCCACCATGGTGCCCGCCGACACGATCGTCGAGTTCCTGCGTGAAAAAGCGGGCCTGGCACAGTGCTGATCGCCCCCTCATGCGGTACGGCCTGGTGCGAGCCCTGATCCTGGGGCTCGCAGTGGGGGCCAGATCATGCCCTTCTGAGTCACCGAGCTGGGCCTGCCCATGGACGACCTGACCGAACCCAACCGCAATCTGCGCTACGGCAGCACCATTCTGGCCCACTATCTTGCCGTCGAGCGGGGTGACTTCACCCGCGCTCTGGCTCGCTACAACGGCAGCCTCGGGCAAACCTGGTACCCCGAGCGGGTATTGAAGGCCTGGCGCGACCATTGTGTCAACCTCTGCTTCAACACTGTGCAGCAAGCCCGCCTTGGCCAGATTGGCCAACAACTGTGCCACATCACGCGTTACCTGCGGCAGCGACGCCCCTTCGAAGAACGCCACGAGCGTCTCACTCAATTCCTGCAGGTTCATCGGCTCATGCTGCAATAGAGCCCATACTGCGCGGCTGGTCGCGTTCATTCGATGAATATCACCCCCGTTCTGACCAATCACGAACAGCTCATCGCCCAGCGACCACTCGAAGGCCGCCGGGCTGGTGTGCCAGTAGCGGGCGTCGTCCAACAGCAGCGCCGGTACCGCCGCCCGTTCAGCACTTGCCACCGATTGCCCCTGCTGCCGATCTGCAGAGAACGGCTGACCCTCCCAGCGCTGTGCCAGCCACAGGGCTGCCTCATAAGCATCCGAGTATCGCAGCAGAAAGCACGGTAGCCGCTGCAGTAGCGGCAGGAAGCGATCCATCAGCGCCTGATCCGACTCGTGCTCGGCAAAGTTCTGTTGCAACAACTGCCATAGGCCATCGCCGGGCTGCAGGCGTGTCAGTTGGGGGGCCGTCAACGTGGGGTCTCGGTCGATGAGCAGTACGGCCCCCAGCGGGGAGCGGTCGCCATGGGCTGCCAGTTGGGAACTCGACAAGTTCAGATAACCGTAACGGTCGTCGAAAGGACCAAGATGGCAGGCCACGAAGTGCTGAAAATCTACCGACAAGGCCTCCGGGACCGGTAACCGCAAACGCGGCGCCACGCCAAGCGCGATGCCTTCACCTTCAGGATTGAGCGCCAGCACATCATCCCCGAACACACGGCAGCCTGCGGCAGCAAATGCCGAGGTCAAGGTGCTTTTTCCAGCACGGTGGGCATCAGGAAAAATCACCAGCTGCCCGTTGAGCTCCACCGAGCCACAGTGCAAGCCCACCAATTCAGGGTGGCGATGCAGGAAGGCCCCGGCCAAATCGGCGACGACGCTACAGGCAGTGCCAACATCGGTGTCCAACAAGGCACCCTGGGGCAGCGCGGGCGCTTCCTGCCAGTAGCCGTCGGGGTGCTGCCAAACGCAGATGTCCGGGGCTTCCGGCAACACTGGGCAGCGTTCGATGGGCCAGCCTGGCATGGCCTGCTGCAACACGGGCAACAGCTCCTCCGCCTCTACCAGGCGCAGGCAGGGGCCCAGACTGGGCAGGCTGATATCGTGAGTGGTGTGGGTTGTCATCGGCCGTTACCACCTTGGCAGTACGCGGCTCAAGCGAATTTCGATGACACCATCGCGCTCCCAGCGGGATCGATGCGGACGCGAATAGCCAGCCCAGCGACGATCATGAGGGCGGTAGTATCGCTCATCACGACGGGCATGATGCTTATGCCGAGGACGTGAGTAGCTGGGGCGTGAGTAGCTGGGACGTGAGTAGCTGGGGCGTGAGTAGCTGGGCCGCGAACGGCTGTGCCGTGAGCGACGGCCGCGCGCTTCTGCCTGCCCCATCGACAGGAACGTGGGAGCAACGTAGAGCGCTGCGGCCCCCAGCCCAAGGCTGGCCAGCACCTGGCGGCGCGAGCGGCGCTTCTGCAACACCTCTTCAGTTTCATGGGGCATGGTGATCCTCCTGATCAAGGTGACTGAGCAAATTAACGAACACCGTTTCGTAAATCACTCTAGCCAAGCTCAGTGACCGACACCAGACGCCTTCAATGACTTCCCTATTGTTTACTCTTTTTTACCTTTCAGGGTTTTATCGTTAGAGCAAAAACATGACTTTTCAACATAATAAATAGATCATAAGGCCATTTCCCTGACCCTGCTTAGGCACATCCCATGCCTGCATTGCGTCAATTTGCGAGAACCCGCACTTTTGCCTGGCCACTTGGCCATCCGCAATACGTTGATCATTGGAGCCCTGTCAGGTCTCCTGCTCACTGGTTGCGCCCATCAGCAGCCATCTACCACGTTATACGAACGCGTCGGCGGGCAGGCCAGCCTGGAAAACGTCGTGGAAAACCTGCTGTATCGTATCGCCGATGACCCTTGCCAGTACGATGGACCGCCCATGGACCGTGCTCACCAGACCATGGGCATCACCGATGCCCACTTCAATCGGGTAGTGGAGTATCTGAACGATGCCATATGGTGGACAAAGGCATACCGCTAGCCGCGCGTAACGACATGCTGGGCCGCCTGCCCCCCCTTATGGGGATGTCATGCACTTACAGTGATCTGCCAGCCATCCCGCCCTGCTGTCTTGACCTGGTACAAGGCTTTATCCGCCGCCTCGTAGGCACCCGTGAATGCTGTTGCCGTCGAGGCAAAGCGCGTGGCGCCTACGCTGAGCGTCACGCGTTTTTTATCCGGGTGAGCGGGGTGCGGGTACCCCGCCGCATCGAGCGCCGCCTGAAGCGCTTCGCACTGCTGTGCCAGTACGCTATTGGAAGGGCACGGTAGCAACGCCGCAAACTCATCGCCGCCCAATCGATAAAGCTGGGCCGTCGGCCCCAGCGCCTGCTCGATCATGCTTGCCAGCTGACGCAGAAGGCGGTCGCCTTGAGGATGCCCCAGCGCATCGTTGTACTGCTTGAAGAAATCGATATCGATCAGGATCAGCCCCAGTGACTCCCCGTCACGGCTCACCACGTCCTGATGCAGCGCACTCCGATTCCCGATCCCCGTGAGCGGGTCGCGCATGGCCCGGGCCATCCAGGCCAGCTTTTCGGCAGTGGCGTGTTCCGTCTGACGCAGCTGCCGCTCGTGCATCACCCAGAACGCCAGCCCCAGCACGAAGATCAGCAGGCTGGAGTAGGTCAATACCTGATTATGGCGTCGGGTGCTTTCGGAAAAGTCATTGATGACGCTACCGCGCTGATCCAGCTGGTCCATTTCAATGCGCGTCAAACAGTCCACGACGATGAACAGCGCATGAGCCGCATCGATGGGCTCGATCTGCTGTTGCTCCAGATGCTCGGCTATCTCCTCGATCAATGCCAGGCTGGGAACAGTACAGGAGTAGTGTTGCCGGTACATACTGACATCGAAAAGCCCATAGGCAAGATCCAACGCATGGTTGGCCTCGCTGATCTCCAGCGGAGACGTCGCTACCAGCAGCGACTCCTGAGCGCTCTGCACGTAGCCTCTCGCCCGAGTCGCCAACTGCTGCCCGGTCAGGCTGCCTGTCTGGCTGAAGTAGGCCTGGATTTCCGGGTAGACCCAACGAGACTCATAGACGATCAATACCATCAAGCCCATGAAACTCATCAAGCCCAAGGAGAGCCACGTTATGTAGCGTGGGCGACGTTTGGGATCTCCTGGTGGCGCTGCACTCACCACTGCACCTCGATGCTGCGAATCATCCAGATCCAGTCGTTGAATTCACGCAGGTTTTCGGTATCACGGCCAGAGTATTCACGCTCCACCAGACGCACCGGGCCCCGCGAGCGCAGGGTCAGCGGCTCACCATCTTCCACGGTGACCAGATACCAGACCGGGTTGTCCCAGCCCCCCAGGCTCACTTCGTAATCGTCCCAGGCCGTGAAATGCAGCTGCGGAGGCACCGCACCAAAGTGCTCCACCAGAAACTCACGGAATGGGATCCCACGCATTTCCACATCACGCCCCTGATAGGGGTCATAAACGGTAAAGGTGGTATTGGGCTGCTCACGCAGATCACTGATGGCGATTTTCTCGGTGGTTTCCCCATCGATCAGGCTCAACGCCTGCGCCTGGGCCAAGGTCGGGAGACATAGCGCAAGGAGCAGCCCCAGCACCATGTTGCAGAGAGGTTTCAAAGAAGTGCAGGGCGTTACAGCAGTACGTGGCAGCACAGCGTTCATGGCCGTTCGGTTCCTGGTAAGGGTAGGCGTTCAAGTGGTCACACTTTACCAGAGCATCAGGCCAAAACACTTCAACGGCTGTCAACTGATTTACCACAGGCAT
>NZ_LFGT01000009.1:359103-359617 GCF_002078115.1 Halomonas sp. BC2 | reverse complement strand
GCCGGCCCAGTGGGCCGGCAAAAGGAAGTTTACACTTACCATGTAAACCCCCTCCCCTGACGACTGCTACAGCCTGCTGGATCAAGGCTTCTTGCGTTCATCCTTGCGTAGATGATCACGCACCACGAAGCCAACCCAGCCCACCATAAACGCGATCACCAATGCGACAGTTACCAAGCCGAAAATGACTGCATCGTCCCAGTACATGATGTTCCCCTCCCGCCGTGATGTATGAGGCCATCGTAACGGTTTTGAGAAGGGGAAAACTGACCTGGGTCAACCTTTGAAAACCACCGCACTATGGGGCGTCGCGAACTTGATGTACGTCAGTTTTAGCAAAACCCCGCGTAAACCCTCGCCCAGTCGGGCGGGGATACAAGCGGGCAGCGCGCTAGCGCTGCTGGGGGTTGATTTTCGCCCCTCACCGGCTAATATGGATATATATACAGCTTGATAAGCCGCAATGCCATGCTGAAAGCCACTAAAGTCCGTATCTACCCGACCCCTGAACAGG
>NZ_LFGT01000009.1:352245-358418 GCF_002078115.1 Halomonas sp. BC2 | reverse complement strand
CCTGTGCAGGCTGCGGCCACAAGGTCGAACAAATGCCGCTAACGGTTCGCACTTGGGATTGCCCCGGCTGCGGCACGCAAGGCATCGACCGCGACATAAACGCCGCGATCAACATTCGCCAGCAAGGCATTTTAACGTTAAAGGCCGAAGGACTGTCGGTCTCTGCCCATCGAGGCCTGTGTAAGCCCGGTCACGCACCGGCAGCGGCCTAAGACGTGGGAAGCCTCGCCCGTCAGGGCGGGGAGCAGTCACAGCACTTTGCGGTCTTCGACTTTGCTGTGCTCGGTACCCGGCGGCAGCGGATGGCCTTTGGCCAATTCGGCGCGGGTCGCCTCGCGCACGTCCAGCAGCGTCACGTGGTAACGCAGTGTGTGCCCGGCCAGCGGGTGATTGGTATCCACCGTGACGGTATCGCCTTCGATGCTCAGCACGGTGACAATCTGCGGACCGGCCTCGCCTTCGGTTTGAAAACGGCTGCCCGGTGCAAGCTCCGCGCTGCCAAACGATGCTCGGCTTACTTCTTGCACCAGCGCTTCGTTGCGAACGCCATAAGCATCTGCCGGGGTCAAGGTGACACGCAGCTCATCGCCAGCAGAGCGCCCTTCCAGATCGCGCTCCAGGCCAGGCAGAATGTTATCGTGGCCATGCAGGTATTCCAGGGGCTGTTCGCGCGCGCGAGAGTCGTCCAGCACACGGGTACTGCCATCGCTGAGCACGTCGCTGAGGACATAATGCAAGGTGACGACCTGATGGGCGGTAATCGACATGGAAAACTCCTCTCCGGTAAGCTGTCGGCTTGATAGGATGTCGGGCCCAGTTTACCACCGACCGGTTTTTAGCGGGCCTTGCGCCCTGGTTTTCTTTTGGAGCGAAACACCCCATGCCCACCCCTACCCCCCAGCGTAGCTGGCTGGCGGCACTTGCCATCTATCTCAAGGCGCCGGTCATCACCATGCTGTTTCTTGGTTTCTCCGCTGGCCTGCCCTTTCTGCTGGTATTTTCGACCCTCTCGGCATGGCTACGCAGCGATGGCGTGGAAGTCGCCGCCATTGGCTTCTTCGCCTGGATCGGCATGCTCTACTCCATCAAGTTCTTCTGGGCACCGGTGGTCGACCGGCTGGCCCTGCCCCTGCTGACCCGCACCTTCGGGCAACGTAGAGGCTGGATGCTGCTGGCACAGGGGATGATTGCCGCAGGGCTGGTGGGGCTGGCCGGGCTCGACCCCGTGGGTAATCTGGGTTGGGTCGCAGCCTTTGCGCTGCTGGTGGCGTTTGGCTCGGCCACCCAGGACATCGCCATCGATGCCTACCGGATCGAATCGGCCAACGACGACCTTCAGGCAGCCATGGCCTCGACCTACATCATTGGCTATCGCGGGGGATTGATCGCAGCGGGCGCTGGCGCGCTTTACGTGGCGTCGGCCTTTTCCTGGAGCGCCGCCTACCTGAGCATGGCGGCGCTGGTGGGTATCGGGGTGCTGACGGTATTGATTCGCCCAGAGCCCCAGCGCGCATCACTGAGCGTGCAGTTGATCCATGAGCCCAGGGTGCGTGCCTTCCTGCGCGCCAGCCGCGGCCAACCCAGAACGTTTCGGCGCATCACCGCCTGGGCGATTGGGGCCATTATCTGCCCATTCACCGATTTCTTTCGCCGCTACGGGGTGAAGGCACTCGGTATTCTGGTATTTATCGGCGTGTTTCGCATCAGTGATTTGGCCATGGGCTCCATGGCCAACCCGCTGTACATCGACCTCGGGTTTTCGCTGGGCACCATCGCCAGCGTCACCAACATCTTCGGCATCGCCATGAGCATTACCGGTGGGTTGCTGGGGGGATTGCTGGTGGCCCGCTACGGGATTGGCCCGGTGCTGATTCTGGGCGCCGCGGCCGCCACGCTGACCAACCTGCTGTTTGCCGTGCTGGCGCTGATCGGTAACCAGGTGCCGATGCTGGTCATCACCATCATTGGTGACAATCTGGCCAATGGCCTGGCCAGCGCAGTGTTCATTGCGTTTCTTTCCAGCCTGACCTCTCGGGCCTATACCGCCACCCAGTATGCGCTGTTCTCGTCCTTGATGACGCTGCCGGGCAAATTCCTGAGTGGCTTTGGCGGCCTGGTGGTCACGGCGCAGGGCTACGCCACTTTCTTCGTGGTCGCCACCCTGCTGGGCCTGCCCGCCATCCTGCTGGCCATCTGGATCAGCCGCGACAAGCAGCTGGTGCCCACGCCCAATATCGCTTCCCGCTAGCGGTGGCGCTCCAGCCAGGCCAGTGCGCCTGGCGTGGTGCGCCACTGGTCACGCATCAGGGTGCGGTACTGCCAGGCTTCCGCCCGGGAGCCTGGGTCGACCTGGCCATCCGGATGGGGCATGGAGGGGCGCGGGTTTTCCGCGCAGATCAATTCCAGCGCATGGCGGCTGTGGGCCATCACATCAGCCAGCGCCGCTTCAGCCGCCTCTTGGTGACCCAGGCGATAAAGCGCCAGCGTGCGTCCCATCAAGAGTCCCAGCACCAGCGAGCCGTCGTCTTTTTGCGGCTCGTTGGTCAACGCCAGGGCTTCCTCGTTGCGGTCATCGCGCAGCAACTGGTCCAACACCAGTTCACGCAGCCCAAGGCTATCTTCCTGGTCGATGGCCAGCAGCTCTTCGGCCAGCTCACGAGAGTGCTGGCGCGCGCCCCGCTCCATGCCCACCACCAGCGCCAAGCCGGTGCGCAGCAGCATGGCATTGTCGGCATCGTCCCAGCACAGGCTGCCTTCACCAGCGGCCCGAGCCTGCTCCAGCCAGCGCGAGAGGCGCAGCGCCAGAGGCTCCAGCAGGCTGGGTGCCATCCACGGCAGGCTGCCAAAGCGGCTGGTCAGCGCCAGCGTCAAATCCTGCACGACCTGAGGGGCATCCAGCCACTCGGGGTGGGCGCACAGCTCGGACATCCAGTCGATGGCGTTGACCCAGGGATCTTCCCGAAAACCCAGCGCCACGTCTTCGTCCACCAGCACCTGGAACTGCTCATGCCAGGCGGCAAACAGCGTCTCTTCACGGGCGGTGGTGGTGTACAGCAAACGACCCCGCTCATCGTCACGGGTAAGGGTCAACAGCGGCGCGGTGGGCAGCGCAGCCAGCAGCGCCTGCAGGGCCACCAGCGGCGTGGCCATGTCCTCTTCGGCGCTCAATAGCTGGTCGGCCAGGGTGGCCCCAGGGTTATCGGCCAGGGCGGCGAGAAAATCGAGCTGCTCGTCATCCAGCCCGCCCTGGCGTGCCAGGCGACGATACCAGAAATCGGCTCGTTCCTTGGCTTCCTGCTCATGGCCTTCGTGGAGCAGCAGCATGGCTTCGATATAGGCCAGCGTCGGCGAGTCGGGCAGCGCCTGCTGGGCTTTAACAAAAGCCCCGCGAGCGCTGTCGAGATCGTCGTTATCCAGGTGCATCAGGCACAGCCGCTCGAGGGCCACGCCGCGCAAGAACAGCGGCCCTCGCTCCATCACCTCGTCCAGCAGGTCGGCGCGTTTACGGGTGAACCCACGCTCCTGGTAGATATCGAGCAAAATTTCGAAGGCGGGTTCGGCCTGCTCAGGCAGCCGCGACCAGTCGCTGCCATCGAACAACGACTCCAGTATCTGCATGGCGCGGCCGGTCTGGCCACTTTCTGCCGCGATCAGCCCGGCTTCCAGCAGCGCCTGGGGCGGTGCCTGCTGGCTCTCCAGGGCAGCCTTGAGAGTGGCGCCTTTCCACTCGCGCAGCGAGAGCATCCACATCATCTGCTCGGGAATCTCGGTGGGGAAGTTGACGCGGTCGCAGCACTGCTTGTACTTGCGGCCCGAATCGCACCAGCAGGGCTCGTTGCGGCCAGGCGTGGCCAGCGGTTCACTGGCGAAGTTCAGCCGCTCCAGCGGTGTCTGCGACCATAAAATGGGCGCCAGCGCCTGCGCGGTGGCTAGGTTATCGTTAAAGGATGCAGCGCCTTCGGCACGCACCCAGGTCATGAAATCCGGGTAGTGCTCCTGCCGCCTGATTGCCGAGAGTGCCCCAGAGGCAAACCCCAGCAGTTGATCGACCCATACCGCCAGCATTGCCGTCTCCACTGTCTTCAATACGCGTTTTCAAAGCGCCGTAGTCTAGCATGGCTAACCACGCTGCCGCAGCGACAATCGCTCAGGGAGAAGGCCCCGTCAGGGGGTGCGCGCCCAGGTCAACAGCGGCTGCGTGCGCTCGTGCATGTCGAGGCGCGCCTTCAGCCTTACCAGATTCCAGTAATGGCCGTTCAGGGCTCGGGAAAGCAGCAGCGTATCTGCCGGCGGTTGCAGCCGGTCCATGGCTGCCCATACCTTGGGCGTCAGCTCACGCAGTCGGCGGTGTACACGCACATCGCTGAAGTCCTGCTCGCCGGGCGCAAACAGCGGCGTGATGCACTCTGCCGACTCCTTGTAGAGCGCCAGCGGAGCGCCCTGACCCTGGCGTCCGCCCATCTTCATCAGCGCATCGTCCATGGCCATGGGGTCCTGTGCCAGGGTGGCATCCAGAAGCTGCATCATGGCTTTCAGGCGCGCTTCCGGCACCGGAATCACGGCGCCCAGATCATAAATCACCAGCCTCCTCTGCTCGTCACAGGCAAAGTTGCCTGCGTGGGGGTCGGCATGCAGCTCGCGGTAGGTGAACAGCTCTTCGGTGATCCAGTCGGCCAGCGCCACAGCCACCTGCTGGCGAGTGGCATCGTCGGCGCTCTCCAGTTCACGCAGCGGCGTTCCGCCCACATAGCGCATGGCCAGCACATGCTGCCCGGAAAGCTCGAACAGCGGCTCGGGGATCACCAGCGCCGGGTTGCTCAGGTAGCGCTCGCGATAGCGCGCCAGTGCTTGGGCCTCGGCATGGTAATCCAGTTCATCGCGCAGCCCCGCCGCCAACTCCTCGAACAGCGCATCCAGCCGTGCCTGGGGCACCTTGAACCAGCGGCCCAGGGCCATGATCCGCTTGACCTGCTTCAGGTCGCTTTCCAGCACCTCTGCAAGCCCGGGGTACTGCACTTTGAGGACCACGGTTTCACCGTCATGGGTCACGGCCTTGTGCACCTGGCCCATGGAGGCGCTGGCGAACGGGCGCTCTTCGATGCTGTGAAAGTGCTTGTCGATATCGCCGTACTGCAACACCAACGCCTCGCGAATTTTGGGCCACGGCATCGGCTCTGCCTGACGCTGCAGGCGCGCCAGCTCGTTGGCCAGCTCTGGCGGCAACAAATCGTCCCACTGCGACATGATCTGCGCCAGCTTCATGGCCGGGCCTTTCAACTCGGAAAGCCCCTCGAACAGCGCTTCGCCCAGTGCCTGCCAATCTGCCTGGCCGCCCAGCCGAGTCTTCAGCAGTGCACCGCCGGTGCGGGCACCCAGCCCCAGTAAACGTCGTGTTCTGCCGCGTTCGCGCATGGAGATCGCCTTTTCGGATGCTTTACCGCATGTCCATGACACCTGTATACATTTTCATATATCAGGACTCTAACCCGTTGGCCACTTCTGCTACCATGCCCTTTCGTTCTTCACTGCCTCCAGGATCACACCCCATGCGCTTGATTATCGCCGAGAAACCCAGCCTGGCGCGGGCCATTGCCGATGCCCTGCCCGGCGGCCAACGCCAGGATGGCGCGATTGTATGCGGCGATACCATCGTGACCTGGTGCCTGGGCCACCTGCTGGAGCAAGCCCCACCGGAAGCCTACGACCCGGCCGACAAACAGTGGCGGTTGGACAGGCTGCCCATCGTGCCCCGGCAGTGGCAGCTGGCCCCGCGCCCCAAGGCACGTGGCCAGCTGGCGGTGATTCGCAAACTGATCAAGCAAGCCACCAGCGTGGTGCACGCGGGCGACCCGGACCGCGAAGGCCAACTGCTGGTACAGGAAGTGATCGAGCACCTGAAATACCGTGGCCCGGTACAGCGACTGCTGGTCAGTGACCTCAACCGACCCGCCGTCAGCCGCGCCCTGGCCAGCCTGCGGCCGAACAGCGAGTTCCAGCCGCTGTTCGAAGCGGCCCAGGCACGCGCTCGCGCCGACTGGCTGTACGGCATCAACCTGACCCGTGCCTGGACCCTTACCGGCCGCCAGGCAGGCCACGACGGCGTGCTTTCCGTGGGCCGTGTGCAAACCCCGGTACTCGGGCTCATCGTGCGGCGCGACAACGCCATTCGTGAT
>NZ_LFGT01000009.1:348121-351630 GCF_002078115.1 Halomonas sp. BC2 | reverse complement strand
TCATCGCCGCGCTGCCCAGCGCCGTCAGCACTCCCGAACGCACCGCTCTCTGGGAGCAGCGCCTGCGCGCGATCTCCGAACGCCAGGACGACCCCAACGCCTTCCAACACGCCCTGCTGGAAGACTTGCACACCCTGCTGCGCCAAAGCGATGCCAGCAAACTGCGCCACAGCCTGCAAACCGCCCAGGGCGAAGCCGCAGGCCCCGCCAAACGCAGCGGAACCAGCAAAAAGAGCTACGCACGGCGCAAGAGTACCGGCAGCAAGACGGGCAGCAAGAAAAGTACGGGGAGCTGCAGCAGTGCGGCGGGGAAGCGAGTGCGCTCAAGGCGAACTGACTAAATCGGCAACATTCGATTGATGAGCTCGCAAAAAGCCATGATCACCACGTCTCATCCGTACCTGGTGGTCCCACATCCATCGGCGTATCCGGGGCGATGTCTAGCACTCCTTGCACGCGCTTGAGCCGCTGGACGGTAGCGTCATCGGCGGCGCCGGTAATGCAGCCGATCTCCTCCAGCACCTCGCGGACGGTGAGCCCTTCGGCGCTGAGACGCGTGGCGATGTCATGGATGGGCTGATCGCTGGAGATCGTGATCAGCCAGAACGTTACCGTTGCCATTGAAGGTATCTCCCGAAAATCAATGCCACACGTGTTGATGGGCATGCGCTGGACGGCCGGAGAAGACCGCCAGCACACCACGCAGCCTAAGGGGCTTGTACCAGCCCCGCGCCCACCTGCTCTTGCGATAGCGGCAAAGGCCGAGCAGAGGCTATTAACTGATCCCACAGTTTTCGGCCTCGCAATGAAGCATCCGACTGGGCCCAAAGGGCCGCACACCCCGCCACGTGCGGAGTCGCCATGCTGGTACCGCTGATGGCCTTGTGACAGGTCGGCCGAGGCCAGGCAGACAAAACGTCGCGCCCTGGGGCGGCCAGCTCGATCTTGCCATGATTGGAGAAGCTGGACACCGACAGGTTGGGATCCAGGGAAGCCACCGACATCACCGTGGGCGAGTTCGCCGGGGCGCCGGTTGGCAGGGTTGAATTGCCCGCCGCCGCTATCACCAGGCAGTCGTTGCGTAGCGCTGCCGCACCGGCATGGGTGTAGGCGGCCTGTACCGGGCTCTGGCTGCCCAGTGACATGGAGATCACTTCACAGCGATTGGCAATCGCCCAGTTCAAACCTGCCAACACGCCTGCGCCCGTACTGCTGCCCGAGTTGGTCAACACTTTACCCACCAGTACCTGGGCATCGAAGGCAACCCCGTAACGGGGGGTATCACCGCGGGGAGACTTCGGGCCGCAGGCGGTTCCAATACAGTGTGTACCATGCCTATTGAGGTCCTGCACCGGCTCGCCGACGAAGCTGCGCGAGACAAATTCACGGCCCGCAAACTCCGGGTGGCCCAGGTCCATCCCGGTATCCAGCACGGCGACCTTGATACCTGCCCCACTCCACTGGCTGGCGGGTACTCGGCAACGGGCCAACCCCCAGGTGGTGGTGCGGCCCTCTTGTTCTGGCTTTTCGACGGCGTTTTCCATCTCCAGCTCCACCCCCATGTCACGGGCAATGGTGGTCGCGGCACGCAGAAAACCGCGCAAGTACTCCGAGTTTTCCGAAAAGGCAAAATATTCCGGCTCGATGATCTCGATGGGGCTATTCACCGCGAGCTTGTCCAGTACGTCCATGCCATGGTGCTGCAAGGCATCGCCGCCCACCAGGGCTACGCCCAGCTCTGGAAATACCAGCGCCTCGGCGTCACCGGTTTCGTCCAGGCTGACCGCTTGCTCGCTGAAATCGCGCGCGTCGGCAATACGGAAGTTAAGGGCTTGCAGTGCCTTGATGCCCTCTTCCACCTGGCCGTCTCGATAGCTGATCAAGTAACGCCCTGTTTCCAGGCAGCTGCCACCCCGCTCCAACGCTGCCAGCAGCAGCTGCTCGGTCTTGCACGAAACGGTCGCTATCGAAGCGTCACCCTGTCCATTTGGTCGTTTGGTCATCCTGCACCTCTTTACGCTTGGCACTCTGCATGATCGCCCTTTCTCCAGCAGACACCTGCCCTGGCAGGCCCTTTGGCGAAACGGCGTACGTACCCCTCAGCCTAACGCACCTCGCGTCCCCTGCCAGCACGACTCTGCAACGCATTACGGGCTACGGCAGCCCCCTGCAAACCTCAGCCCCGCTGGCGGGCAACGGGCCGCACCACCCACCAGCTGGCCAGCACCAGGCTACCGAACAGGGTATATACCGCCACGAACACCCACTCCGGCGCCGTGTAGTAGAGCAGCCGCTGGAGCCAGTGTTGAATGAAGGAACCGGCGTAAGTGGCTGAACCGGCTTCGGCACGCAGCGCCATTTCCAGGGTGGTGAGCGGGCAGACGGCACCCAGCCACGCTTGCACGACCACATAACCAATGGCGCCTAGATGAACAAGCCGAAACCGGCGGTGGCGCACCCAGCGCCAGCCCAGAATACCGCCCAGGTAGACGGCCAGCAGCCCCAGCACCACGAAGGCTACGAACAGCACATGCAACAGCAGTACGGCATCGGCCAGTAACAGTAGGAGCGATGAAGGCATGGGCGTTCACCCCATGGAGTGAGTATCGCTGTCGGGCTCTTCCAACAGCGGCGGCACTGGGCAGCCGAGCATATCGGCCACCGCGCGGAACAGCTCTGCCTCGGCGGCGCGAATCACGCCGCTGCGTTCTACACAGCGGGTCATGGCGTTCAGCAAGCGGGCTTTATGCAGCGGTTTCAAGCGGCGCAAGCGCTCTACGGCCAGGCTGAGCGCCTGCATGTCATCGGCGTCTTGCAGGGAAGACAACGTAAAGGGCAGCGAGGCCTGGGCAGCCCGCAGCGCGGCAGCCACGGCCTCGTCACCCGCCTGCCCTGGCGCCACTCCCGCCTCAGCCAACACGCCCAACAGGCGCTGACATTCGGCCTGGGTCTGTTCCAGCGTCAGGGTTTCGGCGCCGCCGTGACGCTCGCTCAGATGGCTCAGCAGCAGCTGGTAGAGCGTCCACTCGAACAGACTGACCTTGCCGTCGCTATGGATCAAACGCTCCAGGCAGAGCCTGAAGTGCTGGGCCTGCTGTGTAGAAAGCGAGGTGAGCGCAGGCAGGGCAAGTTCGATCAGCGGCAGGCGTAGCTGTACGTCGAGCCGAGCCACCTGCTCCTTCAGGGCGTGCAGCGCGGCGTACACATCCGGCAGCGCCACGGCCTCCAGCGCCGCCAACTGCTGTGTGCGTTCGGCATCATCGTTGCTCAGCAGCATGGCGTAGATCAGCGCCCTGGCACTGTAGGGTTCATGGGCGGCCTCTACCAGGGTGGCGGGCAAGGCATCGATCACGTCGCGGGCCTTTTGAAGGTGGCGCGGATCGGGCTGCCCCATGGCCCCCAGCGCCACCTGCATGGCCGCCATACTGAACAGCGCCTCGGGAGACGTGGGCATCCCGCCCATCCGGTGGTTCTGGGGGCGTTTGTCCGTCTCGGCACCAGGGGTGTCG
>NZ_LFGT01000009.1:339891-347831 GCF_002078115.1 Halomonas sp. BC2 | reverse complement strand
GCTCTTGCTCCGAAGGCGCTGGCTGCAAGGCTTCGAAACGACCGTGCCAGTCGGGCAGAACGCGCTGAATGCGCGACTTGAGCGGCGGATGCGTCGCCATGAGCTGGCCTTAGCCCCGACGACACTCCTTGACTGAAAAACAGGTGGCTGAATTCGGCCGCCTGAGGTGCCGAAAGGTGCGAGCCCTTGGCATGGGCTCCCACTTTCACCAGCGCACCGCCTATCCCCTGTGGGTTGCGGGTGTACTGCACGGCTGCCGCATCGGCCAGATACTCCCGCTGACGGCTCACCGCCGATTTGATCAGCCCGCCAAAGAAAGTGCCCGCGTAGCCGATCAAGGTGAGCGCCAGCCCAAGGCCCAGCACTATCGCCGCCGAGTTGTCGCGCTTGTTGCTGCTGACTCTTCGAAAGCGCAAGCTGCGCAACATCATGCCGCCTGCCAGACCAATCAGCAGCACGCCATGCAGCAGGCTCACCAGCCGGATGTTCAGGCGCATGTCGCCGTGCAGAATATGGCTGAACTCATGGGCGACCACCCCCTGCAGCTCATCGCGGGTGAGCTGCCGAATGGCGCCTCGGGTAATGCCCACCACCGCATCGGCAGGCTGATAACCGGCCGCAAAGGCGTTGATCCCCTCCTCTTCCAGCACGTATACCGCAGGCACCGGCGTCCCGGAGGCAATGGCCATCTCCTCGACTACATTCAGGATCCGCCGCTCGTCGTGATCGCGCGTGTCGAGGTTGATCAGACGGCCGCCCAGCGCTTCCGCCACCACACGGCCGCCTCGACGCAGCTGGCGCTGCTTGTACAGCCCCCCGAACCCCACCCAGCGCCAGCACGCCGACAGCCACCGCCACCAGCAGCTCCCAGGAGAGCATGGTCAACACCCCCTGCTCGACCGACTGAGCCTGACTGCCGCTGGCGCCCATCATGTACAGCGCAATGGCCACCACTAGCGTGGTCACGCCAATCAACGAGACGATGGCGAGGAGCAACAGCACCACCCAACGGCCCGTGTTGCGCCTGGCGTGGTCTTGTGCGGTAAAGAAATCCATGGCATTGGCCTCCCTGTGGTCACCCGGGCCTGGGCATCACGTCTAGAACGAGACGCTCGGCGCCGTTTGCAGTTGGGCGCTGTCTTCGAAGGTCAGCAGCGTGGCATCCTGCCCATGCCCCAGCATGCCCGCCACGGCAATCGGCGGGAAACTCTGGCGATAGGTGTTGTAGTGCATCACCGCGTCGTTGAACGCCTGACGGGCAAACGCTACCTTGTTTTCGGTGCTGGTCAGCTCTTCCGACAGCTGCTGCATGTTCTGCGAAGCTTTCAGGTCCGGGTAGGCCTCCATGACCACGTTCAGCCGCCCCATGGCCTGAGTCAGCGCGCCCTCTGCACCACCCAATTGCGCCATGGCCTGGGCGCTGCCAGGGTTGGCCGCGGCGGCTTTCAGGCCGGCGGCGGCGGTGTTACGCGCTTCGATCACCGCCTGCAGCGTTTCCCGCTCATGATTGAGGTAGCCCTTGGCGGTTTCCACCAGGTTGGGAATCAAGTCGTGACGCCGCTTCAGCTGCACCTCGATTTGCGCAAAGCTGTTTTGAAAGCGGTTGCGCAACGACACCAGTCGGTTGTACACCGACACCATATAGACGGCGATCAGAGCCACCACCACCAGCACGATAACCATAGTGAGCATCATGATATTTCCTTCCGTAGACCCAGGTTCATGGAGAGCGGGTGTGCCCCATTACATGATCGGCTGACCATTGATCATCAGGCTTCCTTCTTGCCAAAGCACTTCCTGCTCTTCCGCCTCGCTATCCAGCATGGCGGCAAACGGCATCGGAATAAAGCCCAATACCAAATCGGGAGGTGTGGTTACGGTCAACGCCAGGCTCAGGCGACGGCTGAGATACTCCTGAGCCTCGAAGGGGCTCATCATCTGCTCTTCGCTCATCAGGCCTTCGGGTAACGGCTGCCCAACCGGCCAGAAGGCACCGTAGAGCGCTCCTTTGGCGAGGTCCTGACCGTCGAAGGCCATGTGTGTGGTGAAGCGAGGCTTGAAGTCGATGCCCAGGTCGGGCAGTACGATATGGGCCTGCAGGGGGTCGATGGCCATGGTGGGGCTGGCAACCAGCATGGCGTAGCTGCTTTCCAGAGCCTCGGCCATCAGCACACGCTCTTGCTCGGCATCCACCGGCACGCCGCGCTCTTCGGCATCCAGGTGCATGGCCATGAGGGGGGCATAGGCTTCTTGAAAGGCTTGCAGCGCCTCCAGGTCCCAGTTGTCGGCACTCACCTCGAAGGCCACGCTACCAAAGGACGTATCATCCACGCCCATCTCGTCAATCCGGAAATGGCCGCTCTGGTGGACGATGACCTCCCCTCGTGACTCGCTCTCCGACTCCATACCCTCCAGGTAGACCCGCACGCCTTCCACGAATATTTCCGTGCGCGGTATGTCGAGACTCTGCAGCAGCACGGGTTCGCCTTCGTGATGACGAGTGTTCAGGATCAGCCGTGGCGTCGCCATGCGCACGGTTTCATTGTCGCCATGGTAGGTGATTTCCTGAGCCCGGGTATCCAGGTGCCAATGCCCGTCGGCACCGCGATCGAGCCCCACCACCAGCTGGTCGACCAGCACATCCAGCGCCACGCCATCCAGCTCGGTGGCGCTCAGCTGCCCTTCGATGGCGGAACGTGTTGCCTTGAGGTCGATATCGATGACGCCCTGCACCAGAGCCTGATTGGGCACGATTTCGCCGGTAATATCAGCGCTCAGCGCCCCGTGCTTGACGAACAGGTTGACGTCCGCCGTGGCGTCTTCGAACCCGCGCATGGCGATCGTGGCCGTGGCTCGGGTATCGAAGAGGCCCTTGTCGATCTGCACATCATGCACCTCGTAGGAGACCGACCGATCCAGCTCGGCGAGGCTATCGGCCAGCGCCTGCTCCACCTGATTGCCCACCATCGCCTGAGCTGCGACATACCCACCAGCGCCAACCACCAGCACACCTGCTGCCGCCACGCCCCATCCCTTTGCACTCAACGCCATGCCTAGCCCTCTCGATAGAATATGTTGCCAACATCAACATAAGAATAATTATCAATGATGCCAGATTCGTTTCAAAAAGAAACGTCGATTCAGCGCCTGTCACTGGTTATTGGCCATTTGCACACACGAGGGCAGCGAGCTATCATCGCATCGAGTATTTGTTATGTTATAACATTCCATCAATTGACCGCCGAGCTGCTCATGAATCACACGCTGCAAGACATCGCCCGCACCTCCAGCCGCCTGCATGGCACGCTAAGCTGGGTGGGCATGGAAGGCATCGCACTGCCGCTGAAGGTAGCGGGCCACACTCTGGCAGGCCGCGCGTCGGCAGGCGTCAGCCTGGACGACCGCCAGGCCCGCGGTATCCACATGTCGCGGCTCTACCTGGCCCTGGCGGCCCTTGAACATCAGCAACTCACCCTGGGCACTGTTCGCCAGATCCTGAACACGTTTCTGGCCAGCCATGAGGACCTTTCCCAGCAGGCATTTCTGGAGCTGGCAGGCGATGCCCTGCTCAATCGCCCTGCGCTGATCAGCCCGCTCGCCGGATGGAAAACCTACCCTTTCACCCTCCGCTGCCGCCTGGGGCCTGACGGGTTCGACGCAGAGCTGAGCCTCAGCGTTGGCTACTCCTCCACCTGCCCTTGCTCTGCAGCGCTGGCCCGTCAGCTGATTCAGCAGGCGTTTGCCGAAGACTTCACCGATATGCCCGTCAGCCGCGAGGCCGTCCACGCCTGGCTGGGCAGCGAACAGGGCATTCTGGCCACGCCCCACAGTCAGCGCAGTCAAGCCCATGTCAAGGTTCGGCTGGCAGACGGCGAGAACGACCTGCCACTGCTGGCCCTCGTCGACAAAGTGGAACACGCCCTGGGCACGGCTCTGCAAACTGCCGTCAAGCGTATCGATGAGCAGGCTTTTGCGCTGGCCAATGGCCAAAACCTGATGTTCTGCGAGGATGCCGCCCGTCGCCTGCACCACACCCTGTCGCAACAGTCTTTCCTTTCAGGCTTTGCGCTCAAGGTGGTGCACGCTGAAAGCCTGCACGCCCATGATGCCGTAGCACGCAGCGAGTGGAACTGGAGGAGCCTGCCATGAGCCGCTGGCATACGCTCGTTACCACTGACCATGAGAAACCCCACATGCCCCATACGTCCCAGGCGCCAGACGCACTCGTCACGATCACCCTGCCGGACCAGCAACAGCTCCAGTTGGCATCTCCTACCAGCGTGGCCAACGTAGCCGCTGCCATTGGCCCGGGCCTGGCACGCCGCACGTTGGCCGGCCGCGTCAACGGCGAGTGGGTCGATGCCTGCGACCCCATCACCCAGGATGCCGAGGTTGTCGTCATCACCGATCAGGATCCTGACGGTCTCGATATCATCCGCCACTCCTGCGCTCATCTGCTTGGGCACGCCGTCAAACAGCTCTACCCAGCAGCTGAAATGGTGATCGGCCCCGTCATCGAAGATGGCTTCTATTACGATATTGCCTACGCGCGCCCCTTCATGCCGGAGGACATGGCCGCCATCGAAACGCGCATGAAAGCGCTGATCGACCAGGAGTACGAGGTCGGCAAGCAGCGTGTTGCCAGAGATGACGCGCTAACGCTCTTTCGTCAGCGTGGCGAAAGCTATAAGCAGCGGTTGATCGAAGAACTGCCGGATGAACACTATCTGGGGCTCTACTTCCATCAGGAATACGTCGACATGTGCCGCGGCCCCCATGTGCCCAACACCCGGTTTCTCAAGCACTTTACGCTGACCAAACTGTCGGGGGCCTATTGGCGAGGTGACGCACGCAACGCACAGTTGCAGCGTATCTACGGCACTGCCTGGGCAGACCGCAAGGCGCTCAAGGCGCATCTGCGACGCCTGGAAGAAGCAGAAAGACGCGACCACCGGCGCCTGGGGCGCCAGCTTGGGCTCTTCCACTTTCAAGAAGAAGCCCCGGGCTCGGTCTTCTGGCACCCCGATGGCTGGACGGTGCTGCAGACATTGATCAGCTACATGCGACGCCGCCAGCAGAGCAGTGGCTACGTCGAGGTCAATACGCCCGACATGATGGACCGCAGCCTATGGGAAACCTCTGGGCACTGGCACAACTATCAGGAGCACATGTTCACCACGAACACGGAAGACGGCCGTGCCCTGGCACTCAAACCCATGAACTGCCCCGGCAGTGTGCTGCTGTTTCGTCACGGTCTGAAGAGCTATCGAGACCTGCCCATTCGCATGGGAGAGTTTGGCAAGGTACATCGTTACGAGCCTTCGGGGGCGCTCCACGGGCTGCTGCGTGTTCGGCACTTCACCCAGGACGATGCCCATATCTACTGCACCCCCGCGCAAATGAACGAAGAGTGCCGCCGCGTCGTGGCGCTGGTGCTCGATATCTATCGCGAGTTCGGTTTCGAAGACGTGAATCTGAAACTGTCTACCCGTCCCGCCAACCGCATGGGCAGTGATACCCTATGGGATCAGCTCGAGGACGCGCTGACCACGTCCCTCGACAGCATGGACCTGCCGTACCAGATCAACCCCGGCGAGGGGGCCTTCTACGGCCCCAAGCTGGAGTTCGTGCTGCGTGATGCCATTGGCCGCGACTGGCAATGCGGCACTTTGCAAGTGGACATGAACCTTCCCGAACGTTTCGGTCTCGACTACATCGACGAACAGGGCCAACGGCAGCGTCCGGTACTTTTACACCGCGCGCTGTTCGGCTCTCTGGAGCGTTTCATGGGCATTCTGATTGAGCATCACGCTGGCAAGCTGCCGCCCTGGCTGGCCCCTCGACAAGCGGTCGTTCTGTCGATCACCGAGGCGCAGGCGGACTATGCCGCTACGCTGGCAGAAGCTCTTTGCGGCGCAGGCATTCGCGCTCACGCTGACGTTCGCAATGAGAAGATCGGCTATAAAATCCGTGAACAGACGCTGCAATGCCTACCGTTTCTGCTGATCGTCGGCAAACGCGAAGCTGCGGAAGGTAGCGTCACTCTGCGTCAACGGGACGGCACGGAATTGGGAACGTTGCAGGTAGATGCGGCCATCCGCCTGTTGGCAGATCACACCCAGCCCCCCGACCTTGCAGCTCGGCAACGGGCGCAAGCCGAACGCCTGCAACGCCTTCGCGCTCCCATCCACACAGAAGAAACGGTATGAAAGCAGAGACTGATTGATCTATCTCATTCACGACTGAAGCGCCAGCGGGAGCGGGTGGACCCCCAACCACGAGAAGCCCGTGAGCCGCTGGTCAGTGGCTATCGTGGTACCATGCCATACCGTTTACCGTCACCTGGAGGCAACATGCCACTACTTGATAGTTTTACCGTCGACCACACCATCATGAATGCCCCCGCCGTGCGGGTTGCCAAAACCATGACCTCGCCTTCCGGCGACACCATCACCGTTTTCGACCTGCGCTTCAACAAGCCCAATGACACCATGATGGGCGAAAAGGGCATTCACACGCTGGAACACCTATTCGCAGGCTTCATGCGCCAGCACCTCAATGACGAGCACGTCGAGATCATCGACATTTCGCCCATGGGCTGCCGCACTGGCTTCTACATGAGCCTATTGGGAAGCCCCAGCGAATCCCGCGTCAGCGAAGCCTGGCTGGCCGCCATGCACGACGTGCTGGCCGTCAAACGCATGGAAGACATTCCCGAACTCAATGAATATCAGTGCGGCACCTTCGTGATGCACTCATTGGAAGAGGCACAGCAGATCGCCCAAGAGATCATCGACCAGGGCATTGGTGTGAACAAAAACGAAGACCTCACTCTGAGTCGTGAGCGGCTGGCCAGCCTGGGCAACGCGCCGAGCTAGCGCTCATTTCTCTTTGCTACACGTCACCACCCGGTCAGGTTCGCCATGACGCCAACAAGTCCCTGATAAAGACGTATAACGATGAACACCCACTGGATTCTTGGCCCCGGGGCCATTGGCCGCTTGTTGGCACACTCACTGGCACCGCTTACTGAGGTGGCCGTCATTGGCCGCCGCCCACTGCCTGGCCAGCAAATACTGACCACGCCGGAAGGCGAAACACGTGCGCAACACTTACCTTCGTTCACCGCTGAACGATTGGCGGCTGGTGCGGCGGCACCGCCAGCTTTCGTGCACATCACTACCAAAGCGATGGTTGCCGAGGCGTCGCTGGCGAGTGTAGCCAGCGTACTGCCCTCCTCGACTCCCCTGGTGCTATGGCAAAACGGTTTTTATGCCCAGCCGCGCATCAGCCAAACGTGGCACGGCCCGGTACTGTGCGCGACGACCACGCAAGGCGCTTATGTAACCGGCGATGACAGTGTCGTCCACGCTGGTCGCGGGCCTACGTTTGTGGGGGATTTGGACAATCAGCACACAGCATTAGCGACCACCTTGGCAGCACTGCTGAGTAACGCCGGATTTACCGCCACGGCGGTAGGTGATATTCGCAGCCGCCTATGGCAGAAATTAGCGGTGAACGCGGCAATCAACCCGTTGGTAGCCCTGCATGGTGTGCGTAATGGAGCGTTGCGCAGCGATGCCTACTCAGGCCGTGTGATAGCTGTGGTAGAGGAAGTGGCGACGATTCTAGAAAAAGAAGGTATTGCACCGCCAAACGGTGGTGAAGGGAAAGCCGCTTGGCTGGCGTTGGTGTGGCAGGTGGTAGAAAACACCGCAAATAACAAGGCTTCGATGTTGCAGGATGTGGAGGCGAAGCGGCTAACCGAGCGCGGCGCTATTCTTGGGCCGTTGATTGAGAGCGCGAAACGGCATGGGTTGTGGTGTGAAGTGTTGAAGGGGTTGGATCAGGAGCTGGTGTTGCTGGAGGCGGGGTTTTAATTGGGTTTGGGTGGTTTGATCGTCGCGCGCTAAAGCGCCCTCCCACAAACGCACCCAAAG
>NZ_LFGT01000009.1:321767-339510 GCF_002078115.1 Halomonas sp. BC2 | reverse complement strand
CACGTCACGGGAATCATCACGACCTTACGGTACGCGGGGCGTTCGGCGAGCTGCTCTGTCCAGCGCTGTAGATGGGGGTAGGATGGCCAGGCGAGACCGCTGTTGAAGAGGTTGTAGGTGAACGGGGCGATGGCGATATCGGCCAGGCCGAAGTCTTCGCCAGAGAACCAGGGCTGCTGGCTCAACGTGTTATCCAGTTGAGCGAAGAGCTTTTCACAAGTGGCGATGGCGGGATCGAGTGCCTGGCTGTCGCGCTGCTCGGGTGGGGTGCGTACATAGCCCATCAGAATGGTGCGGTGGGCAGGCGTGAGCAGGCTGGTCGACCAGTCCATCCACTTTTCCATGCTTGCCCGCTGGGCGGGTGCCTCGATCCATAACGGATTGGGACCGTACTGCGCCGCCAGATAGCGAAGAATGGTGTTGGACTCCCACAGCAGGCTTTGAGTGGCGTCATCCTTGAGCAGGGGTACCAGGCCACTGGGGTTCATGGCGAGGTATTCCGGCGTGTCGTTTACCCCGTGTTGCAGGCCTGCCATGATCTGCTCGTACGGCAGTTGCAGCTCTTCCAGTGTCCAGAGCACTTTCTTGACGTTGGTGGAGTTGTTGCGGCCCCAAAGTGTAATCATGGCAGTCCTTGTGTTTAGCTCAATCGGTTGCTGAGTATGCCTTGGGTGGGTGTGAGTAGTGAATGGCATACTTACGGGGCAAGGGCTTAGTCAAGGGCTTAGCCAACAGGTCGCGAGCTAAAGCTGCCCCACAATCCCACATATGCCCCACTCACTCCACACTCCAACTCCTCACTATTCACCCCTCACTCCTCACTCCTCACTCCTCACTCCTCACTCCTCACTCCTCACTCCTCACTCCTCACCCTTATCCTTATCCTGATACAGCTTGAGCAGGCTGGAGAAATCGAGTTTGCCGTTGCCGCCCGCCTTGTGCAAGGTGAACAGCGCTCGGGCGGCGGAGCCCATGGGAATGGCTGCGGCGCTTTGCTGGCTGACATCCATGGCCAGGCCAAGGTCCTTGATCATCAGATCCACCTGGAAGCCGCCCTGATAACCTTTGGAGGCGGGAGCGTTTTCCATGACTCCCGGGTAGGGGTTATAGACGTTGAGCGCCCAGTTGCCGCCGGAACTCTGCTTCATGATTTCCGACAGCACGGCGGGGTCCAGGCCGTTCTTGACCCCCATGTTGATGGCTTCACAGGTGCCCGCCATGAGGATCGAGAGCAGCATGTTGTTGCACACCTTGGCCACCTGCCCTGCCCCGTGGTCTCCGGCGTGGAAGATGTTCTTGCCCATGGCCTGCAGCACGGGCTGCGCCTGAGTGAACTGGGCTTCCGAACCGCCCACGATGAAGGTCAGTGTGCCCGCCTGGGCACCGCCCACGCCACCGGAGACTGGCGCATCCACGAAGCCGATGCCCTTTTCAGCGCCAGCGGCGGCGACGTGACGCGCGGTGTCGGCGTCGATGGTCGAGCAGTCGATGACCAAGGCGCCCGCCTTGATGACGTCGAACAGCGGCGCGTCGCCCTCCATGTACAGCTCCCGCACATGCTTGCCCGCCGGCAGCATGGAGATCACGAAATCGGCATCGGCTGCCGCGGCCTGGGCGGTGGCGGCGGTGTCGCAGCCCTGAGCACGGGCGGTTTCCAAGGCCTCGGCGGCCAGGTCGAAGGCCCGCACTTGAAAACCGGCTTTCACGAGATTGGCTGCCATGGGGCCGCCCATATTACCCAGGCCGATGAAGGCTACGCTGGTCATATTGTTGTCCTTGTTGAGATTGGTCAGCAGTCGATTGGATAGCGCTCTCGGAAGAGACAGCACACATTATTGAAGATCCGCCAGAGGGCTGGTCTCCCAGGGGGATGACAGCAACTCCTCCATGAAGCTGGGCGGCACCGAGGCCACGTCCGGGAAACGCCAGCGCGGCTGGCCGTCCTTGTCGACCAGTAGCGCACGCACGCCTTCGGGGAACTCTTCATGGCGGCAGCACTGCACGGAAAGCGCCAGCTCGAACTGGAAAACTTCGGCCAGCGACATGTGCCGGGCGCGCTTGAGCTGCTCATCGATCAGCCGCAAAGAGACCGGGCTGCCATGGGCCAGGGTGCGCTGGGCTTTACTGAACCACTGGTCGTCGCTATCGACTCCCAGCACCGCCGCCACCTGCTGCTCGACGGTATCGTGGTCCATCAGCTCGCGTATCAGTGAAGACGCCTTGTAGACAGGCGCTTCCAGCTCGGCAAACGCCGCCTGAGAAGCCTGCTCCAACTCGCGCAACACGCGGTTGACCACGCCATGGGCGTCGGTTTGCTCCCCTTCTCCCCAGCGGGCTTCCAGCAGCGCCTGGGCCAACGCCTCGCGGTGGTGGCTGGCAATTGCTCGATCTGCCAGACCCAGATGCAGCGCATCGGGGGCATTGATCTGGCCACCGGTCATGGCCAGAAAACGCCCGGTACCATTGGGCAGGCGATTGAGAAACCAGCTGGCCCCCACATCGGGGTACAGGCCAATGGTCACTTCCGGCATGGCCAGTCGCGACGTTTCGGTAACGATACGGTGGCTGCTGGCACTGAGCAGCCCCATGCCACCGCCCATCACGATGCCATGCCCCCAGCAGATAATCGGCTTGGCGAAGGTGTGCATCAGGTAGTCGAGCCGATATTCGCGCTCGAAGAAACGCTCCGGGAAGTCCGGCTCACCATCGCCAGTGATGGCCTTGTAGAGATTGACCACGTCGCCCCCTGCACAGAAGGCTTTTTCGCCTGCGCTGTCCAGCAGAATGGCCACCACACGCTCATCCTCCTGCCACTGGGTCAAGCGGGGCAGCAGCGCGTCGATCATCTCCAGGGTCAGCGCATTCAGCGAACGCTCGGCGTTGAGCGTGATCTCGCCGATCACATGGCCGTCCTGGGTCGTGTGCTCTTCAAACAGTACGCAACTCATTGCCTCTTCCTTATCTGCTCGGGTGCCAAGGCTACAGTTCGGCGGCGCCATCGGCCAGCACGCGTCGGGATATGATCAGCCGCATGATCTCGTTGGTGCCTTCCAGAATGCGGTGCACGCGGGTGTCACGCACGTAGCGCTCCATGGGGTACTCCTTGATGTAGCCATTGCCACCGTAAAGCTGCAAGGCTTCATCGCACACCTTGAACCCTACATCCGTGGCAAATCGCTTGGCCATGGCGCAGTAGGCCGTGGCATCCGGGTGGCCAGCGTCCAGCTTGGCCGCGGCCATGCGCACCAGTTGGCGGGCAGCCACCAGCTCGGTCACCATGTCGGCCAAACGGAACTGCAGGGCCTGGAAATCGGCCAGCCGCTTGCCGAACTGCTTGCGCTCCAGCAGGTACTCACGGGCTTTGTTGAGCGCTTGCTGGGCGGTGCCGATCGAACAGGTGGCAATATTGATGCGTCCACCGTCCAGCCCCTTCATGGCGATCTTGAAGCCGTCGCCTTCCTTACCCAGCAGGTGGCTGGCAGGCACACGCACGTCTTCGAAGGTAATCATCCGGGTGGGCTGGCTATTCCAACCCATCTTGTCTTCCTTGCGGCCGTAGCTGATCCCGTCACTCTGGGCATCCACGGCAAAGGCAGACACACCGCCCGCCCCTTCGCCGCCGGTGCGGGCCATCACCACCAGAAAATCGGTGCTGCCTGCCCCGGAAATGAACATCTTGCTGCCATTCAGCACGTAGTGCTCACCGTCGCGCCGGGCGGTGGTCTTGAGCGATGCGGCGTCGGAGCCCGCGTTGGGCTCGGTCAGGCAGTAGGAGCCCAGCAGCTCACCGGTCGCCAATCGCTCGCCCCACTGCTCCACGGCTTCTGGCGTGCCGAAATCCGCCAGCATCCAGGTCACCATATTGTGGATGGTGAGGTATGCCGTAGTGGAGGTACAGCCCATGGAGAGCTGCTCGAAAATAATGCTGGCATCCAGCCGCGAAAGCCCCAGCCCGCCCACACGCTCCGGGGCATACAGGGAGCAGAACCCCAGTTCGCCTGCCTTGCGAATCACGTCCACCGGGAAAAAAGCCTCGGCATCCCATTTAGCGGCGTGGGGCTCCAGCTCATTCTGGGCAAACCCCCGCGCCATATCGGCAAAGGCAACCTGGTCTTCACTCAGCTCAAAATTCATGGCGGTCTCCGCTGCGGCGAGCCCCTGAACTCAGTCAGAAACCTCGCCCACTATTATCGTTATCGGTCACGTTGACGTTTACGTTAACTTATATTTTTAGGCGGATTTGCGCAACCGAATCCCCCACGACCTTTGGCGTAGAAAGACAACGCTCCCCTCGCAAAAGGTCCACGCACCTCAGGCCAGCGCCCGCACCCACAAAAAAGGGTGCCACGAAGGCACCCAAATCCACAGACAGACGCAGTTTCCCGGCCCTTTCCGGGCGCTACTTGAAGTTCTTGCGGTATATCTTGGCCAGCTCGCCCACGATACCGCTGCGGAAGCTGAGAACACACACCACGAAGATGATGCCCAGGATGACGTTGACCCAGTTGCCCAGCGGCGATTGGGCCAGAACATGCTGCAGGCTGACCACCAGACCCGCCCCCATCACCGGCCCGAGCAGAGTGCCCACGCCGCCCAGCAGGGTCATCAGGATCACCTCGCCGGACATGTGCCAGTGAGCATCAGTGAGCGACGCCAGCTGGAACACCACGGTCTTGGGCGCTCCGGCCAGCCCGGCCAGCGCCGCCGACAGGACGAACGCCAGCAGCTTGTAGGTATCGACGTTGTAACCCAGCGAAATCGCCCTGGGCTCGTTCTCGCGGATGGCCTTGAGCACCTGCCCATAAGGGGAGTGTACGGTGCGCTGCACCAGGGCAAAGCCCAACAGGAACACGGCAAACACGAAGTAGTACATGCTCAGGTTGTTACGCAGGCTGATGAAGCCGAACAAATGCCCCCGTGGCACGCCATGCAGGCCATCTTCTCCCCCGGTAAAGGGCGCCTGCACGAACACGAAGTACACCAGCTGGGCCAGCGCCAGCGTGACCATGGCGAAGTAGATCCCCTGGCGGCGAATGGCCAGCAGCCCGAAGCCCGCGCCGACCAGGGTGGCGGTCAGGGTCCCTGCCAATATGCCCAGCTCCGGGGTCAGGCCCGGATAGCTGGCCAGCAGATACCCGGTCACGTAGCCCCCCGTCGCCAGAAAGGCCGCGTGGCCAAACGAGAGCAGCCCGGCATACCCCAGCAGTAGATTGAAGGCGCAAGCAAACAGGGCAAAGCAGAGGATTTTCATCAAGAACACGGGGTAAGCAACAAAAGGTGCCACCAACCCCACGACGATGAGTGCCAGATAGAACATGTTGCGGCGCAGCCTGGCCCGACGCTGGCGCTCCTGCACGGCGGAGGGCAGCGCGACGGCTGATGAAGTATGCGGCGTTGCCATGGTTAAGCCTCCTTACCGAACAGCCCAGCGGGGCGTAACATGAGCACCAGGATCATGACCAGAAAAATGACCGTATTGGAGGCTTCCGGGTAATACACCTTGGTCAGCCCTTCGATGATTCCCATGCCCAATCCCGTCACGATAGCCCCCAGAATCGACCCCATGCCGCCAATGACCACGACCGCAAACACCACGATCAAAAGATTGGAGCCCATGGTAGGTGAGACAGGGTATAGCGGTGCAGCCAACACCCCGGCAAAGGCCGCCAGGCCCACGCCAAACCCGTAGGTCAAGGTGATCAACAGCGGTACGTTGACGCCAAACGCCTGCATCAATTGCGAGTTTTCTGTACCTGCCCGCAGGTAGGCACCCAGCCGCGTACGCTCGATCATGAACCAGGTGAACAGACACATGGCCAGCGCCGCCACCAGCACCCAGGCACGGTAGGTGGGCAGGAACATGAAGCCGAGATTGAGCCCACCCTGCAGCACCTCCGGAGTGGCGTAACGCGCCCCGGAAACCCCAAAGAAGTTCACCAGAGTGCCTTCAAAAATCAGCGCCAACCCGAACGTCAGCAGCAACCCGTACAGGTGGTCCAGGTGGGCAATGCGACGCAGCAGAAAACGCTCCATCAGCATACCGAAACCGCCTACCACTACGGGCACCAGCACCAGCGCCAACCAGTAATTGATGCCCAGATAGCGAAAGCCCAGCAGCGCCGCAAAGGCGCCCAGCATGTACTGCGCCCCATGGGCAAAGTTGACGATCTTCAGTAGCCCGAAGATAACCGCCAGGCCCAAGCTAAGCAGCGCATAAAAGGCTCCATTCACAAGCCCAAGCGTTAGCTGGCCCATGAAGACGGCCAATGGCACGCCGAATATCATCGTCATGGTGTGATTCTCCTTGTCACCAGGCGGGGGCTGCCCGCCTGGTGCTGTTCAGCGTGACGTGCCGATCAGTTGTTCACCAGCGAACACTGGCTTTCAGAGAGCGGGCGGTAGGCTTCTTCGGCGGGCATGGTGCTGAGGATCTCGTACAAGTCCCATTCACCGGTAGACTCTTCCGGCGTTTTCACCTGGGCCAGATACATGTCGTGAATCATGCGGCCATCTTCACGAATACGGCCATTGCGGGCAAAGAAGTCCTCTACCGGCATCTCGGCCATTTGCGCACGTACGGTCTCCGGGTCATCGGTGCCTGCCGCTTCTACGGCCTTGAGGTAATGCATGGTGCTGGAGTAGATACCGGCCTGAACCATGGTCGGCATGCGACCCACCTGCTCGTAATAGCGCTCGGACCACTCACGCGACTCGTCGTCCATGTCCCAGTACCAGCCGGTGGTCAGCAGCAGCCCCTGGGTGGCTTCCAGACCCAGCGCGTGCACGTCGTTGAGGAAGATCAGCAGGCCCGCCAGTTGCTGGCCGCTTTGGGTCAGGCCGAACTGGCTCGCCGTGGTGATGGCATTCACGGTGTCTGCCCCGGCATTCGCCAGACCCACGATCTTGGCACCGGACCCCTGGGCCTGAAGAATGTAGGAGGAGAAGTCGCTGGTGGGGAACGGGTGACGGACACCGCCCACCACTTCACCGCCATTGACGGCCACCACACGAGTCACGTCGCCTTCCAGAGCGTGACCAAAGGCGTAATCAGCGGTCAGCATGAACCAGGTATCGCCCCCCTGCTCCACTACGGCACGCGCCGTACCATTGGCCAGCGGGTAAGTGTCGTAGACCCAGTGAATGTGATTGGGGGTGCAGTGTTCGTTGGTGATACTGGAAGCCGCGGACCCGGACACGATTCCCAGGCCGTTGTTCTCTTCCAGCACGCGGGTCACGGCGATGGTTACCGACGAGGCCACCAGACCGCCCACCATGTCCACGTTGCGCTGATCGATCCACTCGCGCACGGTATTGGCGCCAACGTCCGCGCTATTGCGGTCGTCGGCGCTGAAAATCACGATGGGGGCACCGTTGACGCTGCCACCAAAGTCGGTCACGGCCATCTCCATGGCCGTTTGACCACCCGGACCCGCCAGATCTCGGTAGGTGCCCGACATATCGGCCAGATAGCCAATGCGCACTTCGCCGTCGCTGATCTCGGCCTGGGCGGCAGAGGCCATCATGCTGGCAGTGGCAGCCACGGCAATGCTGGCGGCCAACGTTTTTCTGGTAAAGATCATGTTCGTCTCCTGGCCCTGGGGGCCTTTGTTGTTGTGATGCGGACGCTGTTGTAATGCGGACATTCAATAGTGGTGTTCGAGTGGAGCCTGAGTAGTGCGGTTAAAGGATATGTTGTGTGCGGTGTCTATACCCCCAGCATGCTGTTCAAATGCTCGCGGCGCGAAGGCAGCTGCGCCGCCGTGATCTCTTCGACGATCTGGCCGTGATCCATGACGAAATGGCGGTCGGCCAGCGGCGCGGCAAAACGGAAGTTCTGCTCGACCAGTACGATGGTCATGCCCCGCTCTTTCAGCTGCACCAGCACTTCGCCCAGCTTCTGCACGATGACCGGGGCCAGGCCTTCGGTAATTTCATCGAGCAGCAGCAGCCGCGCACCGGTGCGCAGAATGCGCGCCATGGCCAGCATCTGTTGTTCACCGCCAGAGAGTCGGGTTCCCTGACTCTTGCGCCGCTCGTACAGGTTGGGGAACATGGCATAGATCTCATCCAGGCTCATTCCACCGGAGCGCACCGTGGGCGGCAGCAGCAGGTTTTCGTGCACGTCCAGGCTGGCGAAGATGCCGCGCTCTTCAGGGCAGTAGCCAATACCCAGACGAGGAATATGGTGAGGCTTCATGCGCAGGGTTTCGCTGCCATTGATGACGATGGAGCCGGTGCGGCGCCCCACCATGTTCATGATGGACTTTAGCGTGGTGCTACGCCCTGCACCGTTGCGACCCAGCAGTGTCACCAGCTCGCCCCGCTTGACGTTGAAATTGACCCCATGAAGGATGTGCGACTCGCCATAGAAGGCATGCAGGTCCTGCACGCGGAGCATTTCCAGGCTTTGAGTCTCTGCGGCCGGATGTTCGAGGGCTTCTGCGGTCTTCATACGGCGGCCTCCTCACTGGCAGCTTCGCTGCCCATATAGGCTTCACGTACCAGCGGGTTGCGGGAAACGCTGTCGTAGTCGCCTTCCGCCAATACCGCGCCTCGGGCCAATACCGTAATGCGGTCACACAAGCGGCTTACCACGCTCAGGTTGTGCTCCACCATCAGCACGGTACGCCCCTGGGAAACGCGCTTGATCAACGCCACGATGCGGTCCACGTCTTCGGCACCCATGCCCTGGGTGGGCTCGTCCAGCAGCATCATGCTGGGGTCCAGCGCCAGAGTGGTCGCTACCTCCAGGGCGCGCTTGCGGCCATAGGGCATTTCAACCGTCAATGTATCGGCATACTCGCGCAGCCCCACTTCATCCAGCAAGGCCAGCGCACGATCATTGAGGTGATCCAGCGTTTTTTCGGACTTCCAGAAATGAAACGACGTGCCCAACTGGCGCTGCAGCGCAACGCGTACGTTTTCCAGCGCTGTCATGTGCGCAAACACCGCCGAAATCTGAAACGAGCGCACCAGGCCCAGCTGGGCAATTTCATTGGATTTCTTGCTGGTAATCGGCTGGCCACGGTAGAAAATCTCACCGCGCGTTGGAGGGAGGAACTTGGTGAGCAGGTTGAACACCGTGGTTTTGCCGGCACCGTTGGGGCCGATCAGGGCGTGGATATGCCCTTCCTGCACCTGTAGGTTGACGTTATCCACGGCCGTAAAGCCGCGAAACTCTTTGGTCAGCCCTCGCGTTTCGAGCACTGGCCCCTGGGTCACTTCATCTGCACGCATGAGGTAGGACGCCTCTTGTTGTTCTTGTAGGGTGGGAAGCGCAGCGGAGTAACCGGCAACGCATCCTTACCTGAACGTAAGCTGTAGGTGCAAACTAGCAACCCATCACCGGGTATTACAATTACAACTTTGGTCTACGCACCACGATAGCGCGGCGCCTTAAAACGCTGAAACCATTAAATTTCAACAGCTTGTAAATTTTAAACGCTTACCAACGATAGCCATCCGCTACTTTACGTTAACGTAAACTTGTTTTAGCCTCAGGGTCAGTGTTCCATAGGGACATTCCCCTATCGACGAGAATAACGATCATGAGCAAAACCTACACGATCAGCGAGTTGGCCAGCGAGTTCGATGTCACCACGCGCAGCATCCGTTTTTATGAAGACCAGGAGCTGCTGCACCCTTCTCGCCGTGGGCAAACACGCATTTACAGCAGCAAGGATCGCGTACGCCTGAAGCTGACCCTGCGCGGCAAACGGCTGGGCTTTTCACTGGCCGAGATTCGCGAACTGTTCGAGCTGTGGGACGAAACGCGCAGCGGCAGCGAAAAGCAGTTGCACCTGATGCTCAGCAAGATCGGCGAACGCAAGGCCGCGCTGGAGCAGCAGATGAAAGACATCACCATGGTGCAACTGGAGCTGGAGAGTGCCGAAATCCGCTGCCGCCAGGCGCTGGAAGAGTTGAACGAGAAGCACCCGGCCACTTCCAAATAAGCCGCTCGAATACCGCCAGCAGACACGGTCCATTAACAATCAACAAGCAACGACGAAAGGTGATTGAGCATGTTTTCCCACTACACAGAACTGAATTTTGGCCTCGACGACGAGCTGAACATGCTGCGCGAACAGGTCAATGCGTTTGCCGCCAGCGAAATAGCGCCCAGAGCCGCCGAGATCGACCGTAACAACGAGTTCCCCAACGACCTGTGGCAGAAGTTTGGTGACATGGGGCTGCTGGGCATTACCGTCCCGGAAGAGGATGGCGGTAGCGGCATGGGCTATCTGGCGCACTGCATTGCCATGGAAGAGATCTCCCGTGCCAGTGCGTCGGTGGCCCTCTCTTATGGCGCGCATTCCAACCTGTGCGTCAACCAATTGAAGATCAACGCCTCCGCCGAGCAGAAAGCCAAATACCTGCCCAAACTGATCAGCGGTGAGCACGTGGGCGCGCTGGCCATGTCGGAGCCGGGTGCCGGTTCCGATGTGGTGTCGATGCAGCTGCGCGCCAAGGAAGATGGCGACCACTACGTGCTCAACGGCAACAAGATGTGGATCACCAACGGCCCCGATGCCGACGTGCTGGTGGTCTACGCCAAGACCGACCCGGAAGCAGGCTCCAAGGGCATCACCGCGTTCATCATCGAGAAAGGCATGCCCGGCTTCTCCACCGCCCAGAAGCTCGACAAGTTGGGCATGCGCGGTTCCAACACCTGCGAGCTGGTGTTTCAGGACTGCCGCGTGCCCGCCGAGAACGTGCTGGGCGAGGTAGGCAAGGGCGTGCGGGTGTTGATGAGCGGACTGGATTACGAGCGTGCCGTGCTGGCCGCTGGCCCCATCGGCATCATGCAGGCCGCCATGGACGTGGTCATTCCCTATATCCACGAGCGCAAGCAGTTCAACCAATCCATCGGCGAGTTCCAGCTGGTACAGGGCAAAGTGGCCGACATGTACACCACGCTGAATGCTTGCCGCGCTTACCTGTATGCCGTGGCCAGCGCCTGCGACCGGGGCCAGACCTCGCGCAAGGATGCCGCCGGGGTGATTCTGTATTGTGCTGAAAAGGCCACCCAGGTCGCGCTGGACGCCATTCAACTGCTGGGCGGCAATGGCTACATCAACGAATACCCCACCGGCCGCCTGCTGCGCGATGCGAAGCTCTACGAAATTGGCGCCGGTACCAGCGAAATTCGCCGCATGCTGATTGGTCGCGAACTCTTCACCGAAAGCCATTAATCGACTCAGGAAGGTTTGCGCCATGAGCACACTCTCGACACAGATCAACCCGCGCAGCGATGTGTTTCAGGCCAACGAGGCCGCCATGCTGGGGGAAGTGAACAAGCTGCGTGAGCTGACCGCGGCCATCGCCCAGGGCGGCGGCGCCAACGCCCGCAGCCGCCACGAAAGCCGTGGCAAGCTGTTCGTACGTGACCGTATCGACCACTTGATCGATGAAGGCTCGCCGTTTCTGGAATTTTCTGCGCTGGCAGCCCATCACGTTTACGACAGCGATGTGCCCGCCGCCGGGGTGGTCACCGGGATTGGCCGAGTATCGGGGGTGGAGTGCGTGATCGTGGCCAACGATGCCACGGTCAAGGGCGGCACCTATTTCCCGCTGACGGTGAAAAAGCACCTGCGCGCCCAGGAAGTGGCTCGCAAGCACCGCCTGCCGTGCATCTACCTGGTCGATTCCGGCGGGGCTTTCCTGCCCCGCCAGGACGAGGTCTTCCCCGACCGCGACCACTTCGGCCGGATCTTCTACAACCAGGCCACGCTCTCTGCCGAGGGTATCCCGCAAATCGCGGTGGTCATGGGCTCCTGCACCGCAGGCGGTGCTTATGTGCCCGCCATGGCGGACGAGTCCATTATCGTCAAGGAGCAGGGGACGATCTTTTTGGGCGGTCCACCGCTGGTCAAAGCAGCGACCGGGGAAAACATCAGCGCTGAAGACCTGGGCGGCGCCGATGTGCACACCCGCATCAGCGGCGTGGCCGACCACTACGCCGAAAACGACGCCCATGCGCTGCAGCTAGCACGGGCCTGCGTGTCCCGGCTCAACTGGCAAAAGCGTGGCCAGCTCGCCATGCAACCCCCCAGGCCGCCAAGTCTCGACCCCGCAGAGCTGTACGGCATCGTCGGCACCGATCTGAAAAAACCTTACGACGTGCGCGAAGTGATCGGCCGTATTGTCGATGGCTCTGATTTCGATGAGTTCAAGCGCTACTACGGCGACACCCTGGTGACCGGCTTTGCACATATCCACGGCTACCCGGTGGGTATCGTCGCCAACAACGGCGTGCTGTTTTCGGAAAGCGCCGTGAAAGGCGCACATTTCATCGAACTGTGTGCCCAGCGCAAGATTCCGCTGGTCTTCCTGCAGAACATCACCGGCTTCATGGTGGGCTCCAAATACGAGCACGAAGGCATCGCCAAGCACGGCGCCAAGCTGGTCACCGCCGTGGCCTGCGCCAACGTACCGAAGTACACCGTGCTGATTGGCGGCAGCTTCGGTGCTGGCAACTACGGTATGTGTGGCCGAGCCTACGATCCCAATCTGCTGTTCATGTGGCCCAATGCGCGTATTTCCGTAATGGGCGGCGAGCAGGCAGCAGGCGTACTTTCCCAGGTGAAGCGCGAGCAGTACGAACGAGAAGGCCGGGAATGGAGCAAGGCAGACGAAGAGGCCTTCAAACAGCCCACCCGCGACCAGTACGAGCACCAGGGCCACCCCTACTACGCCAGCGCGCGCCTGTGGGATGACGGAGTCATCGACCCGCTGCAAACCCGCGACGTGCTGGGTCTCTCGTTGGCCGCCGCCATGAACGCAGAAATCAAAGAGACGCGCTTCGGCGTGTTCCGGATGTAAGGGGCATCACATGGCTTACTCAACCCTGGTTATCGAATCGGGTGTCGCCCGGCTGACCTTGAACCGTCCAGAGGTGCACAACGCCTTTGACGATCGCTTGATCGCCGAACTGAACGGTCATCTGGAAACCCTGCACGATCTGGCCAGCGCAGGCGACGTGCGCGTGGTGGTCCTCGGCTCCGAGGGCAAGAGCTTTTCGGCCGGTGCGGACCTGAACTGGATGAAGCGCATGGTCGATTACGACCTGGCCGACAACCTGGCCGATTCACGCAAGCTGGCGGCGCTGATGCACGGCCTGGACACGCTGCCCTGCCCCACCCTGTGCCGTGTACAGGGCGCCGCGTTCGGTGGCGCGGTCGGGCTTGCCGCCTGCTGCGACATCGTCATCGCTTCCGAGAAGGCTCGGTTTTGCTTGTCGGAGGTCAATATAGGCCTGTCACCGGCCGTGATCAGCCCTTACGTCCAGCGCGCCCTTGGCCAACGGCAGATGCGCCGCTACGCACTAAGCGCCGAAATCATGGATGCCCCCACCGCGCTGCAGCTGGGGCTCGCCCACCAGGTGGTCGAACACGATGCGCTGGATCACGCCATCGATACCATGATCGACACCCTGGCCAAGGGCTCTCCTCAGGCGCAGCGGGCAACCAAAGCCCTGCTGGCCAGCGTGGCCCAGGCCCCGGACTCGGATGCCACCCGCGAGCACACCTGCCAGGTCATCGCCCAACTGCGGGTCAGTGAAGAAGGCCAGGAGGGCCTGGCCAGCTTTTTCGACAAGCGCCGCCCCGCCTGGACATCCCCCGAAGAACACCAACACGCCGCGGAGCCACGCTCATGACGCCTACCCCGACCCCCTTCGATACCCTACTGGTAGCCAACCGGGGTGAAATTGCCTGCCGCGTGATGCGCACCGCCCGCCGCTTGGGGCTGAAAACCATGGCGGTCTACTCGGATGCCGATGCCACCGCCCGCCATGTGCGGGAAGCCGACGAGGCCGTGCGTCTTGGCCCGGCGGCCGCCCGAGAAAGCTACCTGAACATCAAGGCAGTGATCGACGCCGCCCAACGCACCGGCACCGGCGCCATTCACCCCGGTTACGGCTTTCTGTCCGAAAACGGCACCTTCGTCAAAGCGCTGGAACAGGCCGGTATTACCTTCGTTGGCCCGCCCGCTTCCGCCATTGCCGCCATGGGCGACAAATCGGCGGCCAAGGCACGCATGGCCAACGCGGGGGTGCCGCTGGTACCGGGCTATCATGGCGACGACCAGGATGACGCCCTGCTGCGCGCCGAAGCCGACAAGATTGGCTACCCGGTGATGCTGAAGGCCAGCGCAGGCGGCGGCGGCAAGGGCATGCGCGTGGTCGAAAGCGGCGAAGGCTTCAAGGCAGCGCTGGACGGCTGCCGCCGGGAATCGAAAGCCGCCTTTGGCGACGACCGCATGCTGATCGAAAAGTATCTGGTGCAGCCCCGCCATGTAGAGGTACAGGTCTTTTGTGACCGCTACGGCCAAGGCGTGTACCTCTTCGAGCGCGACTGCAGCGTGCAGCGTCGCCACCAGAAAGTCATTGAAGAAGCCCCCGCCCCCGGCATGACGCCCGAGCTGCGCTCTGCCATGGGCGACGCCGCCGTTCGCGCTGCCAAGGAGATCGGCTACGTGGGCGCGGGCACGGTGGAGTTCCTTCTGGACGCCGACGGCTCGTTCTACTTCATGGAGATGAACACCCGCCTGCAGGTGGAGCACCCCGTCACCGAGATGATCACCGGCCAGGATCTGGTGGAGTGGCAATTGAGAGTCGCCATGGGCGAGCCGCTGCCCTGTCGCCAGGACGAGCTGACCATCACCGGTCACAGCTTCGAGGCGAGGCTCTACGCCGAGGACCCGGAGCAGGACTTCTTGCCTGCCACCGGCCTGCTGGCCCGCTTCGAACTGGACACCGAAGGCGCGGGCCTGGCCGCCGACCAGGTGCGCCTGGACAGCGGCGTGGAGAGCGGCGATCGCGTGTCGATGCACTACGACCCCATGCTGGCCAAGTTGATCGTGCACGGTGTCGACCGCGACGCCGCGCTGGCCACCTTGAACCGGGCGCTGGCCGCGCTGGATGTGCAGGGAGTGGTGACCAACCGCGCCTTCCTGCAGCGGCTGGCCAATCACCCCGGCTTCAAGAACGTCGAGCTGGACACGCGCTTCATCGAACGCAACGAAGCGACGCTGTTCGCGCCACGTCGCTACACCACGCAGGACTATGCCAGCGCAGCGCTGATCGGGCTGCACCAGCTGGCTCAGGAGTGCGAAAGCGACTCGCCCTGGGACCGCCACGACGGCTTCCGGCTCAATGCCCCGCACACCATCCGCATCACGCTGTGCGACCCCAGCGCGGCACAAGGCTCGGAGAGTGACAGCCTGGTCGTGGTGGAGGGCAAACGCACGAGCCTGGACGCCCAGTGGCAGCTGACCATCGGCGAGAAAACGCTCAGCGCCAGCCTGCAACCGCTGGCAGGCGATGCGGTGGCGGTGACCCTCGACGGCCATCGCCGTCGCCTGCAGGCCTATCGGGACGGCAATGTCGTCGTGATGGCCGAGCCCAGCGGCGAAACCCGCCTGCTCTGGCAGCGTATCGACGCCATCGACCACGGCCATCAGGAAACCGAGGCGACCCTTACCGCCCCCATGCACGGCACTGTCGTGGCGCTGCTGGTCGAACCCGGCACCACGGTAGAAAAAGGCATGCCCTTGATGGTCATGGAGGCCATGAAAATGGAGCACACTATGACGGCACCGACCCACGGCAGCGTGGCCACGTTCCATTTCCAGGCAGGCGACACGGTCAGCCAGGGTGACGTGCTGCTCGACTTTGCCCCCAGCGAATAGGAGCTTTTCCATGGCACTGCCTACGGCTATCAAGCTGTTTGAAATGGCCCCTCGTGACGGGCTGCAGAACGAACCGGGCACCCTGGTGCCCACTGCCATCAAGATCGCGCTGATCGAGCGCCTGGCAGCCGCCGGCCTGCGGCATATCGAAGCCGCCAGCTTCGTTTCTCCCAAGTGGGTACCGCAGATGGGCGATGCCGCCGAGGTGATGCGCGGCATCAAGCGCCAGCCCGGCGTGGTGTATTCCGCCCTCACGCCAAACCTGAAGGGGCTGGAAGGCGCTCTGGACGTGGGCGTCGAGGAGGTCGCCGTGTTTGGCGCCGCCTCGGAAGCGTTCTCGCAGAAGAACATCAACTGCTCGATCACCGAGTCGCTGGCACGCTTTGAGCCAGTGCTCGCACGGGCCAACGAGGCAGGCGTGCGAGTGCGTGGCTACGTCTCCTGCGTGCTGGGGTGCCCCTACGAAGGGGACATCGCCCCGCAGAAAGTCGCCGAGGTGGCGAAAGCGCTCTACGACATGGGCTGTTACGAGATTTCCCTCGGGGACACCATCGGTACCGGCACGCCGCTGGCCGCCAAACGCATGATCGAAGCCACCGCCCAACACGTGCCCATCGAACGGCTGGCCGCGCACTTCCATGACACTTACGGCATGGCCATCGCCAACCTGTACGCCGTGCTGGAAGAGGGCGTCGGCGTCATCGATGCCGCCACGGCAGGGCTCGGTGGCTGCCCCTATGCCAAGGGCGCCTCCGGCAACGTGGCCATGGAAGACGTGCTGTACCTGCTGCAAGGACTCGGCATCGAGACCGGCATCGACCTGCAAGCGGTGATCGACACTGGCGACTGGATCACGCGGCAGTTGGGCCGCCAGCCCAGCGCCAAAGTGGCGCTGGCCAGAGGGTGCACACAGCGCACTCCCGGCTAGTACGGCCCGGCCCTAATAATTAAAAACGCTTCACTTCCCGCTCAGACAACAAAAAGATTTCGGAGAGACTCACCATGGCATCATCTGCACCGCTTTCCAGCGCCCTGCCCAGTTACACCAGCAGCACCGCCGACAAACCCTTGCTGGGCATGACCATTGGCGACAAGTTCGACCAGATTGCCGCCCAATACCCGGACAACGACGCGTTGATCGCACTTCACCAGAACATTCACTGGAGCTACCGAGAACTGCAGCGGGAGGTGAATCGCTGCGCTAGGGCCCTGCTCGCCATGGGGGTCAAGAAAGGCGACCGGGTCGGCATCTGGGCACCCAACTGCAGCGAGTGGACGCTGAGCCAGTTTGCCACCGCCAAGATCGGTGCCATTCTGGTCAACATCAACCCCTCTTACCGGACCCACGAGCTGGAGTACGCGCTCAACCAATCCGGCGCACGCTTTTTGATCACCGCCCACCAGTTCAAGAGCTCCAACTACACCGCCATGCTGTACGAGCTGGCCCCCGAGCTGAACCACTGCGCTGAAGGGGCGCTGAACGCCCATAAACTGCCGCAGCTGCAGTGCATCATCAACCTCAGCGACGAGAAGCACAGCGGCATGTGGCGCTGGGCCGACTTCATTGGCCAGGCCGACACCGTCAGCCAGACCGAAGTGGACGACCTGCAGGCCACCCTGCAGTTCGACGACCCGATCAACATTCAATACACCTCCGGCACCACGGGGTTTCCCAAGGGGGCCACGCTCTCCCACCACAACATCCTCAACAACGGCTTTTTCGTGGCAGAGAGCATGGGCTTTACCAGCGCCGACCGGCTGGTGATCCCCGTGCCGCTCTACCACTGCTTCGGCATGGTCATGGGCAACCTGGGCTGCATGACCCATGGGGCCGCCATGATCTACCCGGACGAAGGCTTCGACCCCGGTAAAGTCCTGAAAGCCGTCCATGAGCAGAAAGCCACCGCCCTCTACGGCGTGCCCACCATGTTCATTGCCGAGCTCGAACACCCCGACTTTGCGTCGACCGACTTTTCCTCGCTGCGAACCGGGATCATGGCTGGCTCCATCTGCCCTGCCGAAATCATGAAGCAGGTCATCGACAAGATGAACA
>NZ_LFGT01000009.1:312283-318391 GCF_002078115.1 Halomonas sp. BC2 | reverse complement strand
GAACATGAAGGGCGTGCAGATTGCCTACGGCATGACCGAGACCAGCCCGGTGTCGACACAGACCGGCGCCAACGACACCATCGACAAGCGCGTTTCCACCGTGGGCCGTACCCAGCCCCACCTGGAAAGCAAGATCGTCGACCCAGGCAATGGCGGCATTCTGCCCCGTGGAGAAATCGGCGAGCTGTGTACCCGTGGCTATAGCGTGATGCTCAAGTACTGGAACAACGACAAAGCCACCGCCGAAGCCATCGACGAGGCAGGCTGGATGCATACCGGCGACCTGGCCACCATGGATGACGAGGGCTACATCCAGATCGTGGGGCGTATCAAGGACATGGTGATTCGCGGCGGTGAAAACGTCTACCCGAAAGAGATCGAAGAGTTTCTGTACGCCCACCCGGCCATTTCCGAAGTCCAGGTCACCGGCGTACCCGACAAGAAGTATGGCGAAGAGCTGATCGCCTGGGTGAAGCTCAACGCCACCGCGGGCGAGATCACCGGTGAAGACCTGCGCGAATACTGCAAGGGCAAGATCACTCACTTCAAGATCCCACGCTACTTCAAGTTCGTGGATGCGTTCCCCATGACCGTCACCGGCAAGATCCAGAAGTTCAAGATGCGCGAAATCTCGATAGAAGAGCTGGGCCTGGACGAGCAGAAGTAGCCGCCATGGCAAAGCCCCTGGCGCATCACTACGATCAGGGGCTGCGTGACCAGGAGATTCTCCAGCAGTTGCGCAGCCATTATCCTGAGGGTCCGACGCTGCACCAGCTCGCCCCACTGGACCAACTGCATATCGGTGGCTTGGCCGCCTCGGCCAGGCTGTTGGCCCTGATCGAGCCGCAAAGCCAGGTGCTGGACATCGGTGCCGGGCTGGGCGGGCTGATGCGCCAGGGCGCGGCCATGGGCCTGCACATGACCGGGCTGGATATCACCCACCGCTTCAGCGCGCTCAACCGGGCCATCAGCCAACTCACGCCCACCCCCATGGGCGGCAAATTGCGCTGGGTGACGGGAAATGCCAGCGCTCTGCCGTTTACCGACGCGAGCTTCGATGCGGTGGTGTTTCAACACAGCCTGATGAACATGCCTGACCCGGAAAGCGTGCTGGCCCAGTGCCGCCGAGTGCTGCGCCCCGGCGGGCAGCTGGTGATGCACGAAGTGGTGGGCGGCTCGAACCAGGCAGCGCTGCGCTTCCCGGTGCCCTGGGCGGAAGGGCCCGAACATTCGCACCTGCTCAGCCTGGAGGCATTGACTACCCTGCTGCAACGGCAAGGCTTCACCTTGCAACACCACGAGGATTGGAGCCAGACCGCCCTGGCGTGGCGCCAGCGTCAACGCCAAAAGGAGCAGACCGCCCAGCCTGCGGTCGTCTCGCCCCAGTGGGTATTTGGCGAGCGCTTTCTGGCCATGGGCAAGCACCTGCTGGAAAATCTCGCTCAACAGGCAATTAACGTGGTGGAAATCAGCGCCCGTTGCTAACCTGTAACGGTTGACTCGATAAACTGCGACCCGCCTGCATAACGATAAGGTCACGATCAAGGACAAGAGGAACGCCAATGAACCGCCTGGCAAGCACCCTGCTCCTGACGCTGGTGAGCGCTGCGCCCTTCGCCACCGCCCTGGCGAGTGACGACACGGTATTGCTGGCGTATGCAGCGCCCGACGGTGAGTGGATTCGGCTGGATAACGGCGTGGTGCTGGAAGGCAGCGACCTGAGCAGCCTCGACACCAACACCACCGGCTTTCGGCTGACCGCAGGCTTCAGCCCCGAACGGCTGCCACGGCTGGATATCGGTGCCGAGATCGCCTATCGCGAAAGTGAAGAAGTCCCCATTACGTCCCAGGTGAGCCCGCTGCTCATGGATACCCTGAGCCTGGGTGGCGCCCTGGTGGCAGGCGTGCGCATGGGCGCCGTCAGCGTTTATGCCAAATCCGGCTTCACCGAGTGGCGGGGTGAAGCGTACCAGCCCCATGCCGATGATGGCGGCACGGCGCTGCTGCAAGGCTTCGGCGCCACCATGACCGTTAACCGGTTAATCAGCCGTTTCGAGTACGAGCGTATCGACACGCCCACGCTCAGCCACCTCAATATGCTCAGCGCTTCGCTACACCTGCCGTTTTAATCCCGGTTTTCGATGCTGCCAGCCGAGATGTCTCTTGACCCTGCGCTTATTCGTGTTAATGTACTAGCGTACTAGTACATTAACACGATTTTCATCGACCGCTGGTGACTCACTCATGACCCTCTCTCCGTCACACTATCAGGCTGAGCTGGTACGCCATCTGGTGGCCATCGAGACCCCCGAGGCCATGGACGCTGCGCTGGCCAGCCTGCTGACACCAGCGGAGTACCAGGAAATCAGCAAGCGTCTGCAGATTTTCAAGCTGCTCAACGAAGGGGTACCCCACCGCAAGATTGCCGATACCCTCGGGGTCGGTATTGCCACGGTATCCAGGGGCTCTCGCGCACTGAACCAGTCATCTTCATCACGGAACGACCCTTTATGAGCACTCACACTCAGGCCAACACCACTGGCCCAACGCCGTTTACACTGCCTCGTAAACCACACTACGTGACGCTGGCGGCAGACTGCGACTTCTTCGCCCTGTTTCAGAAAATCGAGCGCCGCTTCGACACCTGCTACATGCTGGAGTCGCTGGGCGAAGATAGCCATATGGCACGCCACTCGATCATTGGCTTCGATCCCGAATATACGCTGTACGCCAATGGCCACACGCTGACCATCGAAAACCGCGACGGTCAGGCCGAGCAGTACACCAGCGAGAACCCCTACGAGCTGCTGCGCAGCCTGATTCCGCAGAACATCATTTCCCGCAAGTACGCCGGCGGCCTCAGCGGCTATCTGGGCTACGACGCCATGCAGTACTTCGAGCCTTCGCTGACGCTGAAAGCCAGCGACGACTTCGATACGTTCCGCTTCGGGCTTTACAAGGATGGCTTGATCCTCGACAAGATGACCGGGGAAGTCACCTACTTTTACTACGATAACAGCCGCTATGATTTTCTGCAGACACTGATCGAAGCAGCAGACGAGCCTGCCGGGGCGCTCAGCATTACCGCGCTGGGCGACACCATGAGCAAGACCCAGCATGCCGAAGCCGTGGCCAAGGTGAAGCAGGACATCATCGACGGCAAGGTGTTCCAGTGTGAAGTGGGATTCAAGAAGCGCTTTCGCATCCAGGGCGATACCCTGGCGCTCTATGACCAGCTGCGCACCATCAACCCGTCACCACAGATGTATTACGTCAAATTCGGTGATCAGAAGCTGATCGGCGCCAGCCCCGAGCTGCTGTTTCGCCTGCGCCAGGGCGAAATGGAAACCTTCCCGCTGGCGGGCACCACGCTCCGTGGCCAGACCCCCCAGGAAGACACGCAGCTGGCCCGCGCACTGCTCAACGACCCGAAGGAGATCGCCGAGCACAACATGATCGTGGACCTGCACCGCAACGACATCGGCCGCGTGGCCCAGTTTGGAACGGTGAAGGTACGCAGCCTGATGGATATCAAGCGGTTCAGCCACGTACAGCACATCTCCAGCGAGATCGTCGGCATCATCGCCGAAGGCGAAGACATGTTCACCGCCCTGGCCAGCAACTTCCCTGCCGGAACGCTGACCGGCGCTCCCAAGATCGAGGCCATGAAGATCATCGACGACCTGGAAACCGATGGTCGCGGCCCCTATGGCGGCGCAGTGGGTCAGTTTTCCTTCAATGGCGACTGCACCTTCGCCATTCCGATTCGTACGGTGTTCGTCAACGGTGAACGCGCCTACGTGCAAACCTGCGGCGGCAACGTCTACGACAGCAATGCCGAGGATGAGTACGAGGAGATTCGTCGCAAGTTTGCCGGTACCCGCAAGGCGCTAGCCCCCTTTATGAGCACGGAAACGGAGAGCCCCGCATGAAGGTGCTGATCATCGACAACTACGACTCGTTCACCTACAACCTCTACCAGTTCATCGGTGAAATTCTCACCACCGAAAAGAATCGCGGGGAGCTGCCGCATTTCGAGATCGTGGTGAAGCGGAACAACCAGATCGACTTCAAGGCCATCGAGGCCATGGCCCCGGACCGCATCATCATTTCGCCGGGGCCGGGCTCGCCGGACGACCCGCGCTACTTCGGGGTGTGTGCCGAGGTCATCGAAAAACTCGGCAAGACGACGCCACTGCTGGGAGTGTGCCTGGGCATGCAGGGCATCGTGCATGTCTTTGGTGGCAAGGTGGTCAAGGCACCGCTGCCCATGCACGGCAAGATCAGCCCCATTCATCACGATGACCGCTCGGTGTTCCAGGGCGTCCCCGACCAATTGGAAGTGATGCGCTACCACTCCTTGATTGCCGACGCCACCACCCTGCCCGACTGCCTGGAAGTGACCGCCACGGTCGGCGCGCTGACCGCCGAGCATTTTGCCGAGCGCAGCGCCTGGCAGGCCGCCGGCGAGTTCGAACTGATGGGCGTGAAGCACCGCGACTACCCCATCCACGGCATTCAGTTTCACCCGGAGTCGTTTGCCACCGAAGGCGGCAAGGAACTGATCGCCAACTTCCTGTTCAACTCGGCCAAGGTTGCGTAAGCGCCAGAACAGCCGCCAGACAGGCCAGGTTGAGCACCACCGTGACCCAGAAAACTCGCCGAAAAGCGGTTTTCTGGGTCTTGTGGCGCAGCTGCTGCTGAGCGCACCACGCGCCTGGCCAACCCCCTAACAGCGCCAGCCAGTGCAGCGTTTTTTCGCTCACCCGCTGGCGCTTCTTGATCGCCGCCCGCTTGTCCCATGCATAGGTGGCATAAGTCACGACGCTGGCCGCTGCATAGAGCGCCAGCCCGAAAAGCATCCATGAGTTCATGATGGGCCCTGGCTGACTATTTGCGCCGGGAAGACGGCTTACCGGCGGCTGTTCTGCCCCCACCAGGTCGACCACCCTTGATGGCACCCTTGCCCGCGCCCGACTTGCCACCGGGTTTACTGCCGGGCCTGCCCTTGCCTTTGGCAGCCGGTTTTCCCGTTGGCTTTGCTTTGGCGCCTGGCTTACCCGACGCGGCTACTTTCCCCTTGGAGTCCTGACGGCTCTTGCCACCCGAACGGGCACCTGGTGAGGCCTTTTTCGCTGCCGGTGGTTTACCCTTCGCGCCATGTCTGTTGCCGCTGTAGTCAGGCCTGTCGCGCTTTTTCTTCTCCGGTGCGGCTTGCGAGGTTTCGGTCAGGGCAATGATGGTCTCGATCTCACGGGGCGTCAGATCGCGCCAGTCGCCCAGCGCCAGGCCTTTCAAGGAGACGTTCATGATGCGTGTACGCACCAGTTGCGTCACTTCGTAACCGAAGTATTCGCACATACGGCGAATCTGACGATTCAGCCCCTGCACCAGCGTAATATTGAAGACGAAAGTAGACTCCTTGACCACGCGACACTTTTTGGTCACTTGGCCAAGAATGGGCACCCCGCCCTGCATACCGGCAATGAACTCATCGGTGATCGGCTTATCCACCGTCACCACGTACTCTTTCTCGTGATGATTGTTGGCGCGCAGAATCTTGTTGACCAGATCGCCGTTGTTGGTGAGAAAGATCAGGCCCTGGGAGTCCTTGTCCAGCCGTCCGATGGGAAAGATACGCGTGCCGTGCTTGACGAACTCGACAATGTTGTCCTTTTCAGCAGACTCCGTGGTGCTGACGATGCCCACCGGCTTGTTCAGCGCGATCAATACCAGGTCTTCTTCTTCCTGCGGTTCGATCTCCTGGCCGTTCACCTTGACCCGATCTCCCGCCACCACCTGATCCCCCGTGGTGGCCCGGCGACCGTTGATATAGACATTGCCCTGCTCCACGAAGCGGTCGGCTTCGCGGCGGGAGCACAGGCCGCTTTCACTGATGTACTTGTTGATACGGGTAGAGGTTCTTAACGGCATAAAGCGCTACGTCATCCCATTGGGTTAAAAGAAGAGCCCGGCTGCTGGAGGAAGGCGACTTCTTCCGGCGTGGAGAGAACAGGCTCCAGCGTTTGAAACCAGAAGACCATCACGGCCTGCGCATCTGCGCGCATGGTGCACCTCCCCTGGAGTGCGTCGTTGACGTCCTCCCCG
>NZ_LFGT01000009.1:288914-311283 GCF_002078115.1 Halomonas sp. BC2 | reverse complement strand
CAAAAGCGCCGCCACCCGAGGAGTGACGGCGCTGGTCCACGGTGCGACTAGCCGGTGTTGCGCAGCCCGGCAGCGATGCCTGCCATGGTAACCATCAGCGCCCGTGAGAGATCGGCGCTGATGGCGCCGTCAGCATCCCGGTTACGCTGCAGCAGCTCGGCTTGCAGGCCGTGGAGCGGGTCGATATAAGGGTTGCGAACATCGATGGCCTGGCGGATCAGCGGCGTATTCTCCAGCAGCCGCTCCTGCTGAAGAATGTCCAGCACCACCAGCTCCAGCCGCGCAAAGCGTTCTCGCAGCTGCTTGCCCAACGCCTTCAACGCAGGCTCGTCGACCAGACGATGCTCGTAATAAGCCGCAATGGCCACATCGGCCTTGGCCAGCAACATCTCCAGCATGTCCAGATAGGTGCCAAAGAACGGCCACTGCGTGCGCATCTCCTGCAGCACTTCCAGGCCGCCCGGCTCCTCCAGGCGTCGGGCAAAGGCCTCACCGCTGCCCAGCCAGGCGGGCAGCATCAGGCGAATCTGCGTCCAGGCAAAGATCCAGGGAATCGCCCGCAGCGTTTCCACGCCGCCATCCTGGCGACGCTTGGCGGGCCGCGAACCCAAGGGCAGCCTGCCCAGCGCGCCCTCGGGCGTCACCGCGCGGAAATAGGGGACGAAATCCGGGTCTTCACGCACCACGCCCACGTAAGCCGCGTGGGCAACCTTGGCCAGCTGGTCCATCTCTTCGCGCCAGTGCGGTTGTGGTGCAGGCGGCGGGAGCAGCGTGGCTTCCAGCACCGCGCAGGCGTAGATCTCCATGGAGCGCAGCGCAATGTCCGGCTGGCCGAACTTGAAGCGAATCATCTCTCCCTGCTCGGTTACCCGCAGGCTGCCGTTCACCGACCCCGGCGGCTGAGAGAGAATCGCCGCATGGGCCGGGCCGCCACCACGGCCTACCGTACCGCCCCGGCCATGGAACAGTGTCAAATCCACGCCGTGCTTCTCGCACACGTTGACCAGCGCTTCCTGGGCGCGGTACTGCGCCCAGGCCGCCGCCAGTTGCCCGGCATCCTTGGCAGAGTCGGAGTAACCGATCATGACTTCCTGACGGTCCTGAGTGAGCGCTCGGTATCCCGGCAGCGACAGCAGCTGATCGATGACAGCACCGGCGTGGTCCAGGTCGTTGAGCGTCTCGAACAGCGGCGCGATGGGCAGCGTCACCTGGCCGCCCACCTCTTTCATGAGCAGCGCCACGGTCAGTACATCGGAAGGCTCGCCTGCCATGGAGATGATATAGGTGCCCAGCGCTTCGGCATGCTCCTGGGCAATCACCTTGAACGTATCCAGTACTTCTCGTGATTCGGCGGAACACTCCCAGCGCCGCGGGATCAATGGACGGCGCGAGGCCAGCTCGGAAAGCAGGAACTCCTGGCGCTGGGGCTCGCTCCACTCCTGATAATGACCCAGGCCCAGGGCGCTGGTGAGTTCTTCCATGACCTGGGCATGGCGGCCCGCTTCCTGGCGCAGGTCCAGCTTGGTCAGGGTAACGCCGAACACGGCGACCCGTCGCAGCGTATCCAGCAGCGCGCCGTTGGCGATAGTGTCCAGACCCACATCGCACAGCGAGCGATAGCAGGCCAGCAGCGGCGCATACAGCTGATCACGGGTTTCGATGATGGGCCCGCCATCGTAGTTGCGCCCCTCCAGCTGTGCCTTGGCCCAGTCACGGGTAGCTTCCATCTTCGTCAACAGACGCTTGAGCAGCTCCCGGTAAGGCTCGGCGACATCGCCCACTTCGGCCTTCAAGGCGCTGTTGGCCTTCCACATGGAAAGCTCGGTCTTCAGCTGCTCCAGATCGCGCAGATAGAGGTCTGCCGCCATCCAGCGCCCCAGCAGCAGGACTTCCTGGGTCACCTTCGCCGTGACATTGGGGTTGCCGTCGCGATCGCCCCCCATCCATGAGGCATAGCGAATGGGCGCCGCGTCCAGCGGCAGGCGCTCGCCTGCCGTTTCCAGCAACAGGCTATCCAGGTCGCGGTGAAAATCGGGCACCGCCTGCCACAGGGAGTTCTCGATGACCGCAAAGCCCCACTTGGCCTCATCCACCGGGGTGGGGCGTTCGTGGCGAATCTCGTCGGTGTGCCAGGCCTGGCTGATCAGCTCTTCCAGCCGCCCCTGAGCGCGGGCGCCACGCTCCGGGTAATCCTCGGAGCTTTCAATGGCAGTCAGGCACTCGTCGATGGCGTCATACTTCTGAATCAGGGTGCGGCGAATGACTTCGGTGGGGTGGGCAGTGAGCACCAGCTCCACGCGCATGTTAGCCAGGGTTTCGACCAGCTTGCGGGGGGAATTGCCCGCCTGCTGGGCGCGACTGAGCAGCTCGCCCAGCACCGGCTGGGTGCCCGGCTTGTAATCCTCCACGCGACGAAACCGGGCGCGGTAATGCTGCTCGGCGATGTTGGCGAGGTTCAGGAACTGGTTGAAGGCACGGGTGACCGGCAGCAGGTCGCGCTCGGGAAGCTGGCGCAGATACTCGATCAACTGCCGCTGTTGAAGGGTGTCGCCCTGGCGACCCCGCTTGGCATGGGCACGAATGGTTTCAATCTTGTCGACGAACGACTGGCCCAGATCGTCGGCGATGGTACGCCCCAGACTGTCACCCAGAATACGGACATTATCGCGCAGCGACTCGTGTAGATCATGGCTCATTGGCGGGGCCTCCTTGCGGGGTCGCGTTGATATTATGAGATATTAGCGTTGTTCCTGGGCTTTCGCGGCTTGCCAGTGGTGTTCCATTTCTTCCAGGGTCGCCTGACCCAGCGGTCGCTCGGCACTGGCAAGTGCGCTTTCGACATGGCGAAAGCGGCGCTCGAATTTGCTGTTGGTCTGGCGCAGGCACTGCTCCGGGTTGGCCCCCAGAGTACGCGCCAGGTTAGTGACCGCAAACAGCAGGTCACCCACTTCTTCCTGCGCATGCTGGCGGTCGCCGGCGGCCAGCGCCTCTTCGACCTCTACCAGCTCTTCACGAATCTTGTCCAGTACGCCGCGGGCATCGGGCCAGTCGAAACCCACTCGGGCGGCCCGCTTGGAGAGTTTGGTCGCCCTGCTCAGCGCAGGCAGGTTACGCGGTACATCGTCGAGCACCGATACCTCTTCGACGCTGCGCTGCGCGCGCTCTTCGGCCTTGAGCGCTTCCCAGCGGCTGTTGACCTGCTGGGTTGTGACGGCGTCTGCGCTCATGCCAGGCGGGCGGCGAGACGCCAGCGTCCCCTCTGGAAACACATGCGGATGGCGACGCAGCATCTTTTCCGTCAACGTGTGGACGATGTCGTGGAAGTCGAAGCGCTGCTCCTCGGCGGCAAACTGGGCGTAATAGACCACTTGAAACAGCAGGTCCCCCAGCTCTCCGGGCAGCTCATCGAAGGCCCGCCGCTCGATGGCATCGGCAACTTCGTAGGCTTCTTCCAGGGTATGCGGCACGATGGTGTCCCAGTGCTGCTTGACGTCCCATGGGCAGCCCTGCTGCGGGTCGCGCAGCACGGCCATCAGCGTCAACAGGTCTTCCAGGCGGTAGCGCATCAGGCCCCTCCTTTACGGGCGCTTTTTTCGGGGTCGGCGTTACGCAGGCGGCGAACCTCGGTTACGTTGGGCAACTGCTGAATACGCGAGAACAGCCGTCCCAGGGACTCCAGGCCATCCACCTCCAGGGTGATGCGCAGGCGGGCAATGCCCTCGTCGGTATCGGTCAGCGTGTTGACCGCCAGTACATTGACCTTTTCATTGCCCAGCAGGCCCGTGACATCGCGCAGCAAACCCGAACGGTCCCAGGCCTGAATCTCGATGGTCACCGGATAGCGGGTATGGGCGCGTTCGCCCCACTCTACTTCGATAATGCGCTGAGGCTCCTCCATACGCAATTGGAGAATATTGGTGCAATCCTGACGATGCACGGTGACCCCACGCCCTTGCGTGATGAAGCCGACAATCGGCTCGCCGGGCACCGGTCGGCAGCAGTTGGCCATGCTGGTCTTCAAGTTGCCCACGCCCAGCACGGTAATATCACTTTTAGTGGCCTTGCTGGGCTGGCGACGCGGCTTGGCCAGCAGTCGGTCCAACTGCTCCTGGTCATCGGTCTCGCCAAACAGCTGCTGCGCCTGATGCAGTACCTGACCTATTCGCAGGTCACCGGCGCCCAGCGCGGCGTACATGTCGTCAGCGTTCTGGTAATTGACCGCCTTGGCCAGTTTTGGCAGGTCGAGCCCTTCCACATCCAGACGACGCATTTCACGCTCGAAGAGCGTGCGCCCTTCGTCCAGGTTCTGATCCCGGGCCTGATGTTTGAACCACGCCTGGATCTTGGCCCGCGCCCGCGAGGTGCGTACGTAGCCCAGGCTGGGGTTGAGCCAGTCGCGGCTGGGGCCCCCCTTGGTCGCGGTGAGAATCTCGATCTGCTGGCCAGTCTTGAGCTTGTAGGTCAGGGGCACGATACGCCCATTGACCTTGGCACCTCGGCAGCGATGGCCTATTTCGGTATGTACCCGATAGGCAAAGTCGATGGGGGTAGCGATGCGCGGCAGGTCGATCACGTGGCCGTCAGGGGTGAAAACATAGATTCGGTCCGGCGCCACGTCGCTGGAGAGCCCTTCGCGCAGGTCTCCAAAGCCGCCCACTTCGTCCTGCCACTCCAGCACCTGCCGCAGCCAGGCGATCTTTTCTTCGTAGCTGCGACTCTTGGCATTGGTATCGTGGCCCTTGTAACGCCAGTGGGCACACACTCCAAGCTCGGCCTCGTCGTGCATACCGAAGGTGCGGATCTGAATTTCCAGCACCTTGTTTTCCGGCCCCATGACCGCAGTGTGCAGCGACTGATAACCGTTTTTCTTGGGGTTGGCGATGTAGTCATCGAACTCGTTGGGCACGTGGTGCCAGCGGGAGTGGACGATACCCAGCACGGTGTAGCAGTCGGTGACTTCGGGAACCAGAATGCGCACGGCGCGCACGTCGTGGACCTGGGAAAAATCGATCCGCTTGCGCTTCATCTTGCGCCAGATGGAGTAGATATGCTTTGCCCGGCCACTGACATCGTAACGATGGATATGCTGGGCTTCCATGAGGGTCTTGAGGGTTTCGACCACATCGTGAATATAGCGGTCGCGGTCCAGGCGCTTCTCTGCCAGCAGCTTGGCAATCGCCTTGTACTCGTCCTCATGCAGGTAGCGGAACGAAAGATCTTCCAGCTCCCACTTGATCTGGCCAATGCCCAGGCGGTGGGCCAGCGGCGCGTAGATATCGGCCACTTCCCTGGCCACCTGAAGGCATTTTTCCCGGGGGGCGTCCTTGACCTGACGCAGCGCGCAGGTGCGCTCGGCAATCTTGATCAACGCGACCCGTACATCCCCCACCATATTGACCAGCATTTTGCGCAGGTTTTCCTGCTGGTTATGCTGGCTCATGCCATGGTTGGGTGCCAAGGGGTAGCTGATGGCCGCCATCTGTAGTACGCCATCGATCAGCTTCGCCACTTCATCGCCAAAGCGCTTGGTCACCCCGTCGAGGCTCAGCAACCCTTCGCGCACGGCGCGATACAGCACGGCGGCTTCCAGCGTGGCCTGGTCGAGCTTGAGGTCCGCCAGAATATCGGCCATTTCCAGGCCCATGCGAAAACTGGAACCCGGCGACAGCCACACGCGATGGGTGCGGGGGGCTTCCCGCTCCAACTGGTCGGCCAGCTCGCAGGCCTGCAACAGTCGCTCGGGCTCACGCAGGCGCACATCTTCCTGAAGGCGCGTTAACCATTGTTGTATGTCCACCTTTCCGCTTTCTGTCAGCGGCTGGTCTTCACGCACTTTCACCATGACAATGACTCATCCTTTTGGGTGGCGGCTTGCTGCAAATGGCACGCTAGCCCGTATATTCAAACAGCATCAGCGTTTCCATGTGCGCCGTATGTACGAACATGTCGGCCACGACAACGTGCTTGATAGCATACCCTGCATGCACAAGATGTGCCGCATCGCGGGCCAGGGTTGCCGGGTCGCAGGAGACATACGCGACCCGGGCAATGCGATGGCGGCCCAGCGCCTGACACACCGCCTCGGCACCGCTGCGCGGCGGGTCCAGCACCAGTGCATCCACGGGGTGCTGCCGCAGCACCTTGGCCACGGCCTCGGCATTGCTGAGATCCGCTTGTTCCGCGCTGACCGCCAGGACTGCATCAGCATCGCGGGCGTTATGGGCATTGGCCCGCAGCCGCTCGACCATCCCTTGGCTGCCTTCGACCGCATGAACTCGGGCGCCTGCAGCGGCCAACGGCAGGCTGAAATTGCCGATGCCGGCAAACAGGTCCAGCAGCACCATGCCGGGCTTGGCGCCAACCAGCCTACCACTTGTGCCACCATCTGCTGGTTCACCTCGGCATTGACCTGCAAAAAATCTCCCGGCGCAAAGTCAAGCGACAGGTTTGATGGCAGTGTACTGGCGTCGATGCTCAGCGCCTGCATGTCAACGCGCTCTCTCAGCAAAGGTGGCGCACCATACCAGTGCAGCTGGGGCGCTTCGCGCCCCAGCCAGGCACCGACATGTACCTGGTGCTGCTCAGCGAAACGCTGCCAGCGCAGCTCATCGTCAGGCTGTGCCTTCAACTGACGCACCAGCACGACCGTCGCATCCGGGGTCGCCAGCAGTTCGAGGTGGCCGACCGAGCGCGGCGCTTCCAGGCTCGCCAACAGCGCTCGCAGAGGGGCAATGAGCGCCTGCAGGGCAGGCACCAGCACTGGGCAGGTGTCGATATCTACCAGCCGATGCGTACTGGCGGCGCGAAACCCCAGGTGCACCTTGCCCTGGCTATCCACCTTGACGCCCAGCCTTGCCCTGCGGCGATACGCCGTGGTCTGCCCGTGGAGCAAGCCGATGGCACCATGGGCCAGGCCCTGCCGTGCCAGCAGCTCAGCGACCACCTCACGTTTGTGGTGGCGCTGGGTGTCGAGCGCCATATGCTGCAAATCGCACCCTCCACACTGGCCAAAGTGGTCACAGGGCGGCGTCACGCGCAGGGGCGAGGGAGTCAGCAGGGTTTTGACATGCGCTTCATCAAAGCGTTTGCGGGTCACATGGACCGCGACTTCCACTTCCTCGTCGGGCAGCACTCGGTCGATGAACACGGTCTTCCCGGCAGCGTTGTGGGCCACCCCTCGGCCATCATGGGCCAGCCGCTCGACGACCAGCGGCGCATCACTGAGACCGTCAGCCTGGTTTTTCACAGCTCGCCCTGGCGCGCGTGCCAGGCCCGAATGGCCCGATGCGGGGCGTGGGGGCCGCCGCTTACCCAACATGGCCATTTAAACCTCCGGGGCGAACAGGCCCGTGGAGAGATAGCGATCACCACGGTCACAGACGATGAACACGATGACCGCGTTTTCGGTTTGTGCGGCGATGCGCAGCGCACCTGCCAGGCTGCCACCGGATGAAACCCCCGCCAGAATGCCCTCTTCCCGGGCCAAGCGACGCATGTGCTCTTCGGCTTCCTGCTGGGCAATGTCCAGCGTGACGTCGACCCTCGGCGCTTCGAAGATGGCAGGCAGGTACTCCTGGGGCCAGCGGCGAATGCCGGGAATACTGGCGCCATCGGCCGGCTGTAGCCCGACGATCTGCACGGCCGGGTTCTGCTCCTTGAGATACCGCGACACGCCCATGATAGTGCCCGTGGTGCCCATGGAGCTGACGAAGTGTGTGACCTCACCGCCGGTTTGTCGCCATACTTCCGGGCCAGTGGTGCGATAATGCGCCAGCGGGTTGTCCGGGTTGGCAAACTGGTTGAGCGGCTTGCCCTCGCCCCGGGCAATCATGGCATCGGCGATATCACGTGCCTCTTCCATGCCTCCCTCCTTGCTCGCCGAGATGAGTCTGGCGCCATAGGCGGCCATGGCTTGCTTGCGCTCGGCGGAGGCATTTTCAGGCATCACCAGCACCATCTTGTAACCCTTGATGGCGGCCGCCATGGCCAGCGCGATACCGGTATTGCCCGAGGTCGCCTCGATCAGCGTATCGCCAGGTCGAATGTCACCCCGCGCTTCTGCTTCGCTGAGCATCGACAGCGCCGGGCGGTCCTTGACCGAGCCTGCCGGGTTGTTACCCTCCAGCTTGGCCAACAGCGTGTTGTTGCGACCTGCCGTGATTCTTTTTAGACGCACCAGCGGTGTATTGCCGACCACATCTTCAAGCGTGGGATAATTCATCACACATTCCTTATCGTAACCGTTATGCTGCATTATATCGGTGCTGCCCATGCCTGGACAGGCAACCTTCTGGATTCGATGAGCTTCTTTCATGTCTTTAAACACGCGCCTGCTGTTTGCTCTGCTAGGCTTGCCACTGTTGGTGTACGCCATCATGGCGTTTCTATTGGTGCTTCACGCCGATGCCACGGGCCACACAGTGCTCGAGGAGAGGCTGGTCAGTACCGCAGAGCTGTTAGCCCCTAGCCTGGGAGAGGCCATGGCCGACGGCGACTCACAACGACTGGAGCGTCTCGCTGGCAAACTGCTGGAGCAACGCAACCTGCGCGCGGTCACCCTGTTTGACGAGCAGGGCAACCGCCTGCTGGTCATGGGTTCCTCGCTGCCGCCCTCCGCTCGGCTGCATGCCCCGGAAGCGACGACCCTCTCCATGGAAGACGATCTATGGCGCGTACAAACACCGCTGACCAGTGAGTCGCTCAGCGGTCGTGGGCGCACTCAAAATGGCTGGCTGGAAGCCGAAATGGATAGCCGCACGCTGGTACTGGAACGTTACAAACTCATCGCCAGCCTCAGCCTGGGCGGCATGCTGCTGGGCCTGCTGCTGTTTCTGATCGCCTTTGCCATCAGCCGCTATGCCACCCGCCCCATCGAGGAAGCCAGTCAGGCACTTTATCGGCTGTCGCGGGGCGATGATCGTCTGCAGATCACCCCCGCCAGGCCCGTCGAGCTGCACCAGTTGGCAAAGCATATCAACCGACTGGCCGAGTACTTGCAACACGCACGGCGCAATATGCAGGAGCAGATCGAACAAGCGACCAGTGAACTCCAGGAGTCCATGGAGACTATCGAAGAGCAGAATATCAAGCTCGATCTGGCGCACCGCAGCGCCCTGAGGGCAAATGCCGTGAAGTCGGAATTTCTGGCCAACATGAGCCACGAAATACGCACCCCGCTCAATGGCATCATCGGTTTTTGTCGACTGCTGGGTCGCTCGCCTCTCGACAGCCGCCAAAAGGAGTGGCTGGACCATGTACGCCGGGCCTGCGACAACCTGCTGATGCTGGTCAACGATGTACTGGACTTTTCGAAACTGGAAGCCGACCGTCTGACCCTGGAAGAAGTGGACGTGGATATCGTGACGCTGGTCGATGAAGTCATTGGCCTCCACGCCCCGGAAGCCCAGCGCAAGCAGCTCAACCTGGTGGCCATGGTGTATGACGACGTGCCCACCCCGCTATGCGGCGACCCGTTACGCATTCATCAGGTGCTGAACAACCTGCTGGGCAATGCCCTCAAGTTCACCCACGAAGGGGATGTGATCGTACGCGTCATGCTGGACAATCAGGAGGGGCAGCACGTCGTCCTGCACATCAGCGTCAGTGATACTGGCATTGGATTGAGTGACGAACACCAGCAGCAGCTGTTCAGCGCCTTCTCTCAGGCAGAGCCCAGCCACTCCCGACAGTTTGGCGGCAGCGGCTTGGGTCTGTCGATCTGCCGCCAACTGATCCAACGTATGGGCGGTGAGATTCGGGTCGAAAGCGAGCTGGGCAGAGGGTCGACTTTTTCGTTTACGCTACCCCTGCTCGCCCACCAGGCAGACGAACGCCCTCCAGAACTGGTGTTGGACAATCCGATCGTACGCTTGCACGAACCTCACTTGCCCACTCGAAACGTGCTGGAACACTTGCTGGAACGCTGGGGCGCATGCCCCGTGTCGTTTATCGATGCAGGCAATGAGGCTCTGTTGGTGATCAGCCTCGAGTACGACGACTTCGAGGGCGAACGCAAAGGCTATTGGCAATCCATCATCGCCCAGACGCCCTGCCCGGTGATCATTCTGGCCAACACCACCAGCTTTGAACTCCCCCATTGGGACCTTCCCCATGGCGGCGACCTGCTCTGCAAGCCGTTCACCCGCGCCCAGCTGGTCACGACGGTGCGACGCTTGTTACAACCCACGGGACTGCCTGCAGGCCAGGAACCAAAGGCACTTGAGCTGGCTAGCAAACCCGTTTCTGGCGCCCCCTTGACGCTGCTGATCGTTGACGACAATACCGCCAACCGCGAACTGCTCAGGGCCATGCTGGAAAGCAGCGCGCTGCGCATCGTACTGGCCGCCAGCGGCAGAGAAGCCCTGGAATTCGCGCGGCAGCAGACTGCCGACATGGTGCTGATGGACATTCGTATGCCCGACATGAACGGTATCGAAACCACCAAGGCGCTGCGTCGTATCAGCGGCAGCTGGGCACGCTGCCCCATCATTGCAGTCACCGCTCACGTGCTGAACAACGAACGCCAGCAGTGGTTGAGTGAAGGCCTGGACGACGTGTTGATCAAGCCCATCAATGACGTTCAGTTGCAGCAGCTGATGCAGCGCTTTTTGGGCATTACGCCCGAACTGGCGTTTGGCGATTCGCTTTCAACCGCCCCCCTGACCGATACCACTCCCCCGGTAGCGCCCGCGCCTCTGCCCAGTACGCTGCCCGCGGTGGACCTTGCCCTGGGCACGCGTTTGGCGGGTGGAAAGGCGTCCCTGGCCAGGCAGCAGCTGGTCAGGCTGATCGACAGCCTGGAGGAGCACGAACGACAGATGCGCGAGGCGTTCCAGGCAAACGATCTGAACACCTTGCTGGACTGGGTGCACGGGCTGAACGGCGCCAGCCGCTATTGCGGTGCGCCAGAACTGGCCTTGCTGGTGGAAACCATGGAAACCCGTCTGCGCACCAGCGGTCTGCGCCATGTGGATACGCTACTGGAAGAACTTTATGCCGCCATGGCGCGGCTTACCCAGTACCGCGATGGCTTGCTGGAGTGACCGGAGATACGCGGCGCGGCCCTGGGCGATCAGCGCTCCAGCACCACGAATGCCACGGCGTACTCGGCTTCGTCACTGAGGGTAATGTGCGCCGCCGAGGCGCCACTAGCCGCGAAGAGCCGCTGGGCTTCACCACTCAGGTGTAACCCTGGCTTGCCCAGCGTGTCGTTGAGCACCTGGATGTCTCCCCACTGCATGCCCTGGCGCAAGCCAAGCCCCAGGGCTTTCACGAAGGCTTCCTTGGCCGCAAAGCGCTTGGCCAGATAAGCCACCGGGCAGCCTTTGGCCCGCCACACCTGTTGCTCCTGCTGGCCCAGGATGCGCTCGGCAAAACGCTCGCCGTGGCGCTCCAGGGCCTGACGAAACCGAGCAACGCGGGCTATATCAGAGCCAATGCCAACGATCATTCAATGCCCGCAGCAGCCGTGATGGCCATCATGCTCGTCATGCGCATGCTCGTGTTCATGGGCATCCAGCGCGGCCATCAGGCCCGCCTCCTGGCCAGCAATTATCAGCCGCTTCATTTCCTGAACGGCCTCTTTCAGGCCCACAAAAAGGGCGCGCGCAATGATCGCGTGACCGATGTTCAGCTCGTTGACACCGGGCAAGGCAGCAATGGCTTCCACGTTGTGGTAGTGCAGCCCGTGCCCAGCATTGACCACCAGCCCAAGGGAGACGGCATGGACCGCTGCCGCGCTCAGGCGGTCATACTCGGCGTTGGCTGTCTCGCTACCCGGCCGAGCTTCGGCATAGGCACCGGTGTGCAGTTCGATGGTGGGCGCTCCAGCACGCTTGGCCGCATCGATCTGGGCTACATCGGGGTCGATGAACAGCGATACGTCACAGCCCACGGCTGCCAGACGCTGGCAGGCAGCGGCAATCTGCTCGAACCCACCTACCACGTCCAGGCCACCTTCCGTGGTCAGCTCTTCGCGCTTTTCCGGCACCAGGCAAACGTGGGCAGGTCGCACTTCTTCGGCTAGAGCCAGCATCTCATCGGTCACGGCCATTTCGAGATTCATGCGCGTGTTGAGCATCTCGGCCAGCAGGCGCACATCGCGGGGCTGGATATGGCGGCGGTCTTCACGCAGATGAACCGTAATGCCATCGGCACCGGCCTCTTCGGCCAACAGCGCTGCCTGAACGGGGTCCGGGTAGCGAGTGCCCCGTGCCTGGCGCAGGGTGGCGACGTGATCGATGTTGACGCCCAGTAGAATACGGGGAGGATGCATCGTGACTCTCCATTGGATGGCACACCGAGGCCATCATTGCTTGTCTGAGTATTGCTTGTATGAGAGAGGCCCACCTAGCGCTGACGACGGCGGGCCAAATCCATCATCAGCTCGCGCGAGCGTAGTGCCACTGCCCCCAGGTGGGGTGCCAGCGCTGCTCGCAGGAGCGCTTTCAAGGCGCTGGCCAGGCTCTCTGATTCCCAGTCACCCTGCTCGATATAGCGCAAGGCGCGGCCGTCGATCCCTCGCTCGGCGGGCAGGAAGCCACGGCTGACAGCGTCGAACCGATAGCGGCCATGGGGGTCCAGAGGGGCACCTTGAGGCGTGCAGAAGCGCGGTGTGGCTTCCAGGGCTTCCAGTAACGCCCACTCATAGCGTCTCAGCGCCAACCCGCGCTCGGCGGGCACCGGAAGGGCCTCCAGCAGCACGCTGTAAAAGGCAAACACATTCGCGGATGCCAGTTCCAGCGGCAGCAAGCGGGTGGCAATCTCATTGGCATACAGGCCACACAACAGCCCTTCTCCCGCCAACAGGGCGGTCTGCCCCCGGGACTCCATCAGGGTCAGCCGCTTCAGCTCGCGCTCGCCGCGCCAGGCGATGAACAGCGGCGTAAAGGGCTGCAAACGCTGGCGCGACTTCGAACCGGGGCGCTGCCCACCCTGAGCCACCGCGCGGATGCGCCCATGGTTGAGCGTCAACAGGTCGACCAGCGCACTGGTTTCCCGATACGCCTTACGGTGCAGCAGAAAGGCAGGCTCGGGGGTCATGGCCGCGCTCAATCCAGGTCGTAACCCAGACTCTTCAAGGCACGCTCATCGTCAGACCAGCCCCGCTTGACCTTGACCCACAGGTTGAGCATGACCTTGGTGCCCAGGGCACGCTCCATGTCCAGCCGCGCCTCTCGGCCGATACTCTTGATCCGATCGCCATTTTCACCGATCAGAATCACTTTCTGGCCCTGACGCTCCACCAAAATCAACGCGCTGATATGGGTCACCCGCTCGGTTTCACGGAACTCCTCGATTTCGACGGTCATCTGATAGGGCAGCTCATCGCCCAACTGACGCATGACCTTTTCACGCACCAGCTCGGCGGCCATGAAGCGCAGACTCTTGTCGGTGATCTGGTCTTCCGGAAAGAAGTGAATGCTCTCTGGCAGATGCTTGGCCACCTCATCTTCCAGCGCTTCTACCTGGGTGCCGTGCTTCGCTGAAATGGGGATCACGGCAGCAAACTCACGCCGTGCACCCACCTCTGCCAACCAGGGCAGCAGGTCGGCCTTGTCCTGCAGGCGGTCGACCTTGTTCACTGCCAGAATCACCGGCGCAGTGACATGCTCAAGGCGCTTGAGCACCGCCTGGTCTTCCTCGGTCCAGCGCGTGCGATCGATGATGAAGACGACACAATCCACGTCGCGCAGCGCCTGAGTGGCCGCCTGGTTCATGAACCGGTTGATCGCCTTGTTGCGGTCCTTGGACATGATGTGCATGCCCGGGGTGTCTACATAGATGAACTGTGTCTCATCAACGGTCTTGATGCCCATCACCTGATGGCGAGTGGTTTGCGGCCGCCGGGAGGTAATCGAGATCTTTTGCCCCAGAATCCGGTTCATGAGGGTTGATTTGCCTACGTTGGGACGGCCAACGATGGCCACGAATCCGCAGGTTTGGCTCATGATTTGTCTCCGGAGGGTTGTTCTAGATAGGACAGGGCTTCTTCCGCCGCCTGCTGCTCGGCATGCCGGCGGCTAGGGCCTTTGCCCGTGGTATGCTCGTTCAATAGATCGATGTAACACTCCACGGTAAACGTCTGGGCATGCGCCTCTCCCTTGACCGAGACCACTTCGTAGCGCGGCAACGCCGCCTGGCGTGACTGCAGGAACTCCTGCAAGCGTGTCTTGGGGTCCTTTTGCGTGTCCTGGAGAGAGATATTGTCCAGCCTGTCAGCATACCAGGCCAGTACCCGGTCACGCACGGCGTCCATGCCTGCATCCAGGTAGATGGCCCCGATCACGGCCTCCACGGCATCGGCCAGAATGGATTCACGGCGATGACCACCGCTTTTCATCTCTCCCGAGCCAAGACGCAGGCACTCGCCAAACGACATTTCACGAGCCAGCTCGGCCAGGGTCTGGCCCTTGACCAGGCGCGCGCGCAGGCGAGAAAGCTGGCCTTCACGCGCCTGAGGGAAGCGCTGAAACAGCGCTTCGGCAATGATAAAGTTGACGATAGAGTCACCCAGAAATTCCAGGCGCTCATTGTTGCGACCACCATAGCTGCGATGGGTCATGGCCAGTTCCAGTAGCGTTGGGTCGCCAAAGGTGTGGCCGATTCGTCGGCAAAAAGCGGTTAAGGAATTGCTCACGATGCTCCTACGTCATTGACGTTATACAAAATAACCACGCTGACCTTGTTGCTTAGCAGGTGCTTCATTCGATGCGCCGCACACTGCTGAAGCTGGGCAAACCACCATCCCAGTGCATCCAGACTGCAAAGGCGCGCCCGACGATGTTCTCTTCCGGAACAAAGCCCCAGTAGCGGCTATCGTTGGAGTGATCACGGTTATCGCCCATGGTGAAATAGTGCCCTTCCGGCACCACTACCTCACGCATTTGCGGGCCAGGATCACGCGGATTGTTATAAATGAAATAGCTCACTTCACCCAGCTGCTCTTCGAGCAACAGCTGCTGGGGAGACAAGGCTGGGCCCTCTTCGACCAGCACCTTGCTGACTGCTTCGCCGTTCACATAGAGCTGCTTGCCTTCATACCGAACACGGTCGCCGGGCAGGCCCACTACACGCTTGATGAAATTGACCGAGGGCTCGTCCGGGAAACGAAACACCATGACATCGCCACGCTCCGGGTCGGCCACTTCCAGAAAGCGATGGTGCACCACGGGCAGGCGCAGGCCATAGGCAAACTTGTTCACCAGGATGAAGTCACCTACTTCCAGCGTCGGTTTCATGGAACCCGAGGGAATCTGGAACGGCTCGACGATGAAGCTTCGCACCACCAGTACGACCAGCAACACGGGAAAGAAAGAGCGAGAGTAGTCGACCGGCCAGGGCTCCTTGAGAAGCTTTTCCCGGCTGGCATCGTCCAGCCCATCCACTGTGGCCGCTTCGGCTTTGGCCACTCGCGCACGGCGCTTGGGCCGCAGCACCAGCACATCCAGCAGAAAGATGGCCCCGGAGAGCACGACGGCAAGTACCAGTAATAATGAAAAATCCATGTGGGGTCGAGTCCCTAGTCGTTGACCTTGAGCACAGCAAGGAAGGCATCCTGGGGAATTTCAACACGCCCCACCTGTTTCATGCGTTTTTTACCGGCTTTCTGTTTTTCCAGCAGTTTCTTCTTACGGCTGACGTCGCCGCCATAACACTTCGCGGTCACGTTCTTGCGTAGCGCCTTGACTGTCGAGCGCGCGACCACCTGCCCACCAATGGCAGCCTGAATGGCCACGTCGAACATCTGACGCGGAATCAGCTCTTTCATCTTCTCCACCAGCAGACGGCCGCGGGTGTGGGCATGATCCCGGTGGATGATGACCGCCAGCGCGTCTACCTTGTCGCCGTTGATCAGCACGTCCAGACGCACCAGTTTGGCGGCCTCAAACCGCTCGAAGTTATACTCCAGCGACGCGTAACCGCGAGAAATCGACTTCAAGCGATCGAAGAAGTCCATGACCACTTCCGACATCGGCAGCTCATAAGTGAGCTGAATCTGGTTGCCCAGAAACTGCATGTCCAGCTGGGTACCACGGCGCTGCTCACACTCGGCAATCACGTTGCCCACGTACTCCTGGGGCACCAGAATGCTGGCCCGCACGATGGGCTCGCGCATCTCGTCGACGTCGGCCATGTCCGGCAGTTTGGAGGGGTTGGAGACATATTTGATGTCGCCATTTTTCATGGCCAGCTCATACACTACCGTGGGTGCGGTGGTGAGCAGGTCCAGGTCGTATTCGCGCTCCAGACGCTCCTGGATGATTTCCATGTGCAAGGTGCCGAGGAAGCCCACGCGGAAACCGAAGCCCAGGGCGTCCGAGTTTTCCGGCTCGTACTCCAGCGACGCATCGTTTAGCGCCAGCTTCTCCAGCGCATCGCGGAAGTCTTCGTAGTCATCGGCGCTGACCGGGAACATACCGGCATACACCTGCGGCTTGACCTTCTGGAAACCCGGCAGGCGCTCGACATCCGGGGTTTTGGTATGGGTGATGGTATCACCGACCGGGGCACCGTGGATTTCCTTGATCCCCGCCACCACGAAACCGACCTCCCCTGCGCGCAGGATATTGGTCTCCTTACGCAGCGGCGTGAAGATGCCCACTTCGGTGGCGTTCCAATCCCGCCCGGTCGATTTGATGCGAATCTTGTCGCCCTTACGCAGCGTACCGTCGAACAGTCGCACCAACGAAACGACGCCGAGATAGTTGTCGAACCAGGAGTCGATGATCAGTGCCTGCAAGGGCGCATCCGGGTCCCCTTTGGGGGGTGGAATATCGCGTACCAGACGCTCCAGCAACGCGTCGATACCAATACCGCTCTTGGCTGACACCTGACAGGCATCGGTGGCATCCAAGCCGATGATCTCTTCCACTTCCTGAGAGACGCGGTCCGGGTCGGCCTGGGGCAGGTCGATCTTGTTGAGCACTGGCAGCACTTCCAGGCCCTGCTCGATGGCGGTGTAGCAGTTGGCCACCGACTGAGCTTCGACACCCTGAGCGGCGTCCACTACCAACAGCGCTCCTTCACAGGCGTATAGCGAGCGGGATACTTCGTAGGAGAAGTCCACATGGCCTGGCGTATCGATGAAGTTGAGCTGATAGACCTGGCCATCGGCTGCGGTGTAGTCCAGCGTCACCGACTGTGCCTTGATGGTAATGCCACGCTCGCGCTCGATATCCATGGAGTCGAGCACCTGCTCCTTCAGCTCACGCTCGGTCAGACCACCGCAGGTCTGGATCAGACGATCGGAAAGTGTCGATTTACCGTGGTCAATGTGGGCGATGATGGAGAAATTGCGAATATGCTTGAGCTTTCCGCCGGAAACGTCATGAGACATCGAGTGTGTTCTGCCTTATTGGTACGCAAGCGATGGTGTTGGGGACAGCGCCAACAGGGCGTAACGTGAACACCGCACCACTGCATTGCCAAAGTTCGTCAAAAGATAAGCGCTATTGTAGCGATATGCGGGGGATAGGAACAGCAGTCCGGCGAGAACAGCCGGACTGGAAGGAACGAAAGGTGTGGTTATTCCAGACGCAACGCCACGAACAGCGAGCGCCCATCACGATACAGGCGCAGCGGAATAGCGCGGTCGGTGGGCAAGCTTTCGACGATGCGCACCAGCTCATCGGCAGAGGCAACGCTGCGGTGATCCAGGCTAACCAGAATATCTCCCGGGCGAAGCCCGGCCTGAGCGGCAACGCTGTCTGGCTCTACCTGACGAACTTCAACACCCCCTGTGATATTGAGCCGTTCGCGAGTGGCTTCATCCACTTCGGCCACAGCGACACCTAGTCGCATCTGACTGTTGCTGCTGGAAGCTTGCTCGACGCCTTGAGCATCCGGCCAGCTACCCAGTTCGATGGTTTCAGTCACCTGCTCACCATCACGCATCAGGGTCAGCTCCACATCGCTGCCAGGGGCAACACGCCCGATGAGGCGCGGCAACGTGCTGGAGCGATCGACCTCTTCGCCATTGACCTCCAGAATCACATCCCCAGCCTGCAGGCCACCCTGCGCGGCAGGCCCCTCAGGGTCCAGATCGGCAATCAGCGCACCGATGGCTTCGCTCATACCAAACGACTCGGCCAAATCACGAGACACCGGCTGGATCATCACGCCCAGCCAACCACGGTTCACCTGGCCATCTTCACGCAGCTGGCTGGCAACGTCCATGGCGACGTTGATCGGAATGGCGAACGACAGACCCATGAAACCACCGCTACGGGTGAAGATCTGCGAATTGATACCGACGACTTCACCTTCCAGATTGAACAGTGGGCCACCGGAGTTACCCGGGTTGATGGCCACGTCGGTCTGGATGAAGGGGACGTAAGCGTCCCGTGGCAGCGTGCGGTTGATGGCACTGACGATGCCCGCAGTGACCGAATGGTCGAAGCCGAAAGGCGAGCCAATGGCCGCTACCCACTCTCCGACCTTGAGCTCGTCGGAATCCCCCAACGTGAGCACCGGCAGGTCGCTGGCATCGATCTTGAGCAGGGCAACGTCGGTCTGCACGTCGCTGCCAATCAGCTCGGCGGGCAGTTCGCGACGGTCGTTGAGGCGCACCAGAATTTCATCGGCATCCTGCACGACGTGGGCGTTGGTCATCACGTAGCCATCTTCACTGATGATGAAGCCAGACCCTAATGACTGTCGCTCCTGGCCACGCCCCTGACCACCACTGGGCGGCGCTGGAAAACTGTCACCAAAAAAGTGGCGAAAGATTTCGGGAATTTCCTGACCTCCAAACCCTTGTACCGACGGCGAGCTGCTGCGCTGCACCGTGCGCGAGGTAGAAATGTTGACGACGCCCGGCGCCGCTTCTTCTACCAGCACCGTGAAATCGGGCAAGGTTTGCGCCTGGGCACTGTGGCCCACCATGAACAGCGCAACCAGGCATAACCATAACGTTGAGGGGAGAACCAAGCGCTTCATGAAACAGCTCCTAGTCAAGCAGGGACGACACCATGGAAGTGCAACTCTTAGCGAGCTACAGGACAACTAACTGACCAAGCGCGGGCGGAAGCGTTCCATCCCCCCACGCATGAGAAATCTCAGCGCCACCAGGGCGCACATTAGGGTGCCAAAAAAGGCACCCACGCTTACCCATTGACGCTCTACGGACAAGGCGAGCGCCCCGGACACCACCAGCGCCAGCAGCATTGGGGCGGCATACACGAGCAGTGCCAGATAGCCAACGGCTTGCCGCTCCACTGCCAGCGTCACCCCACTGCCTACAGGGTAGCGTTCTGCCAGCTGGCTCTCCAGGCAGTCAGCCTGCACCTCGACGCGCGGGTGCTGACGGCGTGCCAGCAGACCCATGCCACAACCGCGCCCTTTGGCACAGGCATCACATTCGCTGGCCACCGACACATCCACTATCAGCCGCCCTTGAGCATACCCCACCACGCGACCGGTGCGATAAAGCGAGGTACACGTCGTGTGCTCGGTCAATGACATCAGGGCTGAATCACGATGGACTGAACGATACGACGCATGACATCAGACGGCAACTCGCCGACACCGACCAGCTGCCAGCGCTGATCGCCGACCTCGACCAGCGATACCGTGGCCGTAGAAACACCTAACTGGTGGCTGCCTTCCGACAGCGTCTGCTGTTCGACGGGCGCTGCAAACAGACTGATAGACGCCAAGCCATCGCTGTAAACACGCTGACCCGATAACGAGCCGGTCTCGACCGGCTGGGAAACGAAGCCATCCGGCAACCACTCAGCCTGCCAACTCATCGCAGGCTCCTCCGGCGAAGCAGGATGGGCAATCTCGCCTTCATACAGAACCGGGGCTTGCAGCTGAGTAATCTGAAACGTTTCCAGCGCCCGCGATTGGCTATCACGCATGACATGCTTGAGCAGCAGCCCCGTCTCTTTGTCTAGCCACCACTCATGCTGATAGCGCTCGCCATCCTGCGGCGCAAACTTGAGCTGCACGGCTTCGCGACCCGCGACACGATCATCGTTGAGCAGCTCGATCTCATAATAATGGGCTACGTGAGCGGCCCAGGCTTCCGCTGCGCTGCTGGTCTCTTGATCTTCTAAGGTAAAGCGGGCGCGATAGCCCACGGCGGACTGACGCTCGACACTCACGGAAGGGCCATCCAGATGCTGAACGACCTGCTGCCGAACGCCATCTCGAATACGATGTGAAAGCGCCAGGGTACGCACTCCCAAAGCATCGATGGAGACGGCCCTGGCCTGGAAGTCGTAGCAGTGACCGGCCTGCTTGCTGAGCACAAGCCAATCCTGAACGTTGGCGGGCGCGGTAAAGGAGGTAAGGTCATCGCAGCTGAATGCGGGCGCTTGCTCTGCGATGACCGGCGTGGAAAAGGAGAACAGGCTTACGAGCCCAGCAGACGCGACGGCCTGAATTCCCCACTGTCGGCACTTGTCCATCGCCATAATGCTCAGGCCACTCTCTCCAACATTAACGCTGTCCCAGAGGTTCGGTGACCGAAGAGCGCATCAGCGGCATCCAGCTGTCACCACCGCCACTAGCCGCCCCTTGAGCATGCTGCTCCAGGTAGGACTGCAACAGACGCAACTGATCGATATCGATGGACGTTGGCTGCTGAGCCATGACGCTTTGCGGCGCAGACGGAGCCGCGAAACCGGCTTCGCTGACGTTCATCAAGCCGCTATTACCTGCCTGCCCATTGATCCGGAACGGCGTAGGTTCGAACATCGGCATATCGGAGGCTGCCAAGGCACCTGTCTGGGCACCTGACAAGCTGACTGGCTGCACCTGAGCACCCACGCCGGTACCGGGCTGCGCAGCAATACCCCCATCAGGTTGGCCGCTGGTACCCGTGCCGCTATTGAAGAACTGGACGCCCGTAATCACCATCAAGGAAACGGCCGCTGCCACACCAGCACCGCGGGCAAACGAGACGCCGCCGACACGGCTGTTCGATGCCGCGACGGACTCTGCCATCGGGACGGGCTCGTTACGCAACCGATCCATGATGCCCGCCGAAAGATCGACGCTGACATCCACTTCGCGTTCGCGTTGCATCATGCTGCGCGCCAGATGATAGCGGCGCCAAGTCTCAGCCGCGTCGGCGTCGTCAGGTAGTGATTTCAACACTCGGCGAAGTTCCAACTCATCACTTTCGCCGTCCATCAATGCGGAAAGTGACTCCCGTGTGTTTTGACTCATACTTCACACCCTCACACTGTGTTTGAAGAAGCTTCACGACAACACGGCTAGTGCGTGTTTTAGCCGCAAAACCTCGCAGGCCAAGACTTGGATTATCTATCACCGTCTGCACAACGCCATGGCCCTACTGGCAGGCAACATGAGCTTGCTGCTCAACGGCTCAACTCATTAGCGCTGGCAGCCCTTATGACGCCTGACTCGCCAGACAGTTCACAAAAAAAGCAAAAACGTAAATGTTTGTGTCCATGCATAGGCAGCATCCCCACGCTCAGGGCTCTTCACGACTGTTGCGCGCCGTGGTGACCAGCGGTCGAATGTGCTCGTCTACCGCCTCCCGGGCACGGAAAATACGCGAGCGCACTGTACCCACCGGACACTGCATGATCTGCGCGATGTCTTCATAGGCCAACCCATCAAGTTCACGCAGGGTGATGGCCGTGCGCAGGTCGTCCGGTAAGCGCTCGATGGCCTCGAACACAGCAGCTTCCAGCTGATCACGGGCAATGGAAGCCTCGGGAGACTCGGAATCAGCCAGCCGACCACTTTGATCGACGATTTCAGCATCGACGATATCCAGGTCACTACCGGGCGGGCGGCGTCCTCTGGAGACCAGATGATTCTTCGCCGTATTGATGGCAATTCGATACATCCAGGTGTAGAAAGCGCTTTCCGCACGAAACTTGCCCAACGCGCGATATGCTTTAATGAACGCTTCCTGCGCCACATCCTGCACTTCGGCGTGATCATGCACATAGCGCCCAATAAGGCCAATGATCTTGTGTTGATACTTCTTTACCAAAAGATCGAAAGCGCGTGTGTCGCCTTTCTGGGCACGCTCAACCAACTGCTGGTCCGTTTCACGAGTGCCCATTCACACGCTCCTTCCGCGCCGACATCACGCCGGTCGCTTCATGTTCTTGTCGCCCTGTTAATCGGGCCTTCACAGCAAGCAGCATAGTGTCCCTTGGGCATTGATTAATCGTCATGGAGAGCACCGGGCGACGAGGCCCGGGTGCCCCACCTGTTCTGGAGGGCGTTCGGTGGCATAACGCCAATGCTGTCTAGTGTTACGCGTTCTTTGCAGCGCATCAAGCGCTTACCCCCTTTCTTGAAACCCTGTGGCTGACATTTTTCCTTAATGCAAAGTTCCGTGTAACTGTTTAGCTCACGCCGCCTGATCCGTGGCTGTAGG
>NZ_LFGT01000009.1:280076-287408 GCF_002078115.1 Halomonas sp. BC2 | reverse complement strand
AGTTCCGTAACAATTGATTTTTACCACCGTGACACGCCATAGTAGTGACCACTTTTCGCCCATCGCGCATGTACAGGTAGCAAGATGTCTGATCAACAGGTTAGCAATCTCAACGTCCTCGCTCAGGACGTTCTCACCACCCCCGACGCTCTGAAGTCGGCCATTCCCCTCACCGAAGCCGCCGAGCGCTCCGTCGTGGAAGGCCGCCGCGTCATTCAGAACATCCTGGATGGCAACGACCCGCGCCTGCTGGTGGTCGTGGGCCCCTGCTCCATCCATGACGTGGATGCTGCACTGGATTACGCCCGCCGCCTGCGCGCGCTGGCTGACAAGGTGAGCGATAGCCTGTACATCGTGATGCGCGTCTATTTCGAAAAGCCGCGCACCACCGTGGGCTGGAAAGGGCTGATCAACGACCCCCACCTGAACGACTCATTTGAAATCGACGAAGGCCTGCACATCGCCCGTAAACTGCTGGTCGACCTGGCCGAGATGGGCTTGCCCCTGGCCACGGAAGCGCTGGACCCGATCTCGCCCCAGTACCTACAGGACTGCATCAGCTGGTCAGCCATTGGCGCCCGTACCACCGAGTCACAAACCCATCGCGAGATGGCCTCAGGCCTCTCATGCCCGGTCGGTTTCAAGAACGGCACCGACGGCAGCCTGGATGTCGCCATCAACGCCCTGCAGTCGGTGGCCAACCCGCATAACTTCCTGGGCATCAACCAGGCGGGCCAGGTCGCCATCATCCGCACCCGGGGCAACGCTTACGGCCACGTGGTACTGCGCGGCGGCAACGGCAAGCCCAACTACGACAGCGTCAGCGTTGCGCTGGCCGAAAAGGAGCTGAGCAAGGCCAAACTGTCGGCCAACATCATGATCGACTGCTCCCACGCCAACTCCAACAAGGATCCGGCCCTGCAGCCGCTGGTACTGGAAAACGTGACCAACCAGATTCTGGAAGGCAACCGCTCCATCATCGGCCTGATGGTCGAGTCCAACATTGGCTGGGGTGCCCAGAAAGTGCCCGCCGACCTGAGTCAACTGCAGTACGGCGTCTCGATTACCGATGCCTGTATCGACTGGGACACGACCGTCGAAACCTTTACGCGCATGAACGAAAAGCTTGCTCCGGTGCTGGCCAAACGTATTGCCTGAAGCCAACCTGTCGACGCCCCGTCAGATCCCTCTGGCGGGGCGTTTTTCATTAGCATCACCCGCTGCCGAGTTCAGGCCTGAATGTCACGCCTGAAGGGCGGCAAGGCATCCAGCAGCGCCTGACCGTAGCGCCGCGTGATCACGCGGCGGTCCAGCAACGTGATCACGCCCCGGTCGTTCTCCTTGCGGATCAACCGACCACAGGCCTGCACCAGCTTGATGGAGGCATCGGGCACACTGATACGCATGAAAGAGTTGCCGCCCTGGCTTTCGATCCACTCGGCCAACGTGGCGCCCACCGGGTCATCGGGCACCGCAAAGGGTAATCGGGTGATGACCACATGAGTCAGGTAATCCCCGGGCAGGTCGATGCCCTCTGCAAAGCTGGCCAAGCCGAAGATGATGCTCCCCTTGCCGCTATCGACCGCAGCACGATGCCGCTCGATCAACTCCCGCTTGGGCAGCGCATCCTGCGCCAGCAGGCGCTCTTTCAAAGCCGCTGGCAGCACTTTTTCCACCGCCCTGAGCTGGGCCCGGGACGAAAACAGTACCAGCACCGCTTCATCCTCCCCCAACTGGGAGACACAGCGCACGATGGCACGCTCATGGGCCTCTCGGTCGCTGGGGTCCGTGGCTTCCGCGGGCACGCGCAGCACCGCGTTGGCATAATCGAAGGGGCTGGGCAGCGCCTGGTACCGATAGCGACTGGCCAGGCCAGCGCGCTCCTGAATACGTTCGAAGCGCCCCAGTGCCGTCAAGGTGGCGGAGGTGACCACCGCCCCATGGCAGCGCCCCCACAAATGCTTGGCCAGCGTGTGCGCCGCCGAGACAGGGCTGGCGGAGAACTCGATTTCGGGCTCCCCGGCCACACGACTCAACGTGATCCAGCGCGCACAGGGCGGCGCATTGGGCGGGTCCTGCTCGCTGAACGCCTGCCAGAGCGCGTGGGCTTCCAGGGCGCGACCATGCAGCAGCGCCACCAGCGGTAGCCAGGCTTCGGCCTGATCGCGGTCCAGCCCCGTCTGCTTGTCCGGGTCCAGGCTCTCACGCAGGATATCGGCAATGCTTTCCAGGCTGCGTGATAGCGTGGCAAACATCACCAGCAGCTGCCGCGCCTGCTCGCGCAGCGCTTCCGGCACCTCGCCCTTCTCGAAACGCTGCTGGTGGCTGGCCTCTTCATCCGCCAGCCCCTGCTCGCGCCCGGCCAGCTGGTGCCCCAGGCTGAACACGTCCCCCAGGGCAGGCTCCAGGCCATGCAGCACTTCAGGCAGGCTGGCCAGCAGCCGGGCCACGGTGGGCTGAACCGCCAGCCCCTGGTGAAGATCAGTCAAGCTGCTGCGCAGCGTCTTGAGCCAGCGCAGACAGCCATGCACCGCAAAGCGGTGGGCAAAGTGCGACAGCGCCTTGTCCGGCAGGTGATGGCCTTCGTCGAAGATGAAGATACAGTCGGCAGGGTCCGGCAGAATGGCGCCGCCCCCCAGGGCCAGGTCCGCCAGTACCAGATCGTGGTTGGCCACGATGACATCGGCATCTTCCAGCTCACGGCGTGAGCGGAAGAACGCGCAAGCACCGAAATGGCCGCAGCGGCGCCCGGTACACTGGCGGTGATCGACGGTGAGCTGACGCCAGTGGGCATCATCGATGGTGTCAGGCCAGGTATCACGGTCACCCTGCCACTCGCCTTTGCCATAGGCATCGGCAAGGTCGCTGGCAAGCACCTGATAGTCGCTGCTATCGCTTTGCAGGGAGTGCTCGAACAGCGACATGGTCGGGTTCGGCTCACTGCCCTCCAGGGCCTGGTCCAGCCGCGCCACGCACACATAGCGCCCGCGCCCTTTGGCCAGCGCATAGCGAAAGGCGATGCCACTGTGCTTGGCCAGCGAGGGCAGGTCCTGATGCAACACCTGCTCCTGCAGAGCCACCGTGGCCGTGGACACGATCAGCCGCTTGCCCTTCGCCTTGGCAATGGGCAAGCCTGCAATCAGATACGCCAGCGTCTTGCCCGTGCCGGTACCGGCTTCCAATACGCAAACGTGGCTGTCGCTGGTGCGCTTGCCATCGCTGTCGCACTGAATATCGCCCAGGGTGCGGGCAATCTCGGCAATCATCAGCCGCTGACCGTAGCGTGGGGTCAGCTCGAGCTGCTCCACCACGTTACGGTATGCTTGCTGAATATCGGCCTTGAGCGCGTTATCCAGCATGTGCGTTACAGCATGCCTTCCGGCGGATGCTCGCAGGGCAGCTTGCCGTTGATGTAGCGCTCGATTTCCGGCAGCGAGAAGGCGTCTTCTTCACCCACGAAGCTGATCGACACCCCTTTGGCACCGGCACGACCGGTGCGGCCAATACGGTGCACGTAGTCTTCCGGGTCTTCCGGCAGGGTGTAGTTGATCACGTGGCTCACGTCTTCAATATGGATGCCACGACCGGCCACATCGGTGGCCACCAGCACCTGGATCTCGCCTTCGCGGAAGCTTTCCAGCGTCTTGATCCGCTGATTCTGGGGCACGTCACCCGACAGCATGGCGGCACTCACGCCTGCTTTTTTCAGCAGGTCATCGAGTTTGCGCACCAGATCCCGACGGTTGCCGAACACCATGACCCGCTCGAAGCTCTCCTGCTCCAGCAGCTTGACCAACAGGCGCTGCTTGTCGTCATCCGACACCAGGTATACGCGCTGGTCGATATCGGCCTGATTCTCTACCGTGACTTCGATCTCGACATGGGCCGGTTCCTGCGTCCACTGGCTGGCCAGGTTGAGAATGTCGTCGGTGAAGGTGGCCGAAAACAGGAACGTCTGACGCTCCTCTTTCCTGGGGGTGTAGCGGATGATGCGCTTCACATCCGGGATGAACCCCATGGAAAGCATGCGATCCGCTTCATCGAGCACCAGCACTTCGGTTTCGGACAGGTCGATATCGCGCTTCTGATGGAAGTCGAGCAGACGGCCAGGCGTGGCCACCAAAATATCGAGTTTCTTGCCGAGGCTCTCACGCTGTTTCTGGTAATCCATGCCACCGACCACGCTGGCCACGTTCAACGAGGTGAAGCGGGCGAGCGCCTTGGCGTCTTTCTCGATCTGCAGCGCCAGTTCGCGGGTGGGGGCGATGATCAGCGCACGGGGAGCCCCCGGCTTCTGGCCATCCGGCGCGGGCTCTTCCAGGAAGTAGGCCAGCACGGAAATCAGGAAGGCGGCGGTCTTGCCGGTGCCCGTCTGGGCCTTACCCACAATGTCGCCACCCAGCAGTGTGTGGCGCAGCGCCTCTGCCTGAATGGGGGTGCAGTATTCATAGCCCTGGGCATGAATAGCGCGCATCAAGGGCAGCGGCAGATCAAAGTCATGGAAGCGCCACTTGCCGGCAACGGCGGGCACCTGAAACTGACGAAGATCCCAGTTCGACTGACGGCGACGCGGCTTGCGACGACGGCGTTTAGGCTTGCGGTTCTGGTCCGATGCTGTGATCTGTTCCGACTCGCTCATAGGCTGTGTATCTGTCCATTGCTGTGGAGGTTAGGCATCACGAATCGCGCATTGTAGCAGGGCTTGGCGATAAGAGCGCGCTCTGCTGTCGAAGGAGCGCCCTTGCCTGTTAGAATGAGGCATAAATTAACCCAAGGAGCGCGACGATGACGCGTAAGAAAAAGACTCGTTCACTGGCAGACAAGGTGACGATCCGCACCGGTCGCCGCAAGGATTACAAAAAGTGGCGCCATGAAAACCCGGATCAGGTGACCTCATCACGCCGTTTCGTGGCCAAGAAACAGCAACAGCGCAAATTGCAGGCCGTGCGCAAGCTGGCACGCCAGCAAAGTGGCCAGAACATTGCCATCCACCCCGACAAGGGGAGCGACTCCTCTTCGGGAGAGCCCTCCTGATGCGTCTGGTGTCTTTCAATATCAACGGCATCCGGGCAAGGCTGCATCAGCTTCAAGCGCTCATCGATACCCATCGCCCTGATGTGATCGGCCTGCAGGAAATCAAGGTGCAGGATAGCGAATTCCCACTGGCCGATGTGGAAGCCATGGGGTACCACACCTTTCACTATGGCCAAAAGGGCCACTACGGTGTGGCCTTGCTCTGCCGACAGAAACCTCAGCAGGTCTTCTACGGCTTTCCTGATGATGAGGAAGATGCTCAGCGACGCATGATCGGCGTGCGCCTGCTGACCACCGACGGCCAGCCGGTCACCGTGTGGAACGGCTACTTCCCCCAGGGCGAGAACGTCGAACACCCCACCAAATTTCCTCACAAGGAGCGCTTTTACCAGCAGCTGGCCAATCTGCTGGCCACGCAGCACTCCCCGGAAGAGCATCTCGCCGTCATGGGTGACTTCAACATTTCCCCCGAAGACCAGGACATCGGCATTGGGGAAGCCAACCGAAAACGCTGGCTGCGTGATGGCAAGGCCAGCTTTCAGCCCATCGAGCGGGAGTGGCTAGCGGGCATCAAGGCGTGGGGGCTCAGCGACAGCTATCGGCTCTGCCACCCCGACAACAGCGAATGGTTCAGCTGGTTCGACTACCGCTCGAAGGGCTTTGACCGGGAGCCCAAGCGCGGACTGCGCATCGACTACATCCTTGTCTCGCCCCCTCTGGCACAGCGGGTCACCGATGCAGGTATCGACTATCCCCTGCGCGCCATGGAGCGACCTTCGGATCACGCGCCCACCTGGAGCGACTTTTCGCTGACGCTGGCGGACTGACCTGCGCCCTGGCTGCCGCCCGCCCGGGCGGCACGGCTCATCCCCTGAGCCCCCTCAATCGAAATAGCCAAGCCACTGCTCGGCCTGTTCGTCGCCCAGCTCCGCCGCTCGCGAGAGCGCCTCTTTCGCCAGCGACTCATTACCCCACGCGTAGGCCAACTGACCATACTGGCGCCAATCGTCAGCCGTTTGAGTAGTATCAGCCAGCGCCTGCCAAGCGTTCAGGGCATGCTCGACATGCCGGGCCTGCTGCCAGGCCGTGGCTCGCAAGCGCAGCGTCTCTTCATCATCAGGCAGCTCCCCTGCTTCCAGCGCTGCCTCCAGATGCTCACCGGCACGCGCTGGCGTGCCGCCTGCCAGGTGCAGCCGAATCAGGGTCAAGCGATCCTCGGGGGCGGTGAACTTGCCCATCTGCCAGGCCGCTTCCCAGACGCCTGCAGCAGCGCCCAGCAGCCCCGCCTGCTGCGCCAATCCAGCCGCCTGACGCCACTCCTCGGCGCTGCTGCGCTCGCTCAGACTCTCCAGCAGCCAAGCCAGCGCCTGCTCGCCTTCGCCTGCCTGGCGCAGCACGACGTTGACCAGCGCCTGCTGGGCATCACTCAGCTCTCTGCCCGGCGCCAACTGAGGGGTGAGCCATTCGAGGGCCTCTTCCCAGCGCTCCTCTTCTGCCAATAGGCGCACCAACGCCCAAACCGACTCAAGGTAGCGCTCATGGCCCGCCGACTCGCCGAGCCACTGCGCGTAAAGCTCGATGGCCTGAGAGCGTTGACCTGCCGCGCGGCGCAGGGAGGCTTCGTCACGCAACCAGCGCAGCCGCTGACTGTTCGGCACGCTGGTACGCTGGCGGGCACTAGCCAGCTCATCCGCTGCCGCCTCGGGCACCTCTTGACGCACCAGCGCACTGGCCGCCAATTGATGATATAGCGCGCTGGCCCACTGATCGGCTCGATTGCCCGAGGCCAGCCTGGCAGCCTGGGCGCGCACGCGACTCAGGATCGCGTCCAACGACTCATTCTCTGCACCAGAACCGGAAAGTTCCGCCAACTGGCTCTGCAACCCATTCAGGTCGAGAATGATATCTTCACTCAGTGGCACATCCGCCACCGCCACCGTGCTCCACACGTAGAGCACTGCCATTGCCAATAAACGCTGCATAACGCTCCCTCGACGGGCTTACCGCAACTGAAATTCGATGCGCTGAGTGGCACGACGCAGCTGCTGACTCGGCTCGAACTGCCAGCGCGCAATGGCCTCCTCCGCCGCCTGCTCGAACATGCGGCGCGGCTGGGCGTTGACGACGCGAATCGTTCCGCTATCGACGCTGCCGTCACGCCGAATGACGAACTCCACCTCGACAAAACCCTCCATGCCACGCCGCTGGGCACGGGTGGGGTACGTGGGAGTGACGCGACTCGTGGGCGCCACCTGCCCAACACTCACCGGCTCATTGGAGGGCGCAGGCTCTGCCGCT
>NZ_LFGT01000009.1:248277-279639 GCF_002078115.1 Halomonas sp. BC2 | reverse complement strand
CACCATGGTCATGGCCATGGACATGACCGGCTCGTCGACGCTGCGCTCCGGCGGTGCCACCAGCAGCGCCAGCATCCAGAACAGCCCCATCGCCAGCGCAGTACCAGCCAGCAGCGAGAACCCGTGGCGTATCATGGCGCACTCCGACTAGCCGCCACCGCCACTTGCTCGACGCCTGCCTGCTGCAGGCGATCCATCACTTCGATCAGCAGTCCAGTGGTGGACGCTCGATCGGCCTGGATGACCACCGAGCCATCGCCACTGAGCATGCCGGCCACTTCCTGACCGATGCGATGGGCATCGACCGGACGACCATCCACCCAGACGGCTCCTTCCGGCGTAATCGCGATCAGCACCTGGGCGTCCGGACGCTGTGTGGCGGCGGCCGCTTCCGGGCGCTCGATCTCTACGCCACTCTCCTTGATAAAGCTGGTCGTCACGATAAAGAAGATCAGCATGATGAAGACCACATCCAGCATCGGGGTCAGGTTGACTTCATTGCTCTCTTCGACGGCCTCTATGGAACGGCGTCTACGCATCATTTTCCTCCAGGGCACGCGCCAGGCGATCATGCAGACGCTGGTCTTCGCGGCGAATCACGTGCTCCAAACGGCTGATAAACAGCATGCCCACCACGGCAATGGCCATGCCTGTCAATGTGGGTAGCGTGGCTCGGGCCACGCCATCGGCCATGGCTCTGGCCTGATGGGTATCACTCATGGAGAGGCTATCGAACACGGTGATCATGCCAGTGACCGTGCCTAGCAGACCCAACAGTGGGCACAACGCCACCAGCAATTTGATCCACGGCAGCGGCCGACGCAGCTTGGCCACCAGGGCCGCACTCCACACATCGCGCAACGTCCGTGCGCTCCAGCTGCGATGGTCGCTACGCGCTGCCCAGCGGTGCACCAGCTGACGACGCGCACGTCGCCAGCTGATGCGGTAGTACCACCAGCGTTCGATGGCCATGGCGAACACCAGCACGGCCACCAGCGCAAGCACCACCAGCACCGCGCCACCGGCATCCAACAACCGCTCTACCGGCTCCAGCCAAAGGGGCAACGTCGGCATATCAGTTCACCGCTTGCCCGGGATGGGCGGACTGCGCTTCCAGGTGATCGGCCAGGGTGGCGCTAGCCTCCCCTTCGATCACTTGCGTAATGGACCGGCTACGGCTGGACAGTGCCGTTTGTGCAAACAGCAACGGCACCGCTGTCACCAGACCCAATACCGTCGTCACCAATGCCTGACTGATCCCTCCCGCCATGAGCTGCGGGTCACCGGTACCGAACACGGTAATGGCCTGAAAGGTGACGATCATGCCCGTCACCGTACCCAACAGGCCCAGCAGCGGCGCAATGGCGGCCAACAGCTTGACGATGGGCTGGCCTCGCTCGATGCGCGGCAGCTCTGCCAGCACCGCTTCATCCAGGCGGGCTTCGAGGGCTTCGGGGGTTTGATGCTTGTCCATGTCCTTGAAACGCTGCAGCACTCGGCCCAGCGGATTGTCTGCTCGCGGCTGCTCCAACTGACGGCGTTGACGACGCACCCGTGCGCTTACCAGCAGCAGATAGAGGTATTGCGCCAGCGCCACCAACAGACCGATACCCCCCAGCACCACGACCACATAGCCGACATAGCCACCCTGCTGGAAACGCTCCCAGAGACTGGGCTGCTGGGCCAACGCCTGCAGTACGCTGCCCTGGGTAGGGTCGATGGCAAATTCACGGCTCTCACCTTGGTGGTAGGCGGCGAGCAGACGGCGGATTTCCGACGGCGTACGCGGCAGCTCGGCCAGGCTCTGGTCATCCTGCCCCTTGCGGAGCAGTGCCGACTCCGTGAAAGCGGCAAAATCCCCCAAACGGACCACCTGACGAGGCGCAATCTCGCCAGCACCGTCTGCCACGGGCAACTCGAGACGCTCGGCCTGCCCGGTGTTCATGGTCAAGGCTGCCAGCCGGTCTACCACGCTCTCCAGGTGCTCACGCTCCAGCACCTCGACGTCGTTAAGGCGCGGAGGCAAAGCGTCAGGCGTCAACGTCAGCCAGCTCTCCCCTCCCAACTCGTTGCGCAGCTCCTCGCTGTGCCGCGTCAGATCGGCCAACAGTGCCGTAAGGGCCTCCCCCTGCTCATCCTGACGCTGAGCCAAAACCTCGGCCTGCTCGGCCTGCTCTTGCTGCTGCGCCTGCAGGGCAACCTGCTCCTGCTCGGCGGCTGCGTGCGCGGCGCGTGCTTCCTCCAGGGCAGCAGCCAGGGCGTCCTGATCTTCCAGAAACGACTGCAGCCGCGCCTGATCTCGCGCTTCTGCTGCTTCGCGGGCATCACGCAGCGTCGTGACATCACTGCTTTGGGCAATGGCCGGGGCGCTCGCCCAAACGCTCATGGCCAGCAGCAGGCAGGCCATCTTGTGCACGCCGCGCCGATAGCTGGATAGTTTCATTACGGCGCTCCTGTGGCGGTGATCGATAGCGGCAATTGCAGCAGTTCAGGCGTACGCTGATCATCGGCAATACGCAGGCCATTACGCACTTCTCGGCGTGCACGCTCTTCCAGCGCCAGCCATTCGCCGCGCTGCTGGTCCCATACGCCGCCCTCACGGCCATCCGGCGTCAGGTAATAGAGGCCAATACGCCCAATACGCAGATAATCGACTTCCCGAGGAGCCTCGCCGTCGCGCTGCAAACGCCCCCGCCAGCGATCCACCTGGCGGCCGTATGCCAGCTCTGCACGCCAGGCTTCGAGCAGCTCGGCAATCCGTTCGGCGCTCTCCTGGGTGGACGCCTCGGCCCCTTCTACGCGTGCCAAGCGCTCGGCGCGCAGGAAAGGCAGATCCGACGCGATCCATTGGCTGAGCTGTTCGGCCATATCCTGCTCGATGGCCGGCAGCGCAGCACGTGTATCGCTCAGCGTATCCAGCGCCTGGGCCAACCGCTGCTGGCGCTCCGCTTCACCGGCCAGGCGACTACTCAGGGCAGCATTGGAAGCGCTCATCTGCCGCGTCTCCTGCTCCAGTTGGCGCAATTCTTCCAACTGTTCTCGCGTTGCTTCGTCGGCCCTGTCGATTTGCTGCTGCAGCTCAGATTGCACTTGCTGGGCCTCGACACTCTGGGCCGCCTGATCCATCGTTTCATCGCTCGCCATCAGCGATGTACTGGCCAGCATTCCAGCAAGCCAATATCCGCTCAAGGCAAAGAAAGGCCTTTTCAGCACGTCGTCTCTCCATCACTGCTCAGCGCGCTATCAGTATCAGCTCGCCAAGGCTCACCAAATATAAGAACGATTTGCGTTTAAATCGTTAGCGTGCATAGCCTACCATCAATAGAGCAAATGACAATATTTATCATTAACATTCAATAACGAAATCTTTTCATCACCCATAAAAAACGGGAGCTCTGAGGCTCCCGTTGAGTGGCACGCTAATTGAACGATCAGAACGCCCAGTCGTCGTCTTCGGTAGCGACGGCCTTGCCGATGACGTAGGACGAGCCAGACCCCGAGAAGAAGTCGTGGTTCTCGTCTGCGCTGGGGGACAGCGCCGCCATGATCGTCGGGTCGACGTCCGTGACACTGCTGGGGAACAGCGGCTCGAAACCGAGGTTCATCAACGCCTTGTTGGCGTTGTAGTGCAGGAACTTCTTCACGTCTTCGGTCAAGCCCACCGCATCATACAGCGACTCAGTGTAGCGCACTTCGTTGTCGTACAGCTCCAGCAGCAGCTCGTAGGCATAATCCTTCACTTCCTGCTGACGCTCCGGAGTGGCTTCCGCCAGCGCCTGCTGGAACTTGTAGCCCACGTAGTAACCGTGCACCGCTTCGTCACGAATGATCAGACGAATCAGGTCAGCGGTATTGGTCAGCTTGGCATGGCTGGACCAGTACATGGGCAGATAGAAGCCGGAGTAGAACAGGAACGACTCCAGGAAAACGCTGGCCACTTTGCGCATCAACGGGTCATCGGAGCGATAGCGCTTGAGAATCAGCTCGGACTTCAGCTGGAGCGACGGATTCTCCTCACTCCAACGGAACGCATCGTCCACGTCCCGGGTGGCGCACAGCGTCGAGAAAATCGAGCTGTAGGAGCGCGCATGCACCGATTCCATGAAGGCAATGTTGGTATACACCGCTTCTTCGTGGGGCGTACGCGCATCTTCCATCAGCACCGGCGCACCCACGCTGCTCTGGATGGTATCGAGCAGCGTCAGGCCGGTGAAGACCCGGATGGTCAGCTGCTTTTCCTGCTGAGTCAGTGTGTTCCACGACTGAATGTCGTTGGACAGCGGCACTTTTTCCGGCAGCCAAAAGTTGCTGGTCAGGCGGTTCCACACCTCCAGATCTTTATCGTCCTGCAGACGGTTCCAGTTGATCGCATTAACCCGCGACAGGCGTTGCATCGTTGTCATCAGCGCTCTCTTCTAAACGTCATCACATGCCAGTGGGGATATCGTTACAGCGTGCAGGAGACACAGCCTTCTACCTCGGTGCCTTCCAGCGCGCTTTGGCGCAAGCGAATGTAGTAAAGGGTCTTGATGCCCTTCCGCCATGCATAGATCTGCGCCTTGTTGATATCCCGAGTGGTAGCGGTATCAGGGAAGAACAGTGTCAGTGACAGCCCCTGATCCACATGCTTCGACGCTTCTGCATAAGTATCGATGATTTTCTCAGGGCCAATTTCATAGGCATCCTGAAAGTAATCGAAGTTGTCTTCATTCAAGAACGGCGCCGGATAATAGACCCGCCCCAGCTTGCCTTCTTTACGAATCTCGATTCTCGCCGCCACCGGATGAATACTGGAAGTGGAGTTGTTGATATAGGAGATCGAGCCCGTGGGCGGCACTGCCTGCAAGTTGCGGTTGTACAGGCCGTGCGCCATGACCGAGGCCTTCAGGGCCTGCCAATCTTCCTGGGTCGGCAGCGCAATACCACTGCGTTCGAACAGGTGGCGTACTTTTTCGGTACGCGGCAGCCAGGCCTGGTCGGTGTACTTGTCGAAGAACGTGCCCGACGCGTAGGTGGAGTCCTCGAAACCGGCGAAGGTGGCGCCATGCTCAATGGCCAGCTGGTTCGAGGCACGAATGGCATGGAACGCGACGCAGTAGAAGTACAGGTTGGTGAAATCCAACCCCTCTTCCGAGCCATAATAGATGTGCTCACGCGCCAGGAAACCGTGCAGGTTCATCTGCCCCAGACCAATCGCACGCGACTTGGCATTCCCTTCGGCAATCGAGGGCACGCTGCTCAGGTTGCTCATTTCGGACACGGCCGTCAGGCCGCGAATGGCGATTTCGACGCTGGTGCCGATATCGCCCGAATCCATGACCTTGGCAATGTTCATCGAGCCCAGGTTGCAGGAGATGTCCTGACCGATGTCGCGGTATCCCAGGTCGTCGTCATACTCGGTCGGCGTGTTGACCTGCAGAATCTCGGAGCAGAGGTTGCTCATGTTGATGCGACCGGCAATCGGGTTGGCGCGATTGACCGTATCTTCGAACATGATGTACGGGTAACCGGACTCGAACTGCAGCTCAGCCAGCGTCTGGAAGAAGGCACGAGCATTGATCTTCTGCTTGCGAATGCGCGCATCCGCCACCATTTCATGGTACTTCTCGGTGACGCTGATATCGCCAAACGGCACCCCGTAGACCCGCTCTACATCATAGGGGGAGAACAGGTACATGTCGTCGTTGCGCTTGGCCAGTTCGAACGTGATATCCGGAATGGTCACGCCCAGCGAAAGCGTCTTGATGCGGATCTTTTCGTCGGCATTTTCACGCTTGGTGTCGAGGAAACGCAGAATGTCAGGGTGGTGAGCATTCAGGTACACAGCCCCGGCACCCTGACGAGCCCCCAGCTGGTTGGCGTAAGAGAACGCATCTTCCAGCAGCTTCATGATGGGGATGATGCCCGACGACTGGTTTTCGATACGCTTGATCGGCGCGCCAGACTCACGAATGTTGGTCAGCAGGAACGCCACCCCACCACCACGCTTGGAGAGCTGCAGCGCTGAGTTGATCGACCGCCCGATCGACTCCATGTTGTCTTCGATACGCAGCAGGAAGCATGACACCAGCTCACCGCGCTGCTGTTTGCCGCAGTTCAGGAAAGTCGGCGTGGCTGGCTGGAAGCGACCACTGATCACTTCATCCACCAGCGACTTGGCCAGCGCTTCATCCCCACGCGCCAGCGTCAGCGCAACCATGCACACGCGATCTTCGTAGCGCTCCAGGTAACGCTTGCCATCGAAGGTCTTCAGCGTATAGCTGGTGTAGTACTTGAAGGCACCCAGGAAGCTGGGGAAGCGAAACTTGTAGGCATACGCCTGCTCGAACAGCGACTTGATGAATGCGAAGCTGTACTGATCGAGTACGTTGGCCTCGTAATAGCCCTCTTCCACCAGGTAGTCCAGCTTCTCTTCCAGCGAGTGGAAGAAAACCGTGTTCTGGTTGACGTGCTGAAGGAAGTACTGACGCGCTGCTTCGCGGTCCTTGTCCAACTGCAGTTCGCCGTTGGCACCGTACAGATTGAGCATCGCGTTGAGCGCATGATAATCCAGCGTACGCGCTTCGTTGGTACCCGCAGCAGGACGTTTCGCTTCTGCCGACTTCTTGGTAGCGGCGCTGGTGGACGCTACGTTGTTAGAGACTGAGCTTGACGTTTCCAAAACTCTTCTACTCCTTTGCGGACCTTGGCGACATCGTCATCGGTGCCAAACAGTTCAAAGCGATAAAGCAACGGTACCCGGCACTTTTGCGCGATGATGCGCCCTGCCAACCCGTAAGCTTCACCAAAATTCGTATTACCCGAGGCAATGACACCTCGAATGAGGTGCCGATTGTACTCATCGTTCAAGAAGCGAATCACCTGCCCCGGCACGGCGCCTTGTGCATGGCCACCGCCGTAGGTAGGCGTCACCAATATGTAAGGCTGCGTGACGCGTGGTGTGGGCTCTTCACGATTCAATGGCAGCCGCTGGGCGCTCAAGCCAAGCCTTTCGATAAACCGATGGGTATTGCCTGACTTGGTGGAAAAATAGACCAGCGTACCCGCCTGCCTGGTTTCCACCGTGGCCGTGTGCATGGCGGCTGAACTATGCCAGCGCCTGGATACGGTCAGGGCGGAAGCCGGACCAGTGATCCTCACCTACCACGACGACCGGCAACTGACGATAGCCCAGAGCTTCGACCTGCTGCTGCGCGCCAGACTCTTCCGTAATGTCGATCACGGTGTACTCCAAACCCTGCTTGTCCAGCGCACGATAGGTAGCGGTGCACTGTACGCAGGCAGGCTTGCTATAAATTTGGATTTCCATGGCTATTTTCCTTTTCATAGCGACACTTTTCGGGTAGCGCATGGTAATGGCGCCACCCCTCTGAAATTCTCCACGCATACTATATATAGATCACCAGAAAATCAATTCAAGCATATATGGTATTTTTTTCATCCACAGGTTATTGACAATCCATACCCAGCGCTATACCCAGAAACCCAAAAAAAGCCGCCCCCTAAAAGGGGGCGGCTTTGGCTGTAAAATCACGCGCTCAGGCGCAATTTTCGACCATTATCAGGCCTTGGCAGCCTGGTAGCGACGCTCGACGTCTTCCCAGTTCACGACATTGAAGAAAGCGTCAACATAGTCGGGGCGCTTGTTCTGGAACTTGAGGTAGTACGCGTGCTCCCATACATCCAGACCCAGCAGCGGCGTGTTGCCATGCATCAGAGGGCTATCCTGGTTGAGCGTGTTCTCGACGACCAGCTTCTTCTCGGGTGTGACAGATAGCCACGCCCAGCCGCTGCCAAAACGGCCCAGCGCCGCTTTTTTGAAAGCGTCCTTGAACGCATCGAAGCCACCCAGCTCAGCATCGATGGCCTTGGCAACATCACCCTGGGGCTGACCGCCACCATTGGGAGACATCATCTGCCAGAACATGGAGTGGTTGGCGTGACCACCGCCGTTGTTGATGACAGCCTGACGCTTCTCTTCCGGCACGCGATCCAGATTGGCGACCAACTCTTCTACGGGCACGTCTTCCAGACCGGTGCCTTCCAAAGCGCCGTTCAGGTTGGTCACGTAGGTGTTGTGGTGACGAGAGTGGTGAATCTCCATCGTCATCGCATCGATGTGCGGCTCGAGTGCATCGTAAGCGTACGGTAATTCAGGAAGGGTATGGGCCATGCTATCTTCTCCTTGAGTGGCTTCTATAACGTTCACTACCTAAGGTGCGGTCTTGCTTCACCCTTTTCAACTGCCGCCCCAGCAATTTTTCTACCAGCGCGACGACTTCTTTATCCCAGCACTTTAGTCAACTATTTTCAGTTTATCGAATTCATCGCCATTAAAAAAGCCGACCTCTTGCGACGTCGGCTTTTGGTAAAACGGCGTTCCTGCTTACAGCTTGCTCTCCAGCTCCGGCAGGATCTCGAACAGATCCCCCACCAGGCCGTAGTCGGCTACCTGGAAGATCGGGGCCTCTTCGTCCTTGTTGATCGCCACGATCACCTTGGAGTCTTTCATCCCCGCCAGGTGTTGAATCGCGCCGCTGATGCCCACGGCAATGTAGAGCTCGGGGGCGACGATCTTGCCGGTCTGGCCCACCTGCATGTCGTTGGGCACGAAGCCTGCATCCACCGCTGCACGAGACGCGCCAATGGCGGCGCCCAACTTGTCGGCAATGCCGTCCAGCAGTTTGAAGTTTTCGCCGTTGCCCATGCCGCGGCCGCCGGAGATGACGACCCTGGCACCGCCGAGTTCCGGGCGGTCGCTCTGGGCCAGCTCCTGCTTCACGAAACGGGACTGGGCGTTGTCGATGACCACGTCCACGGCGTCCACACTGGCGCTGCCGCCGCTGCCTACTGCATCGAAGGCGGTGGTACGCACGGTGATGACTTTCAGCGGGTCGTCGCTTTTCACCGTGGCGATGGCGTTACCGGCGTAGATCGGACGCAGGAAGGTGTCGGCGCTCTCGACGCCAATCACTTCCGACAGCTGGCTGACGTCTTTCAGCGCGGCCAGCCGGGGCAGCACGTTCTTGCCGGTGGTGGAGGCGCTGGTCAGCACGTGGGTGTAGTCGTCGGCCAGGGCGACCAGCAGCGCGCCCATGGGCTCGGCAAGCTGATGGGCGTAGACGGCGTTGTCTGCCACGCGCACCTTGCTCACGCCGTCGAGTGTCGCGGCAGCTTCGGCGGCGGTCTGGACGCCTTCACCGGCGACCAGTACATCGATATCGCCACCGATCGCCTGGGCGGCTGCCACGACGTGGGCGGTGGCGCTGGCCAGTTGGCCGTCATGCAGGTCGGCAAGTACCAGAATGCTCATGAGATCAGTTCCTTTCAAAGCGCGTTATCAAAGCACCTTGGCTTCGTTTTTCAGTTTGTCGATCAGCTCGTCCACCGAGGCGACCTTGATACCGCCCTTGCGCTCGGCGGGGGATTCCACTTTGAGCAGCGTGACCCTGGAGTCTACCTCCACGCCATAGTCGGCGGGGGTTTTGACATCCAGCGGCTTTTTCTTGGCCTTCATGATGTCCGGCAGCTTGGCGTAGCGCGGCTCGTTGAGGCGCAGGTCGGTGGTGACGATAGCGGGCAGCGTGAGGGCGACGGTTTGCAGGCCGCCGTCGATTTCACGGGTGACGTTGACCTTGTCGCCGTCTACCGCCACTTCCGAAGCAAACGTGCCTTGCGGCAGGTTAGTGAGGGCTGCCAGCATCTGGCCGGTCTGGTTATTGTCGGTGTCGATGGCCTGTTTGCCGAGAATTACCAAACCGGGCTGCTCTTCATCCACCACCTTGGCCAGCAGCTTGGCCACCGCCAGCGATTCGACGCGCTCGTCGGTCTCGATGTGGATGGCGCGGTCAGCCCCCAGCGCCAGCGCGGTGCGCAGCTGCTCCTGGGCAGCCCTGGGGCCTACCGTCACAGCGACCACTTCACTGGCCGCCCCCTTCTCTTTCAGGCGCACGGCCTCTTCCACGGCAATTTCGCAGAAAGGGTTCATGGCCATTTTGACGTTGGTAAGATCCACGTCAGAATGATCCGCTTTAACGCGGATCTTGACGTTGTAGTCGATGACGCGTTTTACCGCGACCAGTACTTTCATAGGTTCCTCGCTTGGCCTGGATGATAGCCGTTGACCTGAACAGACGCCGCTCGGATAGCAGCGTAAAAAAATTCATGCAAGCGTTTGATAGGCTAGCAAATGAAAAACCCTATCAATTTGCCACAGCCTACCTTTATGCAACAACACCTAATCACTGCGGCCTTGGTCGTAGTCGCTGGCGGCTTTTACCGTAAAGTGCGCTTTTGCCATCGTAGGGGTTACCTGACACAGGTATTATGCCTATCATGGGTGATAACCAGAAGCAAACGACCGTTTTAAATTAAGGCCATCTTTTCATAAGCTAGTGCTCAATCGCTAGCACCGACGAGTGGCACTTATGAGAATAAGGAGAAACCGGGTGGAAACCGTTGAACGCGATGTAATGGATTTTGACGTGGTCATCGTGGGCGCAGGCCCCTCTGGCTTGGCCGCCGCCTGCCGTTTGATGCAGCAGGCCAACGCAGCGGAACAAGAGCTGACCGTTTGCGTGGTCGAGAAAGGATCTGAGGTAGGAGCGCATATTCTGTCTGGCGCGGTGTTCGAACCCCGCGCCCTGGCGGAGCTTTTTCCCGACTGGGAAGAGCGCGGCGCTCCTCTGAACACGCCCGCCACGCGCGACGATGTTTATTTGCTGAAGGATGCCAAAAAGGCGCAGAAAATCCCCAATGCGCTGGTACCCAAAAGCATGCACAACACCGGCGGTGAACTGACCCGCTACGTGATCAGCGCAGGCAACCTGTGCCGCTGGCTGGGTGAGCAGGCAGAATCCCTGGGCGTCGAGATATTTCCGGGCTTCGCCGCCCAGGAAGTGATCATCGAGGATGACGTGGTGCGCGGCATTCTGATTGGCGACATGGGCATCGGTGCCGATGGCACCCCCAAGGATAGCCACATGCCCGGCATGGAGCTGCGCGCCAAGTACACGCTATTTGCCGAGGGCGCCAGAGGCCATCTAGGCAAACGCCTGATCAAGCAGTTCTCGCTGGATGCTGGTCGAGACCCTCAACACTACGGCATCGGGCTGAAAGAGCTATGGGATGTACCCGCCGACAAGCACGAGCCTGGCCTGGTGGTTCACGGCTCTGGCTGGCCGCTGGACAGCAAGACCCACGGTGGCTGGTTTCTCTACCACGCCGAAAACCAGCAGGTCGTGGTGGGGCTGATCATGGACCTGGGCTATCAGAATCCGTGGCTCTCGCCCTTCGACGAATTCCAGCGCATGAAGCATCACCCGGTGCTCAGCCAATATCTGGAAGGCGGCAAGCGGGTGGCTTATGGCGCGCGCGCGATTGCCAAGGGAGGCTTCAACTGCCTGCCCAGGATGACCTTCCCCGGTGGTCTGCTGATTGGTTGTGACGCGGGCACGCTGAACTTTGCCAAGATCAAGGGCCTGCACACCGCCATGAAATCAGGCATGGTGGCGGCGGAGAGCGTCTTCGAAGCCATCAAGGGCGGCGACGAGGGTGGGCAGACGCTGGCCAGCTTCGAACGCTTGTGGGAAGCCAGCTGGGCTTACCAGGAGTTGAAAGAGAGCGCCAGCTTTGGTCCGGCGATCCATAAATATGGCACGGTCGGCGGCGGGGCTTATAACTTCGCGAACCAACTGCTGGGCAACAAGCTGCCCAACGTGCACGACACCACCACCGACCACGGTGCCCTGAAACCGGCGGCCGAATTCGAGAAGATTCAGTATCCGAAGCCGGACGGCAAGCTGTCCTTCGACAAGTCCACCTCGGTATTTCTCTCGAACACCAACCATGAGGAAGACCAGCCCTGCCACCTGCGCCTCGCAGACCCAGAGCTGCCGATTCGTGACAATCTGCCCAAGTATGCCGAGCCTGCCCAGCGCTACTGCCCGGCGGGGGTGTATGAAGTCGTCGAAGATGATCAAGGCAAGCCGCGCTTCCAGATTAACTTCCAGAACTGCGTACACTGCAAAACCTGTGATATTAAAGACCCCGCCCAGAATATTACCTGGGTAGCCCCTGAAGGCGGTGGCGGCCCGAACTATCCAAATATGTAACAGGGATAGCAATGGTGCAGCTGGCTACGCTGGCTGCACCGGAGGCTCCATCACCTCAATAGGTGCACGGCGGGCGATGAGACGACGTCGCCCCGCTTGCACAAACCGCACATCAATCACCGGGTCGGACGGATTACCCTCTACTGCCGCCACTTCGCCTTCCCCAAATACGGCATGTCGCAGACGCTGGCCCGGGTAGAACGACATGGTCACTTGATAGTCCGCAGGGGTTTCCTTGAGCTGCGAGGCAGTCAGAACGATATCACTGCGTCCCAACCGGTCGAGGTAGCGTCTCACCAACCCAGGCGACGATACCTCCAGCGGCTCGGCGCTGCCGCCCTCATCATGCAGGCATTCAGCAATACGCACGGCATCCTGCCAGGCGCTTTCACCAATGAAACGACTAGGGCGATGAGCGCCACCGTCATGCAGCACCAGCAACTGCTCTTTGGCGCGGGTGATGGCCACATAAAACAGCCGCCGCTCCTCTTCCAGACGCTCATCGCTGAGCGGGTTGTCGCGGCTGTAGTGGGGAAAGTCCTCTTCATTGACGCCGGCCACCGCCACCAGCGGCCACTCCAGGCCTTTGGCACCATGCACCGTGGTAATCAACACGCCCTGGGCCTGATTCTCCACTGGGCGCTCCAGCAGCTCGATGAAGGCATCGGGGTCCCGAACGCTCTCCGCCTGTTCGATCAACACGTCCAGCAGACGCACGTCTTCCTCGCCTTTATCGCGCCGAGCAGCCGCGCGCTTGAGGGTTTTCTCGGCATCGATGGTATCCACCACGTGATGCAGCAGCCGGGCTGGCGGCCAGCCAGCCAAACGCGGCAGCTCGCACAGCAGCTCCCAGCGTTTTTTCAGCGTGCGCCGCTGCAAGGGTTTGAGCGCGGACAGCACGGCGTCATCTCGCTCTGGCCAGCGCTGGGTGGCCGCCAGCTGAGACGCCAGGCGCTGCAGGCGCTCACGGGCCACGAACGGCGCGGGCTGGGACAGCAACAGCAGCAGATGCTCGGGATCGTGCAGCAACTCGGCCCGCCGCGACAGCTTCAAATAGCCTGCCAGTGCCTGTACCAGCGGCAGGCGAAACACGAAGCGATCCTCACGCAGCAGCCGAAAAGGCACCCCGGCCTGCAGCAGCGCCAGCTGAAAAGGCACCGAAAGCGCCCAGCTGCGCACCAGCAGGCTGGCATCACTCAATGCCCGCCCCTGGGCCTGCCAGTCCATCAAGGCATCCAGCAACAGGCGGCTGCCCTGCCCCACGCGGACCTGAGTCTTCGGATTCTGGGCAGCCGCCAGGCATAGCTGGTCGGGGCGGCGCTGGTTCGCCATGATGGCGTGGTTGGCCGTCAGCGCCAGCGCGTGTCCATGGCGAAAGGTCGTGGAGAGCGGGTAATCCGTGGCGGTGCCGAAGGTGGCGGTAAAGTTTTCCAGCATGGTGTCCGGCCTGGCACCCCGCCATTCATAGATGCACTGATTGGCATCTCCTACTGCCATGACGCTGGCATCAGGGCCTGCCAGCACGGCCAACAGCCGCTGCTGAACGGTATTGATATCCTGGTATTCATCCACGATGACGTGGTCGAGGAATCCTTCGACCCGCTGACGCAAAGCAGGCTCGGCCTCCAGCGCTTGCAGCGGGCGGTAGAGCAAGTCCGCGTAAGTCATGACGCCTTCGGCTTCCAGCAGGCGCTCGGCCTCGCTGAAGGCTGCCGGAAAGTAATCGGTGTCAGGCTCGTAGCTTAGCTGCTCATACAGCGTGGCAGCAGGCAACATCTCTGCTTTGACCAGAGCACAAAAATGGGCCAGCGCTTCCAGGCGCTCCCCTTCCAGGGCGGCATCCCGTTGCTCGGCATCGCCCAGCACATTGAGACTTGCCTGGCGCAGCAAACGCTCCATCTGCCACTCGGCAGAGAGCAGCCGCCGCGGCGCCAGCGCCCCCCAACGACACAAACTTTGCGTGAGCCGATGCCCGAGCGAATGGAAGGTACGTACATCCGGCAGGACTTGCCCCTGCGGCGCCATTTTGGCAAGGCGACGCTGAAAATCATCCTTGGCCGAGCGGTTGAACATCAGTACCAGCATCCGCCGCGGGGAGACTCCCTGCGCCAACAGGTGCAGCACGCGTGCGGCCATGGTGGTCGTTTTACCGGCTCCTGCTACCGCCGCGACCCGTGCATGCCCGGCATCGTGGTGAACGACGGCCTGCTGTTCGGCGGTCAGTTTCACGAGACCTCACCCGCCACGCCGTGATCCCACATGCCCAGCCGATACCATTCACCCGCACTGTAGAGACGGCACTCGCTGCGGCCACCGGCCAGCTCGTGTATCTGGGCCTGCTCGACCAGTCGGTAGAACACGTTGCGATGCAGGCGCGCGGCCAGGCCAAAGCGCACCGCACACTCGGGGGCCAACTCTCCGTCGGGGGTGGCGGTCAGCGTCAGCGGGTGCTGGTGGTCCAGCCGCACCACATCGTCGAACTGAGTCTTGAACCACCAGGCGTCAGCGTAGAAATCCGCTTCCACGATCAGCAGCGGACGGTCCACTACTTGAACGCGCCAGCGCTCCGCAGGTGTCACCAGGCAGTAGCCCTCATCGTCCAGGCGCAGCAGGCTTGCCAGCAGCTTCGCCACCGCCGGGCGCGCAAACGGCTGCCCCTCGTGCTGCCAGGTGCCGTCTGGATGAATCACGATATCCATGTCGCCAGACAGCGCAGGATGCCAGGTATCCAGCGGGGGAATATCTGCCGCGTCACCCCGTTGCTGCAGTAGCCGATCCAGCGTCATCGCCCTTCTCCTGAACTGCGCCGAGCGCTATACCAACAGACCGGACTGGGCCAGCGCTTCTTTGACATGAGGCGGTGCATCGGGAACGGCACCACGAAACAGATGGTAGAAATTGGCGGTAGTCTGCATGGCGACCTCGTCGGTGGTGATGCCGCGCTGCTGAGCAATGCACTCGGCGACTTCGACGACCCAGGCAGGCTCATTGGGTTTACCACGATAGGGCACGGGGGCCAGATAAGGACTATCGGTTTCAATCAGCAGCCTGTCGAGGGGCAGCTGTCGAGCCAACTCTCGCAATGGCGCTGCGTTACGAAACGTGATGATTCCCGACAGCGAAATGTAGAAGCCGAGCCGGACGGCCTCTCGGGCCATGTCCAGATCTTCGGTGAAGCAGTGCAATACCCCGCCGACGTGAGGATCGGCGTATTCGCGCAGCAGGGCCAGGGTGTCCTCCTTGGCCTCTCGAGTATGCACGATGACCGGCAGCTCGAGTTCGGAGGCAGCGATCAGGTGACGCTTGAAGCGTTCATGCTGAACGGCCTGAGGCACGCTCTCCTGATAGTGGTAGTCCAGCCCGGTTTCCCCGATGGCCACCACGTCGTACTGCTGGGCGGCCTCCACGATCTGCTCCACGCTGGGCTCTACCGGAGCCTGGTGCAGCGGATGCAGCCCTGCCGATATCACCACATCCTCATGTGCCCTGGCGATGGCGGCCAGACCAGGCAACGCTTCCAGCGAGGTCGAGATGGCCAGAAACTGATGCACGTGAGCAGCACGCGCTGCTGCCAGCGTGGCAGCCACGTCGCCGCCGTGGGTAAGCTCGGATAGGCGGTCCAGATGACAGTGTGAATCAACGAACATGAAAATCTCGCAGGGGATGAGTGGCGTGACGAAAATATTACAACGTGAACGAAGGCGGTGCCTTGTCCAACTGACCGGCCAGCAAGGTTTCGATCCGGTCGCGGACAGGGTAATCCTGTTGGCTGAAATGCACCCCGATGCCCGGCATCCGCCGACCGCTGACACCTTCAGGCGAAATCCAGATGACCTGACCACTGACAGAAAGGCGTTCGGTCTCCCCCGGCAGCGTCAACAGCAATACCACCGGCTGCCCGAGACGATAGAGCGAAGGCGTGGGGACGAAGATCCCGCCGCGATCCAGAAAAGGCATATAGGCAGCGAGCAGCGTAGGCACATCCGGTATGGTCAAGGAGAGCGCTTTTTGAGCAGCCATCACCACCTCGTCAAAAACACGTTGTCATGAGCGCAGCAGGGCCGACCAGCGCACCAGCCAGGCCTCCAGCACCAGTTGCGGGTTGGGGTTGGCTCCCACGGCCAGCAGCCGACGTTGCTCGCGGGCGTAATCGAGCAGCCGAAACCAATCCTGAACCCGGCCATTCTTGACGGCTTGCCGATACAGTGGCGCAAGATCCGGGTTGTGCAACGCGCTTTGCTCGCCCGACAGCCCTAGCCGGATCAAGTCTTCAAGCCAGGCAATACCGTACCACAAGATCGAATCGATCGCCTGACGATCCAACCGCGCCGCCTCCGCCACCGGCTCGGCGCCTCTGACCAGCTGCTCGAAGCAGTCATGAATCTGATGGCGTAGCGCCCGCTCCTCCGGCGCCGCCAGCTCCACCGCCAGCAAGGGCAGGCCGCCTGAAACTTGCCACCAGAAGTGTGCCTCGTCACCGCCCAACTGCTGGGTCAGCCAGCCACGGCACTCGTCGAATGCCACGCTGGGTAGCGCCCACTGCTGGCAGCGCGAACGGATGGTGGGCAGCGTGCGAGAGGGTACATCGGAGAGCAGAATGAACAGCGTCTTTTCACCCGGCTCCTCGAGGCTCTTGAGCAGCGCATTGGCCGCCGCGATGTTCATGGCCTCCGCCGGTGACACGACGATGACTCGGTAACCGCCCTGCTGGGCCGTTTGTGACACGAAACGGTTGACCTCGCGAATGGGGTCTATGCGAATTTGACGCTTGCCCTCCTCCGGCGACACCCTCAGCAGGTCGGGGTGATAGCCTGACGCCAGCATATGGCAAGCATGGCAATGACCACACGCCTGGTCACCGGGCTGCGCGCATAGCGTGCGTGCGATCAGCGCTTCGGCAAGCTGCTGCTTGCCCACCCCATGGGCGCCGCTGAGCAGCAGCGCATGGGGCATGCGACCGCTGTCGGCCAAGCGAACCAGCTGCCGCCACGTCGCCTGGTGCCACGGCAAGACATCATTTACGACCATTGCGCCATCCGTGTTTCCAGTGCGCGCGCAATGGCCGCCTGCACGCTTTCGAGAGGCTGTGCCGCATCGACCACGGCAAAGCGCTGCGGTGCCGCTTGGGCCCGCGCCAGGTAAGCCTCACGCACGGCGCCGAAAAACGCGGCCTGCTCCTGCTCGAAACGGTCGCGCTGGGTATTGAGATCACGCAACCGCCCCTCCAGGCGTTGGCGGGCAGCCTCGACGGGCATGTCCAGCAGCAGCGTCAAATCCGGCGCAAGCCCTTGCTGAACGAAGCACTCCAACTGAGCAATGCGCGCCGGATCGATGCCACGCCCGCCACCCTGATACGCAAAGGTGGCGTCGGTGAAGCGGTCACACACTACCCAGGCACCGCGCTCCAGGGCCGGCACGATTTTTTCCGCCAGATGCTGTGCTCGGGCTGCAAAGACCAGCAGTAGCTCAGCGTCCACGCTCAGCGGCTCCTGGGGTGCAGGATCCAGCAGCAGCTCGCGAATGGCTTCGGCACGCGGCGTGCCACCGGGCTCACGAGTTCGCACTACGTCGAGCCCCTGCTCTTTCAGCCAGGCCTCCACGAACGCCACGTTGGTAGATTTTCCGACGCCCTCACCGCCCTCCAGGGTGATGAAGCGACCACGCTTGCTCATTGCTGCCCCTTACGGAATAGATACGCCATGATAATGCTCGCCATGATCTGTGTGTCAGCGGTTGCGAATATAGCGATTCACCGCATTGTTGTGCTCGCGCAGGGTGCGCGAAAAGTGGTGCGTACCATCGCCACGGGAAACGAAGTAGAGCGTTTCACCCGGCAACGGATTCACCGCCGCCTCCAGCGAGGCGCGCCCCGGCATGGCGATGGGCGTGGGCGGAAGGCCATCGATCACGTAAGTATTGTAGGGGGTTGCCTCGCGGATGTCGGCGCGAGTAATGCGCCCCTGATAACGCTCGCCCATGCCATAGATGATGGTCGGGTCGGTCTGCAGCCGCATGCCCCGCTCCATGCGCCGCTTGAACACCCCGGCGATTTCACGACGCTCTTCCGGCGCACCGGTTTCGCGTTCGATCAACGACGCCATGATCAACGCCTCGTAAGGGGTATCGATGGTCAGGTCGTCATCACGCTGCTCCCAGACCTCTTCCAGGATTCGCTCCATGCGGCTCAGCGACTGGCGCAGAATATCCACATCACTCATGCCCAGGTGGTAGCGGTAGGTATCCGGAAAGAACCAACCCTCAGGAAACGTGCCTTCACGCCCCAATAAAGCCATGACCTCGTCATCGCTCATCTCGGCGGTGCGATTTTCCAGCTTCGGGGCACTGTCCAGCAAAGCGCGCATCTGGCGGAAGGTCCACCCTTCCGGGATGGTCAACGGGTACGTCACCACGTTGTTGCTGCCCAGCAGTGCCACCAACTCCATACCGCTCATGCCCGGCACCAGCTGATATTCGCCAACCCGCAGACGCGGCACCTGCTCGGGCTCCAGCCGCGCCAGCAGTTGGAAGGGCCAGCGCGCCTGGATAATGCCTTCCGCTTCCAACTGACGAAGCACCTGATTGAAGCCTGCACCGGCAGGCACCTGGTAAAGCGCGGGTTCATCCAGCGCAATGGGCGCCGCCAGACGATGCTGCCAATAGGCGTAACCACCGGCCACTGCGGCAACGCCTAGCGCAATGATCAGCCCCACGGCGATAAGAAACCGTTTCACGATGTCACCTCAGTGATTTTAAAGTCGTTGTTGGCTATTCAGGCTGGATAGCCCAATAGCGGATGGGCCACCCGCTGTAACGGATCGGGGCCTTGCACCTCCGGCCAGGTACGCAAGATGCTGCCCTGCGGGTCATCCAACCGATGCACGGGCCACACGCCTTGCACAGAGTTGCCCACCCAAAGGCGCTCGACGCTGGAGAGCGCGCTCACAGGCAGCTTGCTCTCCCTGACATGCCCCAGCTCCAGTAGCGCAGCCCGCAGCGTTCCTGCGACGCCACAGCCATCGACGAAGGGCGTCAACAACGCCTGACCCGATTGCCAGAACAGGTTCATGCTGGTCGCTTCGATGACGTGATCGCGGTGATCGAGTAGCAGCCCTTCAGCAATGGTACTTGCCTGCCACTCCCGGCGAGCAAGCACGTTTTCGAGGCGGTTCAAGTGCTTGATGCCCGCCAACTGCGGCTGGTGACCCAGCCGCAGTTGGCATAAGCGCACGCGCACCCCCTGCTGCCAGCGCTCGGGGCTGGCAGCAAAGGGCGTTCTGCGGCTCAGCAGCCTTGGCGCTACTTGATCGGGGAGCGCGTAACCACGCCCCCCGCTGCCCCGGGTCACGATGACCTTGAGCACCTCCAGAGGTGCCTCTGCTGGGGTTTTCCACGTATCGGCAAGTGCTGAATCAGCAGGCATCGGGATACCAAGCCGCTGGCACCCCAAGGCCAATCTTGCCTGATGGTATGACCACAGCACGGGCTGCCCTTCACGCAGCAGCACCGTTTCGAACAGGCCATCCCCATACGCCAGCCCTCGGTCATCGAACGGCACCCAAGGCATGGTCATGACGCGCTATACCCGCTTGAACAGCAGCGAACCGTTGGCGCCACCAAACCCGAAGGAGTTGGAGAGCGTGATATCGATGCGCATGTCGCGGGCGGTGTGGGGCACGTAGTCGAGGCGACAGCCCTCCTGGGGGTTATCCAGGTTGATGGTGGGCGGTGCCACCTGATCACGAATCGCCAGAATACTGAACACCGCCTCAACCGCACCGGCCGCACCCAGCAAGTGGCCAATCATGGATTTGGTCGAGCTGACCGCCACGTCTTGCGCAGCACTGCCCAACACCTTCTCGACGGCACGGCTTTCGGCCAGGTCGCCTGCGGCCGTCGAGGTACCATGGGCATTGATATAGTCCACCTCGGAGGGGTCGATACCCGCGTCCTTGATGGCGTTGCTCATGGAGAGCGCAGCGCCTCGACCATCTTCCGGCGGGGCGGTCATGTGATAGGCATCATCGCTCATGCCAAAGCCTGCCAGCTCCGCATAGATGCGTGCGCCGCGCGCCTTGGCGTGCTCGTACTCTTCCAGCACCAGTATGCCCGCCCCGTCGGACAGCACGAAACCATCGCGATCCCGATCCCAGGGGCGGCTGGCCGCTTGCGGGTCGTCATTGCGAGTAGACAAGGCGCGGGCCGCTGAGAAGCCCCCCAGGCCCAAGGGCGTAGTGGCCATTTCTGCCCCGCCACACACCATCACGTCGGCATCGCCATAGGCGATGGTACGCGCACTGTAGCCGATATTGTGAGTCCCCGACGTGCAGGCCGTGGCAATCGCGATATTGGGGCCTCGGAAGCCGTGCTGAATGGCCATGTTACCGGAAATCATATTGATGATAGAGCCGGGCACGAAGAACGGCGACACGCGACGAGCGCCTCCCTTGAGCAGCGCACTGTGGTTCTGCTCGATCATCGGCAGGCCGCCAATGCCCGAGCCTACCGCCACACCAATCCGCTCGGCATTCTCTTCAGTGCACTCGATGCCAGAATCCTGAATGGCCTGGGCTCCGGCTGCCATGCCGTATTGAATGAATAGATCCATCTTGCGGGCATCTTTCGGATTCAGATAAGGGCTGATATCGAAGTCCTTGACCGAACCGCCAAACCGCGTGTTGAAACCGCTGGTATCGAAATGCTCGATGGCTGCGATTCCACTTTTACCGGCGACGATATTCGCCCACGATTCAGCCACGTTGTTGCCCACTGGGGTCACCAGGCCTAACCCGGTTACCACTACCCTTCTCCGCGCCATCAGTTTTCCTCCAGGCATCCTTGGTGACACGACCCGTCCGGGTCATCTTGCAGCACAAAATTGGTGACTAGTATAACGGAGATTGCACGTTATATTCATTGTGACCGCAAAGCAAAAAAAGCCGCCCCATATCAGGACGGCTTTTTTAACATGGGTGGACAGCTTGCCACCCTGGTTCACAGCGTCGACCGAGCCCTTACTGGTGGGCGTTCACGTAGTCGATGGCTTCCTGAACCGTGGTGATCTTCTCGGCTTCTTCGTCAGGAATTTCGGTGTCGAATTCCTCTTCCAACGCCATCACCAGTTCAACGGTGTCCAGAGAGTCAGCACCCAGGTCTTCTGTGAAAGAAGAGCTATTCTGGATATCTTCTTCTTTTACGTTCAGGCGCTCTGCCACAACTTTTTTAACGCGCTCTTCAATAGTACTCATCAACGTACTCCAGTCGTTCACATTAGCCGTTATAGATAACCAGCTATTTGGAAACCGCAAGCCAAAAGCTGCGGGGTAGTTTATAGACGCCCTCAAGCTGACGCAACCGCCAGTCTCAAGGCCATCAACGCATATTCATACCGCCGTTGACATGCAGGGTTTCACCCGTGATGTAACCTGCAGCATCACTGGTCAGGAACCCTACTGCGGCGGCGATCTCTTCCGGCCCACCCAGGCGAGCGAGCGGAATCTGCTTGAGCAGCATCTCGTGCTGCGCCTCCGGCAGCGCTTCGGTCATGTCGGTCGCGATGAAACCCGGTGCCACGGCATTGACCGTGATCGCACGCGAGGCAACTTCACGGGCCAGTGCACGACTGAACCCTTCCATGCCCGCCTTGGCAGCCGCGTAGTTGGCTTGCCCCAGGTTGCCCATGGTCGCCACCACCGAGCTGATCGACACGATACGACCAAAGCGTGCCTTGGTCATGCCGCGCAAACAAGCCTTGCTGACACGATAGACGGACTTGAGGTTGGTATCCATGACGGAATCCCACTCCTCTTCCTTCATGCGCATGAGCAGGTTATCACGAGTGATACCGGCATTGTTGACCAGAATGGTCGGCGCACCGAAACGCTCGGTAATGCTCTTCAACACCTCATCGATGCTGGACTGATCGGTCACGTTCAGACACAGGCCAGCGCCTTCGATACCATTGGCTTTGAGATCGGCATCGATTTTCTCGGCACCCGACTCACTGGTGGCGGTTCCCACCACGATGCGCCCTTGGCGACCCAGCTCGTGAGCAATGGCTCGCCCGATACCTCGGCTGGCGCCAGTGACCAGCGCCACTCGTTTTTCTTGCGTCATTACGTTTATCCTTTTACCAAACTAGCAAAGGTAGCAGAAAACAACCGCTGGTCACGCACCATCTGCCAACGCTTCGCGAGCCAACTCCAGCGCGGCATCCAGGCTATCCGGGTCATTGACCGCCAACCCCTTGGCACTGCGCACGATCCGCTTGTTCAAGCCGGTCAGCACCTTACCAGGACCACACTCGATAAACACGCTCGCCCCTTGCTCGGTCATCGCTTCGACGCAGGCAGACCAGCGCACCGGCTGATAAAGCTGTTCGATCAGCCGCGTGCGCAGCGTATCGATATCGGCATGCGCCTGGGCATCTACATTCTGAACCACCGTATAGCGAGGTGCACGCAGTTCAATCTTCTGCATGGCCTCGGCCAACTGCTCGGCCGCAGGCTTCATCAGCGCACAGTGCGAAGGCACAGAGACCGGCAGGGACAGAGCACGCTTGGCACCCGCCTCCTGGCAGGCAACGATAGCACGCTCTACGGCCGCCTTGCTGCCCGCGATGACCACCTGGCCAGGCGAATTGTAGTTGACCGCAGCGACCACGTCGCCCTGGGCTGCTTGCGCACAGGCGTCTTCTACCGCCTGATCATCCAGCCCGAGGATGGCCGCCATCCCCCCCTGACCAGCGGGCACCGCCTGCTGCATGGCTTCACCGCGCAGGCGTACCAGCTGCACACCCTCGGCAAACCCCATGACACCGGCACACACCATGGCACTGTACTCGCCCAGGCTGTGGCCTGCCATCATGTTGGGGCGCGGTCCTTCCAACTCCTGCCATACACGCCAGATGGCCACGCTGGAGGTCAGCAGCGCCGGCTGGGTGCACGCGGTCGCGTTCAATGCATCTTCAGGTCCTTCCTGGACTACTTTCCACAAATCGTAGCCCAACGCATCTGACGCTTCCTCAAAGGTCGTTCCCACTACGCTGTAGCGCTCGGCCAGCTCTCGCAGCATTCCAAGCTGCTGAGAGCCCTGCCCGGGAAAAATGAGGGCAAGGGGTTGAGACATGTCGTTCACCTTTGCTCTTGTAGGCATTTGCTCAATTGAGCGATAGGCGTAGCTATTGTCCCCGTTTGACAACGGGTGTCGGCATCTCCTGTCCTGCTGCCTCCAATAACCCGCAAAGTCGTATATCGTTTATTGTCATACAATCACGGCGGCATCAGCAAAAACGCTTTGCCAATTGGGCAGGCAGGGCCTGCTCCACCTCATGCAGTGCCCGCAAAATGGCATAATAAAAGCCGTCTGCCTGGGCTCCGCCATGACTCTTCACCACGATATGCTTCAACCCAAGCAGGCTGGCTCCGTTATAGCGCACCGGATCCAGCTCTTGCTTGAGGCGCTTGAGTACAGGCCTGGCCAGTAGACTTGCCAGCCGCCCAGTGAGGCGCGATTCAAACGCCATCTGAACACGCTCGACCAGCATACGAGTCAAACCTTCACTTGCCTTGAGCATCACATTGCCGACAAAGCCATCACACACGACCACGTCCAGCTGACCCTGAAAGACATCACCCCCCTCAGCATAGCCACAATAGTCGAAACCAGGGTCTGCATGACGACGAATCAAGGCATCTGCCTCGCGCACCGTGGCACTGCCCTTGGTGGCTTCCGAGCCAACGTTCAATAACGCCACGCGCGGACGTTCGATACCGTCCATGCATTGCGCCATGGCCGCCCCCATGACGGCAAAATCTACCAACCGTTCTGCGGGGGAATCGACGTTGGCACCCAGATCAAGCAGATAGCAACGCCCCCCTGATCGTGCAGGAATGGCGGTGCTGATCGCTGGCCTGGAAAACCCCGCAAGCATGCCCAGCTCACGCCTTGCAAGCGCCACCAGCGCTCCGGTATTGCCTGCGCTGACCCCCGCAACGGCGTGCCCAGCCGACACATGGCGCAGCATGGAGGCCATGCTGGTGTGCTGGCCGCGGCGCAACGCCCAGGCGGCGGTAGCGTCGGGCGCCACGCTATCAGGCGCGTCGATGACCGCCAAACGTGACACTGCCGCAGCCAAGGGCTGCGGCAAGCGCGAAAGCTCAGCGACAATGCGCTGATGCGGGCCAAACAGAGCAAGTTCGAGAACAGGATTTTCCACCACTGCTCTTGCAGAGCCTTCGACAATGGCACGGGGGCCTTGGTCACCCCCCATGACATCAATCGCCAGGCGCACTGCACTCACGCTGACTGGCCGCGCGAAAGGTCGAGAGAGGCTTAAACCTCAACCACCTTGCGACCACGGTAGAAACCGTCCGGAGAAACGTGGTGACGCAGGTGAGTCGTGCCGGTTTCCTTGTCCTGAGACAGGGTCGGGGCGCTCAGCGCATCGTGGCTACGACGCATACCGCGCTTGGAACGAGTTTTACGGTTCTGTTGAACTGCCATGGGTGTTTACTCCAAGGTATGTAGGGTAAGTGATGCTTACTTTTTGCCTTTCAAAGCGCCACTGCTTTTCAAAGCATTGAGCACCGCGAAAGGGTTTTTGGCAGGAGCGGACTCGTCCGCTGCGCCTTCGGTCTTGCTGACCAGCTGCTCCGCCGAGACATGGCATTCGGTCTCATCGTGATAGACCACCTGCGGCAAGCTGAGGATCAACTCATCCTCGATTACCGTCAGCAAGTCCAGCTGTTCGTTTTCCACCAGCACAGGCTCATGACTGGCAGGCAGCTCGGCAGCCAACGCTTCGTCCGAAATCATTCCCAGAAGGAAATCACTCGACACGTCTTGATTCAGCGGCACCAGACAACGACGACAAGGCAGCGCCAGAGTCGCTTTCAAGGAACCACGAATTTCGCGACGGCCCTGGGCATCGACACCAAACTCAAGGATGACGTGACCGTCACCCGTTTGGTCGCCGGCTTCTTCAGCCAGGCGTGGCAGCTTGTTCAAGGCTACCAGGCCTTCGAGTCGTTCGCGGCGGGCTGCAAGCTTATAAGGCTCAACCCGGCTGGGGAGTTGTGAGGTCAACATAGGCGCGCAATGATAGGCACTCGCCCCGCCGGTGTCAAAGCCAGCGGCATATTTCTTGACAGTTTCTGTTCGCAGACAGCCTCTGCAGGCATGCGCCAAGGCTTTTCGCTACACTGTCGGCGATGCGTTTTTTCTTTTCGATCACCCAAATCTTGCCCTTCACAGGAGAGTATCGTGCCCCTCGCCCCCAATGCCACGCTGGTACTGGCCTCCAGCTCACGCTCGCGACAAGCCCTGCTCGACCGATTACAGCTACCCTACCAGTGCCAATCGCCGGATATCGATGAGACACCGCTGCCCCATGAAACGCCCGAAGCCCTGGTGCATCGACTATCGCTGAGCAAGGCACACGCCGTCGCCGAATTCTTTCCGGCACACTGCATCATCGGGTCGGATCAAATTGCTCTGTTCGAAGGCGAGGTGCTGGGCAAGCCCCATACCGCCGAGCGCGCCTGCGCCAACCTGAAACGTTTTTCAGGCCAGCGCGTCAGCTTCCTGACAGGCCTGGCACTGGTGGACACTCGCCAGCAGCGCCACCAGGTGCATATCGAGACGTTCGATGTCGTCTTCCGAACCCTGCGCGACGCCGAGATCGAACGCTATGTCGCCCTGGAGCAACCGCTGGACAGTGCGGGCAGCTTTCGTATGGAAGGACTCGGCATCACGCTATTCGAGCGCCTGGAAGGGCGCGACCCCAATGCACTCATCGGCCTGCCGTTGATCGCTCTTTGCGACATGCTGCGCCAGGCAGGCATGGACCCACTCGGCACTGCATAGTCACGACCAGGAGGCTTACCACCAGGGGGCCTGGAAGCGCAGCGGCGAGCGGGCGCTCTCCACCCCCAGCACTTCCGCCGCCGCCTGGGTGAAGCGTCGCGTCAGGCGCTCGAAGGGGTCCAGGCGAGGCGTGTAATTCTCCCACTCGGCTTCTCCGATGCGCGCCCGCGCCACTTGCTCGAGGCTGGCCAGCTCATCCACCAGCCCCAGCGCCAGCGCCTGCTCACCGCTCCATACCAACCCGGAAAACACCTCAGAATCGCCACTCAAGCGCTCGCCTCTCCCGGCCCGAACGTCCTCGATGAACTGCTCGTGGGTCTGCGCCAGCACCGTTTGCCAGAACTGAGCCACCTCCTCATCGAGCGGCTGGAACGGATCAAGAAACGCCTTGTTTTCACCGGCGGTCATGACACGCCGCTCCACGCCCAGCCGATCGATCGCCTCCTGGAAACCAAAGCCTGCGTAAATGACCCCTATCGAGCCCACCAGGCTGGCGGGAGAGGCAATGATCTCATCCGCTGCCGACGCGATATAGTAGGCACCGCTGGCTCCCACGTCTTCGATGACCGCCAGGATGGGCTTGTCACCCAGATCACGCAGCCGCATGATTTCCGCATGGATGCGCTGGGACTGCACCGGGCTCCCGCCGGGGCTGTCGATATGCAGTACGACCGCCGCCGCGCTCTCGCTCTCCCAGGCACGATTTAAACCGCGAATGATGCGTTCGGCATTGGCGGGCGCATCACTGGCAATGACGCCCTGCACCTCGACCAACGCCAGATGCTGCTGTTCCGGCACGCTTGAGGTCGGCTCTGCCACGAAAACGCGGTACAGCGTCGTGGTGATCGATACCAGCACCAGCGTCAATACGACGAAACGGAAAAACAGCTTCCACCGCCGCGCCCGGCGCTGCTCGGTCAAGACGCCACCAATCCAGCGGTCCATCATTTCCAGCTGGGCCAGACGTTGACGTTCGCGCAGCGTTTCGGCATCGTCGCTCGGCTCACCTGCGGCCGATGCTTTCGACGCGGTCGCAGCGACTTGCGGTCCCTGCGTCCAAGGATCCTGCGCGCTTCCCGACGGCTCTTCATGGGAGGGGCTGCCTTGCTCTCTATCGCGGGACTGATCGTCGCTCATACTATTTCCCTCATGATATTTCCCCTCATACGATGTTTCTCATACTGTCTGCCTCTCGGGCATTGACCACCAATAGCTGTGTACACGTGGATCAGCTATATAAAACTCAGCCCCGCTATCACCCAGCGTCAGCCATGCAACCATTCGAACAGCGTGGGAATGTCATCCGTCATCCAGACAGGCTGGCACGCCGCCAGCCGCTCGGCAGAGTGCACCCCATAGGTCACACCGACCCGATCCATGCCGATGGCGCGTGCCATTTCCAGATCGTATTCGGTATCCCCCACCATCACCGCACGCTCTACCGGCGTATTAAGCTCGGCGAGTAGCTCCAGCAGCATCTGTGGATGGGGTTTGGAGCGGGTTTCATCTGCGGTACGACTGGCGTCGAACCACTGGCCGCTATCGGTTTCTCGAAAGACACGATCCAGGCCGCGACGACTCTTGCCCGTGGCCACGGCCAGCCGCTGCCGGGGACGCTGACGCAGCTTGGCCAACTGCTCCTCGACACCGTTGAAAAAAGGCATGGGCGTCGTGTCGCCACTCACAAAGTGATGCGAGTAGCGCTGGCGCAAGCGCTCTGCCTGCTCCGGCGAAATGCCCGGACACAGCGTTGCAATGGCTTCGGGCAGGCCAAGACCGATGATGTTCTCGATGGCGCTGTCTTCCAGGGGCGGCCAGCGTACATCCGCTGCGGCGGCATGCATGCACGACACGATCTTGGGCACCGAATTCATCAAGGTCCCATCCCAGTCAAAGATGATCAGCTCGTAACGCATGGCGTTCTCCCTACTTGCCCTGCTGACGCGCACGCGCCAGCGTCTCTTTCAGTGCCTCAGGCAGTGGTGCTTTCACCGTCACCGGACGACCGTTACCAGGCTCGGGAAAGGTCAATGAGCGCGCGTGCAGAAACAAGCGCCCCAGACCCAACTGTTTAGACAACCGCTCGCTTTCCCGCGTCGCGTACTTGTCATCGCCCAGCAAGGCGTGGCCCGCGTGGGCAGCGTGCACACGAATCTGATGGGTACGACCGGTCACCGGCTCGGCCTCGATGAGCGTCACTTTTTCGAAGGCCTCCACGACGGAGAAATGGGTGCGTGATACCTTGCCGTTGGGGTCCACCCGCACACGCCGCTCGCCATTACCGGCATCGAAGCGGTCCAGCCGGGCACTTTCATAGGTTTTTCTGGCAGGCCAGCGCCCTGCCACCAGTGCCAGATAGCGCTTGTCCATGCCGTGCTTCTTGAGCGCCTCGTTGAGCGTCACCAGCGCCTCACGCGACTTGGCCAACAGCAGGCACCCGGAGGTATCACGATCCAGACGATGGACCAGCTCGAGAAAGCTCAAGTCGTCGCGTACCTGACGCAATGCCTCGATCAGACCAATCTTGACGCCACTTCCACCATGCACCGCCAGGCCAGAAGGCTTGTTCAACACCATCCAGTCCGGCCCTTCCATGATGACGCTACCCACCAACACGTCGCGCAGGTTATCGCTGACCTCCTTGACCGCCTCCTTGGGCGCCAGGCGCAGAGGCGGTACGCGGACGAGGTCTCCCCCCTGCAGGCGATAGTCCACCTTCACGCGTTTCTTGTTCACTCGAACCTCCCCCTTGCGCACGATGCGGTAGATCAGCGCCCGTGGAGCGCCCTTCAATCGTGTCATGAGGAAATTATCGATTCGTTGACCCGCCTGCTCCGGGGCGATTTCCACCCACTGCACTTCACGCCCTTCGGACATTACCTTGTACTCCTGGTCTCATCCACGCCACATGGTGGAAAGTGACCTTGATTGAAAAGCGGCATTCTAGCGTAGACCTTACGCCATTGCGTCAATTGCTGACGCTTCTCTTTACTGTTATATTCCAGGACGCTCATCGGCCAACGTGACTTGCTGATCTGAAACGCAATAAGCCGCCTTGTATGGCGTATTGTCGTCCAGCGAATTGTCCGTCACGTTCGCCTAAGCACCTGCCCGACCAACATGCAGGTCAGAGCAACGAGGCCAGGCCAGTGTACGCATTGCCCGCCTTCTACGTAATGAAATGCAGCACCTCTGTCGCCTGACCGCGGCAGAGGGAAAAGAATACCGCCAGCCTCGACTGGCAAAAAACGTTACGCCCCTGCCAGGCAGTTACCTTATTCGTCACAAGGCGCTGTCATGCCGGGGCGCAAAGATCAACGCTGTGCCGACAACCGGCGTTGACGAATCGATGAATGCCAGGTGTAGGCGGTGTCAGCAGAGCCGGATGGACGTGACAGCCACCGAAACACGTTCTGCCTCCGCCACGTACTCAACGCCCTATTGGCCGGGTCGGCTACGATGCCTTCCCGGCTTGATGCGTCAGCATAACCATGCGCCGAGCACAAGCACGCAGCACACAGCGGTTCGTCGACGACTCCTCGTTTGACGGCACGACATGCTACGTGAGACCACATGAAACGGATGCTTATTAACGCGACCCAGCCCGAAGAACTGCGGGTCGCCCTGGTAGACGGACAGCGCCTCTACGATCTGGACATCGAGTCCGGCGCACGCGAACAGAAGAAAGCCAATATCTACCGGGGCAAAATCACCCGGGTAGAACCCTCCCTCGAAGCCGCCTTCGTCGACTTTGGCGCCGAGCGCCACGGCTTTCTGCCGCTGAAAGAGATCTCTCGCGAATACTTCATCAAGGATGTTTCGGGCCGCCCGAACATCAAGGAAGTACTGAAAGAGGGTCAGGAAGTCATCGTTCAGGTAGACAAGGAAGAGCGTGGCAACAAGGGCGCCGCCCTGACCACCTTCATCAGCCTGGCCGGACGCTTTTTGGTACTGATGCCCAACAACCCTCGTGCAGGTGGCATATCGCGGCGTATCGAAGGCGATGACCGCAGCCAGCTCAAGGATGCCATGGGCCAGCTGACAGTTCCCGACAAGATGGGCCTGATCGTACGCACCGCCGGTATTGGCCGCAGCTCCGAAGAGCTGCAGTGGGACCTGGACTACCTGGTGCAGGTGTGGGAATCGATCACCACCGAGTCCGCCAAGCGCCCTGCGCCCTTTTTGATCTACCGCGAATCCAACGTCATCATCCGTGCCATGCGCGACTACCTGCGCCAGGATATTGGCGAGGTGTTGATCGACAGTCCCGACATCCACGCCGAGGCGCTGGCATTCATCCGCCAGGTGATGCCTTCCTACCAGCAAAAGATCAAGCTGTATGCCGATGAAGTGCCGCTGTTCTCGCGCTTCCAGATCGAGTCGCAGATCGAGACGGCCTACCAGCGGGAAGTGAAACTGCCTTCCGGTGGCTCCATCGTCATCGATCACACCGAAGCGCTGGTCTCCATCGACATCAACTCGGCCCGCGCCACCCGTGGCAGCGATATCGAAGAGACCGCCCTGCAAACCAACACCGAAGCCGCCGATGAGATCGCTCGCCAGCTCCGCCTGCGCGACATCGGCGGGCTCGTGGTCATCGATTTCATCGACATGGGCCCGGCTCGCAACCAGCGTGAAGTCGAAAACCGCATGCGCGATGCGCTCAAACTGGACCGCGCCCGCGTACAGATCGGCCGCATTTCGCGCTTCGGACTGATGGAAATGTCGCGCCAGCGTCTGCGCCCCTCGCTGGGCGAAACCAGCGGCGTGGTCTGCCCCCGCTGTAACGGCCAGGGCACCATCCGCGATGTGCGCTCGCTGTCGCTCTCCATCATGCGCCTGATCGAAGAAGAGGCCATGAAAGAGCGTAGCGCCCAGATCCGCGCCATTCTGCCCGTGCCGGTCGCCACTTATCTGCTCAACGAAAAGCGCAGCGTGCTGGCGGATATCGAATCACGCCAAGGCGTGCGCGTGGTCATCCTGCCCAGCCCGGAGATGGACACCCCGCACTACGACGTGCAACGCCTGCGCGATGACCACCTGGACGAAGACGACAGCCACACCCTGTCGAGCTTCGAACTCTCCACGGACACCGAGATTGGCAAAGAGCCGCCTCCCAGCTTCGCGGCTCCGGCTCAGCGGGCAGAAGCCGCGGTCAAGAGCATCGCTCACAACGCTCCGGCCCCCGAGTCGCTGCAAACCGAAGAAGCGCCCGCCAAACCAGCCGCAGCCGTGGCGCCCGTGGAACAGCCCAGCGTACTGGGCCGCTTCATTCGCGGTTTTGCCAAACTGCTGGGTGGCGATGAGACCAGCACGACGGCCTCCCAGGAAGCCAGCTCGACGAACCGCAAGCCCGAGCAGCCGGCAGCCCCAAGCCGCCCGCCGC